>JAFDCZ010000043.1 GCA_019312665.1 Deltaproteobacteria bacterium | reverse complement strand
CGTCGAGTACGCCGACACGATGGAGCGGCTCGACGAGCTTGCCAGCGAGTAGAGCTCCCCGATCCCTCGACTCGCCAAAGAAAGCTGACGCCCCCGAGAGGACTCGAACCTCTGACCCTCGGTTTAGGAAACCGATGCTCTATCCAACTGAGCTACGGGGGCGACGGGAGAGAGACTAGCGATTCGGCTCGGAGGCCTCTTCGGCGTCCTCGACATGCCCTTCGGGCGGAGGCAGCGGCTCGCCGCAATGCCTGCAGAACCGCGCATCCCAAGGATGGCCTTCGCTCAGACAATGGGGGCAACCGCGGGTCGTGATTTCCGCGGGGCGGATCTGTTCGACGATCTCGGCGGTGACGATGCCGGTAGGCACGGCGAGGATGGCGTAGCCGAGCAACATCACGACCGAAGCCAGCAGCTGGCCCGGGACGGTCACCGGGGCGATGTCGCCGTAGCCTACGGTGGTCATGGTCACGATCGCCCAGTAGACCGATCGCGGAATGCTGGTGAAGCCGCCCTCCACACCTTCGATCAGGTACATGGCGGAGCCGAGGATCAAATCGAGCAGGAGCACGGTGCCCAGGAAGACGAGGATCTTGCGGCGGCTGGCCCGCATGGCGACGAGCAGCAGGTTGGCCTGACCGAGGAACCCAGCCAGCTTGAAGATTCGCATCACGCGCAGCAAGCGCAGGCCGCGGATCACCAGCAGGGATTGAGAGCCGGGTAGCACGAGGCTCACGAAGCTCGGAAGGATCGCGAGCAGATCGATGACCCCGAAGAAGCTGCGTGCGTAGTTGGCCGGGCGTTCGACACAACTGAGCCGCAGTGCATACTCGATCGTGAAGAACACCGTGATGACCCACTCCATGATGCGCAGAGCCGAGCCATACTTGGCCTGGGCAGCTTCGACGCTCTCGAGCATCACGGCCAGGATGCTGATGGCGATCACCGCGATCAGGATGACGTCGAAGCGCTTGCCGGCCGGCGTGTCGGCTTCGAAGATGATCGTGAACAGCCGGTTCTGCCAACCTTTCTGGCCGGCAACCTCGCGGCTCTCGCCGACTTCGTACGCTGTCTTCATCGCCAAGCAGTCTAGGCGGCAAGTTGGAGGCCGCCGAGATTCTCAGCGACCAGCATCGCCGGGGCGGGTTGCCCCACCCGCATGGTCTGACGCCTGGCTCAGGCGGGGCGCGGCCCTGCCAGAGCTTGGTTGGAGCGTTTGTCCTCGGCTTCAGCTGCGGCTTCGAGCTCACGGAAGGATTCATCGACCGCGTTCACAAACGAACCCAGATCCGGCAGCTGATCGAGATCTGCGGTGAAGCCCCAGTAGAGCGTCCCCGAATAGCTGAAGAGCGCGACCCCGAGGCCCTGGTTGGGGAGCAGGTTCACGACCGGATAACAGGCCTCGACCTTCGCACCTAGCAGGTAGAGCGGCAGCTGGGGGCCGGGCACATTCGTGACCACCAGCGTGTAGGGGCGCCCCCGGGCGGCACTCCGAACGGCGAGCGAAAGGAGTGTCGCGCTCGTCCATTCACTGACGGCCGCCAGCACCTGTGCACCCATGGCCAGTCGCGAATCCTTGAGCTCGGCCATCGTCGCGTGGACCCGGTCGAGACGGGCCACCGGGTCGGCTTCATCCACCGGCAGTTCCGGCATCAGCAGCGCGATGCGATTGCCCAGCGTCCCGCGCTCTTCCTCCGAGCGCAGGCTGACCGGCACGTTGGCACGGATCTCGAGCGATTCCGGATCCAACCGCCGAAGCCTGAGGAAGCTGCGCAGTGCACCCGTCACCGTCGCCAGGACCACATCGTTGACGGTACCTCCCAGCGACTGCTTCACTCGCTTGACGCGGGCGAGATCGATCTCGTGCCAATCGAACTTGCGGTGTGGACCGAGGGGCTGGTTGATCGGCGTTTCCGAAGTGTTATGCAGCCCGGCTCCCAGCGTTTCGCCCAGCGCCTGAGCGCCTTCGCGAATCCGCCCCGCCAAAGCGAAGGGATCGCGCAATAGTTCGGGGGCCGAGCGTACGACCTCGGCGGCTTCGGAGAAGCGCCGGGCCAGGTCGCCCGTCAGCATGTCGATTCCGCTCGGCATCGGCCTGGGCTTCCAAGGTGGAGCCGGCGGGCACAACACCTCCGCATCCGGGCTCATCAGGATGGCCATCAAGTCGACCCCGGAGACCCCGTCGATCATGCAGTGATGGACCTTCTGGATCATCGCGAAACGGTCGCCGCCATCGAGGCCCTCGACCACCCAGATCTCCCACAGCGGGCGTTCCCGATCGAGGGGTTGGGAGAGCACCCGACCCGAGAGCTCCTTCAACTGCGAGGCATCGCCCGGCAGAGGCAGGGCCGTATGCCGCACGTGGTAGCCGAGATTGAAATGCGGATCGTCTACCCAGACGGGATGGTTCTCGACCGGAATCCGCGCCAGTCGCTGGCGATAGCGAGGCAGCAAGTGGAGACGCGAGTCGACGTACTCGCGAATCCGGTCGATATCGACGCCGCCATCGGGCGTCCGCAAGGGGCCGCTCGAGAAGACGAGCGTTGCGGCGATGTGCTGGTGGTGGCTCGGCGTCTCCAGATCGAGGAACGTGGCGTCCTGGGCGCTGAGCCGTTCGTAACTATCCGGCATCTCCGGAGCATACACCCACGAGGCCCCGCGTGACGGCCTGGCCATTTCAACTTCATGAACGTCCCCTACGTTTCGCTCCCGATGGCCACCGCTTCCGCTGCCGACCTGCGCTTCGAGCCCCGCCGCGAAGCCTGGGTGCTCGCCGGCATCGTGGCCCTGGCCGCCGCGGTCCGGATCCTGCGCTGGCAGGGCCTGGCGGTGATGTTCAACGACGGCCCGATCTTCCTGGCGCTGGCCGAAGCCATCGAATCAGGCCTCCCGGATCAGGCCCTCGCCCACCCCTTCCACCCGCTCTACTCGGCACTCGTGGCGGGGGTCCATGGACCGATCGCCAACTGGGAAACCGCTGCCGTGTTCGTCTCGATCGCTTGTGGCTCTCTCGCGGTGGGCGTCCTCTACCTCTTCGTCCGAGATCTCCATGGCCGAGCCGCCGCCTGGATCGCCGCCCTGCTCTTCGCCGTGCACCCTGGCGCGATCGAGTACACCGGCGACATCCAGAGCGAGGGCGCCTACCTCTTCTTCTTCGTCTCAGCGGCCTGCCTGTTGTGGCGCGGGCTTCGGTCAGAGCGCCCGCTGCTGGCCTTGGCAGGCGGTCTTGCCGCGGGCCTGGCCTACCTGGCCCGCCCGGAGGGCCTGGGTATCGCGTTGGTCGCTGGCGGCCTGGCGGTTTTCGAAGGTTGGAAGCGCGGCGCCCCCCTCGGCCGATCCATCCTCCTCGCTGGCGCGATCGGCCTGGGCGGCGCACTGGTCGTCGGGCCGTATGTCGGTTTCCTTCACGCCCAGACCGGCGAATGGACGTTCACCCAGAAGAAATCGATGGCGGTGATGGCCGGCTTGGAGGCACCGCCCCGGGACGGGCCGAATCCGGTGCTTCCGAAGATCAACCGCGCAGGCCGCCCGGCTGAAAGCCGACTCGTCTCGCCAAAGGCCCAACTCGAGGCGAGGCTTCCCGAGGAACTTCGGGCAGCGGCGGCCGAACGTTATGCAGAGGCCGTCTTCGACGTGGTGCGAACGCATCTTCGTGCCCTGCGCTACGAAGGGGTGGCTCTGCTCCTGGCGGGCCTGGCCCTTGGGGGCCTGGGCCGCGCTGGGCCCCGCGCTCGGTTCATCGGCGGGGTCGTTGCGGCCTACGCGGTCGTCCTGCTCCTGCTCGCAGCCAACGTCGGATACGTCAGTGGGCGCCACGCACTCCCGCCGCTCATCTTGACTCTCGGCTACGTCGCCGGCGGCGTGATGGCGCTCGGACAGTGGGCCGGACGCAGGTTCGGAAAGGCCACCGGGCACCTGGTCCTTGCCGCACTTCTCGCACTGGTCACGGGCATTGGCCTGGGCAAGGCCTTGCCCCCGGATCGTGGCGACTCGCGGGCTGCGCGCATCGCGGCCGAGTGGCTCGGCTCCCAGGATATCCCGGTACGAGGCCTCGCTGCCCGCAAGCGCCGCATCGCCTACTACGCCGGCGCCCCATTCGTGAAGATCCACGCGCAGGAACGCTCGGCGGGCAAGATCTGGACGAGAGGCGCATCCCACTTGATCTTGAACCATGAAGCGGACCACTACCCGATCCTTCGCGAAAGCTTGCCGACCGAAGCCGTGCTCTTGCACCGGGTCGAGAGCCCTGCGCCGGGCGCATCCGTCTACGAGCTGCCGATGCCTGAGCGCTTCCGCAAACGGAAGCGCTACCGCGAACGCAACCTCATCGACGCAGCGCCGTAACCACCAGCACCACTGCGGTGTTCACGGCCAGGCCGATCACGCCCACATGAATGCCACCGATCCGACGTGCGATGAAGAGTGAGGCTCCCACGGCGACCAGGGTGCCCGCCGCCACGCCGAGCAGTGCCGCCAGGGCAGACAGCCGACGCCAATGAAGTGCGATCAAGAAGGCCGGAACCGCTTGGATCAAGAGTTCCATCTTCAGCTCGATCAGCGACCACAGGGTGAGCCGCGGCATGAGCGCCACTCCGACGGCCACGACCATCGCCACCGCAGTGACGCGCTTCGCGAGCTGCGTGGTTTCCGGGCGGTCGCGATCGCCGCCCATCAAATCCACGGCGATGACCGAGCCCAGGGAGAGCAGCACGGAATCCGCGGTGGACATGATGGCTGCCAGCGCTCCGAGAAAAACCAACACAGCGAGCAGCATCTGGGTGGGTCCGAGCTCGGCCCAGCTGGCGAGCAGCCTCGGCATCACCGTGTCGGCCTGGATCTCGCCGAGGCCCGCGAGCCTCGGAATCGCGGCCAGGCCGATCAACGTGACGACCAATGTCGTCGTCAACGGCATGAAGGTCATCAGCGAGAACGCACGCTTCAGGGAGGCACCGCTCTTGGCAGCGAAGATGCGTTGGATGGCCTGGGGATAGACCACACTCGCCGTACCCAGCAGCACGATCGTGCTGGCCCAGTTCGCCTGCTCCTTCGCATCTGGAACGCGGATCGCGTCCGGGCGGACGTCTCCAATCGCCTGGCTCACCGCGGCCAGTCCGCCGGCTTCGCCGACCAGCCAGATCAAGAGCGCGAGCAGGCCGCCCGCCATCAGCAGGCCCTGCGCCGAATCGGTCCAGGCGACGGCCCGCATGCCTCCCAGGGTCTCGTACATCAGGATCATCGCAGCCAGGCCGATCACGCCCACCGGAAACGGGACCTGCCCGCCGGTGACTTCGCTCGTCACGTGTCCCATCGCCACCAGCTGGGCGACGAGGAAGTTGCCAAGTGCGATCGCCATCAGGACCGAGATCGCAATGAGCAGCGGCTTTCCCGCCTTTTCGTTGCCGAAGCGGTGACGGATCCAATCCCCCGGCGTGACGAAGCCGTGGCGGACGGCCAACGGTCGGAGCTTGGGCGCCAGCACGTGGAACATCACGATGATCGACATCATGAAGCCCGTTGCCATGATCCAGGAAAAGCCGCGGCGGTACGCCTCGCCGGGATAGCCCAGGAGCGAGTTCCCGCTGTAGGCCGTGGCGTAGAGCGTGAGGAAGAGCACGAACGTGCCGAGGCCACGACCGGCCAGGAAGTGATCGGCCGGCGTGGTATCCACCCGTGCACGCCGGGCGAATTCGGCAACGACCACCAGGCCCACGAGGTAGATGCAGAGAGCGAGCACGCCGACGCTGCCGAAGCTCAAGACCCGTCGTCCTCGTCGTCACCGTTCGGGTCGCTCACCTCGGTAAGGGCCCAGGCCAGCGAGTTGAGCACGGCGATCGCGACATAGCAGGCCAGGGCCACACCCACCCAATCCGGGAGGCCCAGCCAACCCCCGGCGGCGCCACCTGCCGGAAGCGCGCCGGCCTCGCGGTACCAGGGGATCGAGAGCACGTAGAGAACTCCGATTGCAACGAGGAGTCCGATGCGCACCCGCGAGGCCATGGCGGGAGTGATAGCACGGCGCACCGCAGCGACAGGGCCACGCCAGCCCGGGAATTCAGTCGTCGATCTCTTGGCCGGAGAGCGGACCGGGGGCAAAAAGCGGGAGCGGCTCGAGTTCGAGGCAGCCCGGATCATCGTTGCTCACGTTGTTCACCCGCTTGCCGACACGCCGCGCCTCCAGGCCCAGCGCGATCCCAGGCTCGCAGAGAGCGAGGGCGTCCGCGGGGTCGGTGGCCGGATCCAACCACGCGGTGTAGGCGGAGGGCGAAAGGAGGACCGGCATGCGTGTGTGGACGTCGCGACTCGCCCCCACCGCCTCGCAGGTCAGCAAGGCCACCGTTTCCAGCTCTTGCCCCTGTCCATCGTCCCAATGCTCGTAGATGGCCGCCATCGCGAACAACGCGCCCTCCGGAAGCGCCAGATGATGAGGGAGCTTGCCGCCCCGGGCCGCCTGCCACTCGTAGTATCCGTCGGCCGGCACCAGTGCTCGCCGTCTCTTGAAGGCGGCTCGAAAGCTGGGTTTGGTGTCGACCGTCTCGAGCCTGGCGTTGAACAGCCGGGCTCCGTCATTCGGCTGCTTGGCCCAGCTCGGGAGCAGCCCCCAGCGGCGGAGCTCGAGCTGGCGCGCTCCATCGGCCTGCGTCGGGTCGGTTTCGAGACGCACGACCGCCACGTCCTGGCCGGGAGCCACGTTGTACCGAGGCGCAAAGGCCGGGACCGCCCGGAGGCCGAAATGGGCGGCAATCTCCGAACCCGACTTGCTGAGCGTGAATCGCCCACACACACCGCTAGAGTAGCTCGCTGCCATGACCCATCCGCCCGTCTACGAAAGCCACCATGTCCTCCCGCTCCGCAGCCTGGTCTTCCGGGCGGCGTTGGGCGGAATCCTGATGGGCCTGGCCAATCTGGTTCCCGGAATCTCCGGCGGCACGATGCTGCTGGCGGCAGGCATATACCCGGCCTTCATCGCCTCGATTGCCGAGGTCACGACGCTCCGTTTCGCTCGCCGCTCCCTGATCTTGCTCGGCATCGTGGCCGGCTCGGCCGGCACCGCGATCCTGCTGCTGGCCGGCCCCACCCGCGATCTGGTCGTCGAGCAGCGCTGGATCATGTACAGCCTGTTCGTGGGCCTGACCCTCGGCGGCGTGCCGCTCGTATGGCGCCTGGCGCGCCCGGCCACGCCCACCTTGTGGGCTGGCGCAGCGGCTGGCTTCGCAATCATGGTGTTGATGGCTCTCGGCGATACGGGCCAAACCAGCGATGAGGCCTCGACCGGCCTCTTGCTCCTCTCGGGCATGGCCGGTGCGGGAGCGATGATCCTGCCAGGCATCTCGGGCGGCTACCTGTTGCTCCTGCTCGGCCAATACCTTCCGATCCTCGGCGCCATCGACAAGGCCAAACAAGCGTTGATCGGCGAAGCCGGATTCGACCTGCCGCTTCTCATGGAAGCCGCAACCGTCGCGGTGCCGGTCGGAATCGGCGTCGTGATAGGCATCGTCGGCATCAGCAATCTCTTGCGCTGGACGCTGGATCGCTTCCCGAAGGCCACCCTCGGTCTGCTGCTCGGCCTGTTGGTCGGTGCTGTCGCCGGCCTATGGCCCTTCCAGCACGGTGTCGCCCCCGAAGCCGGCGACCTCATCAAGGGGCAAATCGTCAGCGCGGCGGACCTCGCTGAGATCGATCCAGAGGATTGGCGTGTCGAGCGTTTCGATCCGAGTGGTTCGCAGTCGGCAGGTGCCGCAGGTCTCATCCTGTTGGGCCTGGGTGCCACCCTGCTGATCGACCGGATTGGCCGGCGGGACGAGAACGCTGAAGAGGGCTGACACAGTCGCCATCCTGGGAAAGGAACTTCCCATCTCTCCAGCTCAGCGACAGGCAGTCGACCGGCAGCCTCCCCCGGAAGGCCCCGCCCTGCGTGCGCGATCCGCTCCAGACCCGTTTGAGCCGGCTGCTCGCATGCTTCTTGCAGTTCCTCCGCTCGGAGTTCTGCGCAAGCGCACGGACTCATGGGAGGTGAACATGTCCTGCACACGCAAGCAGACCCGCTGGCTCACACTCGGCGTCGCGGCCTTCGCCCTGGCCTGCGCCCACGGTGACACGGAGGTCGAGATCGAGCGCAATCCGGTCTTCGACTTCGGCGTGGGCGCCAAGGTGATCTTGCCTGGCCAGAGCATCCCGATGCCCGATCCCAACCAGCCAGGCAGCAGCCCCGGCACGGGCGAAATCACGTTCCTCGGTGGCTCGAAGAGCGCGCAGACCGGAAGCCGAAAGACCGTCGCGGGCGGCAGGCCGAACTTCCGGGAAGCGGTCAAGGGTCCTGCGGCGATCCTCGCAGCACCGGCAGGAGCCGTGGCCGCCGCTGGCGCCGCAGCCGCAGGACGAGGGCAAGCGCAGACGCAGAGCAGCAACACCGGGCAGAGCCAGCAGCAGACGAGCCATGGCGCACCGCCTCCTGGCGCGGCGCCCTTCCCGCAAGCAGCCGTCGTGCCGACCGATCCCCATCAGGCTGTGGAGAACGCCCGACTCGCCGAGATGGAGCGTCAGCTCGGCCCGCTCGCCGGCGGCAACATGCCTCCGATCCCGATTCCCATTCCGATCCCCCCTCCGGGTGTGGCAGCAGGGGCGGAGCCCACCCTCCACGCATCGGTCGCCCCGACCGGGCGATCCTTTTCGATCGCAGATGAGCTGGCGGTTCTCCAGGCCGCGCTGCCTCCCAAGGCCCGGCCCGAGGATCTGGCCCAGGCGCGCACGTCTGAAAGCACATCGGAAACCGCGCCGAGGCGCGGCGGTGTCGCGGACGAGGTCTCGGATCGGGATGGAGACGGCCGCCCGGACCGCTGGGTCTACCGGCATCAGGGCAAACGCGTGCGCGAGCTCTTCGACGAAGACGGTGACTCCGCGCCCGATCGCACGGTCTATTTCGACCGGGATGGCAACCAGCAGAGCGTCGAAGAAGACACCAACCTGGACGGACGCCTGGATTCCTGGGCCGAGTACCGCAAGGGCGAGATGGCCCGCCAGCGCCGCGACACCGATTTCGACGGCTTCCTCGATACCTGGATCTTCTATCGGGACGGCGAGATCGCCCGGGAAGAGCAAGATCTGAACGGCGACGGATTCCGAAACCGCATGGCGTTCTACGAGGGCGGCAAGGTCGTCCGCGAACGCGAGGATCTCAATGGCGATGGCCGAATCGACCGGGTCACGCTCTATGACAGCCAGCAAAGGATCCGACGGCGCGACGAAGACCAGGACGGTGATGGCCTGATCGATACCCGTTCCTACTACGAGAACGGGCGCCTGTCTCGCCGTGAGCTGCTGGAGGAAACCCTCCAGGAGTCCGTGGATCCGGAGACGCTCACCCAGCCGGTATGGGGCGCGCCCGCCCCGCTCGAAGAGCAATCCCATTGGGATGACGGGACGAGCGGCGCCCAGGACCCGTCCTGATGCCGCGAACGCTCTGGCACGGGGCTTACTTCGTCTTCGGCCTCTGGCTCTCGCTCGTGCTGCTGGTACCGCTCACGGCGCCCTGGGCCTACGCGGCGGACCCGGATCTCGCGCGCATGGAAGGCTTGCTGGTCGGAGACGTCAACACGTTCCGCCGCGACAACCACTTGATCGAGCTCCAACGTCGCCTGGACCTCGACGCCGTCGCCCGTGCCCACTCCGAAGACATGGCCCTGCGCAGCTACCTCTCGCATACCTCCCCCGAAGGCCTGAACTGGGTCGCTCGGCTCGAGCGCGCCGGAATCACCGGCTTCTCGATGGCCGCCGAAAACGTCGGCCGCACCAACAAGCCGGGCCCCAACGCCGAAATCCTCTCGGGCTGGATCCACTCCCCAGCCCACCACCAGAACCTGGTGGCGCGCCCCTTCAACGCCACGGGCGTCGGCATCGCACGCGCCGCAGACGGCAGCTACGTCTACACCCAGCTCTACCTGAGCTTCCCCCGCTGAAGAACCCCACTCCCAGGACTCCGCTCCGCTTCTCGTTGCGGATCGCGGGGCGGGGGGGCGCCCAGCGATCCATGGCTCACCAGACCCTCGAACGCGCGTGCACCCGGTTTGCCGAGCTAGCAGTCCGAGGGCGCGTACTCTCGGGCCTGGCTCCGCTTTTACTTCCGCGCTGACCGCCCCCCGCCCCGCGATCGACCGTGCAGGCAACTGGAACCACATCGCCGGGGCTGGGCGCAGGCCGGGCGGAAATAAAGCGCAGGCATAGGTCCCGCCCGGCGTGCGCGTAGGTTGCCCGCGGCGAAGCCGCAAAGGGCAACACCCTGTCCCGCTCTCTACGCGGCCACCCGACCCCCGGCCGAGCCATTCCGCCCGGCCTGTGCCCAGCCCCGGCGACTCGAGTGTGGCGCTGGAGAAGCGAAGCGACCCGAGAGTTCGACGCATCGCGGAGGAAGCCCGGAGCGGCGCAGTCGCGAAGCTCAGTTCTGAGCGGACCGCCGCGCGCCGAGACGGGCGCGCACCCTGCGATCGTTCCAGTAGAGCTCGACATCTTGCGAGAGGTCGATCGCCTCAGGCAACACGATGTAGCCGGTGACGATCTCGTTGGCGGCTAGGTCGCCGAGCCGACCTTGGAGGATGCCGAGCTGACGCGCATCGTAGGCGTTGGGCTGGTAGCTCAGATGCCCCTGAAGCACGGTGAAGTTCGCGTGGAAGGCTTCCGGCCGCTTGGAGCGGGCGGTGAAGATCAACACCGGCCCGTTGGCCAGGCCGCCCCGCGAGCTCCAGGCGCGCTGCAGAACCCCCTCGAACGCGCGGGAATGAGCGAAGGCGACCTCGAAGATGCCTTTTCCATCTGCGGTGCGCCGACCGATATGCGCCGGTGCATGCTCCTGGGAGAGTTCGACGATACGATAGAGATCGCGCAGTTCCTGGTCGGAGAGCCCAAGATCGAGCGGACGCACCTCTCCGGGCGGCGCAGCAGCGACGGGCGGGTTGGCCGAAGAAGCGCGGCCCGGGGTTGCCATGCCAGGCGCAGGCGCTGTCTCCACACCGGGCAACGACGCCTGGAATTCGCGCACCTGCTTGGCCGCATCAATCAGGTTGTAAGGATTGTTGGGATCGTTGCGCTCGTTCCAGACGTCCCACGTGTAGGGCGTGGGGCGATACTCAGGGCGCACCGGCGGTACGTCTTCGGGCCGCACGCGCTTCGAGCGCTTGCAAGGCACGTTCGCCTCGCTCTGGACGATGTAGAGGCTGCCGTCCGGGCAGATGCCGGTGATCACCTCCGCATGGAGCGGTTCGGGCAGAGGCCCGAACGTTCCGAGCATCAACCCACCCACCACGACAACAACCGCAGACCCGCAATTCCGCATCATCAGCTTCCACCCCAACAAGACCGTCGCGAGACGATTCATTGATGCATTCTACTAGAAATAACGCAGCAGTATCAACGAGATACGCGTCTTCTTCGGGAATGCACTCGAAGCCGAGCGCGGATTCCGCTGCGCTGGCGGGGGCTAGCGACGCGTTTTGCGGCCTGCCGAGGGCTTCGATCGGTTCCCGCCACGACGCAGATCATCGGCAGCTCTCGGCTTTCCGCCGGGCCGGGCTCTCTTCTTTCTGCGGCCCGCTGCCTTGGGCCGATCCCGCAGCTGTCCCGCATGCTCCTGCAGGCTTCGCACCTCGTCGGCCGTCAGCTCCCGCGCCCTGCCCCTCGCGAGCCGGCCTAGCTTCAGTGGGCCCATTCGCGTGCGGCGCAGCCGTTGTACCGGATGCCCGAGGGCGCGAAAAGCACGGCGAATCTGGTGCTTGCGTCCTTCGCGCAAGACCACGTCCACGCGTGTCGACCGGCCGTCGTCTTCGACGCTCCGCACCCGCACCTTCCACGGTTGGGTAGGCCCGTCTTCCAGCCGGATGCCGGTGCGAAGGCGTTGCACACTCGCCGCCTCGACCTGTCCGCGAACCGTCACCTGGTACTCACGCTCGTTGCCGAGCGAGGGATGGAGCAGCGCCTGGGTCAGCTCTCCGTCGTTGGTGAGGAGCACCAGCCCTTCGGATTCCGCATCGAGGCGCCCGACCGGGTGAAGGCGCGCTTCTCGCGTCTCCGGTGGCAGGAGATCCAACACGGTGCGCCTCCCCTGGCGCCCGGCCCAGGGATCCGACCGGGTCGTAAGAACGTCCCTCGGCTTGTGGACGAGCCAGTAGCTTCGCTTGCTGACGCGCAGGCGCTCGCCGTCGACCCGGATGTCGTCGGCCTCCGGATCGGCCCGCGCGCCAAGCTCGACCACCTTGCCGTTCACGCTGACGCGCCCGGCGCGAATCCATTCCTCGGCCTCCCTTCGCGACGTGAGCCCAGAAGACGCAAGAAGCTTTTGGAGGCGTATCGCGCTCAGTGCAGCTCGCTCGTCGGAGGCACGGCCACGGAAGGTTCGGCCGGGGGAAGAGGCGTTTCGACTGCGGCTTCAGCCGATGCTTCCTCGGAGGAGCCCGCAGCCTCCTCATCACGTTCGTGCCCTGCCTCCGCGGCTTCGATCTCGACATCGGGATCCGCCGGCGGAAGCAGCTCTTCGATCTCGCGCAGTGTCGGCAGATCGTCGAGCTTTGGAAGCCCGAAGACTTCGAGGAAGCGCTTCGTCGTGGCGTAAAGCATCGGCCGTCCGGGCACCTCGCGGTGGCCCGCGATGCGAACCAGCTTGCGATCGACCAGGCTCTTCACCGTGGCTCCCGCGTCGACCCCGCGCACATGCTCCACCTCGGCTCGCGTGACCGGCTGCTTGTAGGCGATCACCGAGAGCGTCTCGAGCGCGGCACGCGAGAGGCGCAGCGGGCGTTCGGCATGCAATGCCCGCAAGTAGCCCGAGAAATCCGGTCGCGTTCGGATCTGGTAGCCACCCGCCACTTCCCATACTTCGAAGGCACGCTCCTGCTCCTTGTATTCCTCGCCCAGCTCCGCGACCAGTTCCTTCGCCTTGGCGGGCTTCAGGTAGGGAACGATCTGGGCCAGACGCTGGGCCGACACCGGCTCCGGCGAAGCGAGGATCAACGCCTCGACGATCTGCTTCTGCTGCTGCCTGTCCATCCCAGCTCCTACATGATCTCCGCCACGCGTTCATTCCAGGCGACTTCGCCCTCGTCCGCGCGGCGCAGGTGGATCGGTCCTTGCGGCACCGAGTCTTCATCGGTTCCCTGATAAATCCGCACCGCCTCCAGGCGCACGAGCTCGAGGAGCGCCAGGAACGTGGTGACCAACACCGGCCGAGAGGGCGCAGCGCCGGAGGGACTCTGCAGGAAGACCTGCTCGAATTCGATCTGGGCCACATCGCCCAGCACATCCATGATCACGGTCATGCAATCGCGGACCGTCACCGTCTCCGCCTCGACCTCGTGAGCGTGGCTCTCGGGCTTGGCCTCCTTGAGGACACGGCGGAAGGCTTCGACCAGGCGCACCAGGTCGACGGCGATTTCCCGCTCACCCTCGGGCGTCCCCTCCAGCTCCGGGGGCGTGGCCGCATAGATGTCCCGACCCAGCAGCCGTCGCTCTCCCAGCTCCTCGGACACTTCCTTGAAGCGCTGGTATTCGAGCAAGCGGGCGACCAGCTCGGCCCGGGGATCGAGGCCTTCGTCCTCCTCTTCCTCGTCATTGCGCGGGAGGATCATCCGGCTCTTGATCCAGGCGAGGGTGGCCGCCATCAAGAGGTACTCGCCGGCCACATCGAGGTTGAGCTCCTCCATCAGGGCCAGGTACTCGATGTACTGCTTCGCGATGTCCGCGATCGAGATCTCGGCGATGTCCACCTCGTTCAGGCGGATCAAATGCAGGAGGAGATCGAGGGGACCCTCGAAGACCTCCAGCTTGACGGAATACGCCGAGCCGAGCGGTTGTGCTCCGCTCTCGGCGGCATCAGGTTCGGTCGCAAAACTCATGGGACGCTCCGCAGAGGCGAGGGGTCCGGGGGGTTTTCGGAGGATACCGATTGGTGCGCAGATTCCCACGCACAATCATGCGCCATCGGGCAGCTTCCGGTGGTCATGACGACCCAGGACGACTGCGGGGCTTCCGGGGTCTTCGGCGAGCCAGTTCCGCGGCCAGGCTGAGCGCGTCCTCCCGGTTTCGCACTTTGCGATCGAGTACAGCCAGACGAATGCGCTCGAGGGCGCGGCCAACGGCCGGGCCGTCGAGGCCGAGCTCGAGCAGGTCCCGACCCGAAACCGGCAAGCGAACGGCACGATCTTCGTGAAGCCAGCGCAGGATCCGGCGGCGCTCCGCCGTCGGTGCCTCGGCCGCCAGCGCTTGCAGCTCCTCGGCTCCGATGCCTCGTAGCAAGGCGTCGCTCGCACCTCGCCCGCGGCGACGCCCGAGCGCACGAAGCAATCGCGCCGCAGTGCGCGGATAGGCAACGATCCGCTCGGCAGCTCGGCCACGCACGGCGAAGCGCCGCAGCACGCGGCGCCGCAGCGGTGCCGGCAGGGGCCCGAGCCACAGCATGAAACCCGAAAGCCAAGGCTGAAGGGATGCGGACGCATCGGCCAGATCGCGACCCAGGCGCCGGATCGGTGTTCGGGCGGTGGGCGGCAGGTGAAGGCCCGGCTCGAGGGCGGCCAACACGTGCCACTCATCGAGCAGCCGAAGCGCCTGAGAGGGATCCAAACCGTGCGCGGGATCGGCGAACAATTTCTCGAACTCGGCCTGGTAGCGTTCACCCTTCACGGCACCGAACGCGCCGTCACGAAGTGCCCCGCGCAAAGCGCTTCGGCTCGGCCGAGCCAGTGCCATGCCGAGGCGCGGCGCCAGGCGAGCGGCACGTAGCGCACGGGTCGGATCATCCTGAAAACTTCGCGAATGAAACACCCGCAAGAGCCCGCGCTCCAGATCCAACATACCCTCGCCGGGATCGATCAGAGCCGAGCGCCCTTTGCGTGCCGCGGCGTTGAGCGGCGCGGCCATCCCATTCACCGTGAAATCCCGCCGTCGGAGGTCCTCCTCGAGCCCGCCCGGTGCAACCGTCGGCAGCGCGCCCGGCGCGTCGTACGTCTCGGAACGGACCGTGGCCACGTCCACGACGAAGCCGTCCAACTCGATTCGAACCGTACCGAAGCGCGGATGGACCACGACCCGGGCACCTTTCAGCTGCGCGGCCCCGGCCACAGCCGCCGCAGCCGATTCCTCCGTGTTCTTCATCTCGCCCCGTGGCTCGGCTACCAGATCTACATCCCGTAGGGGTCGGTCGAGAAGGAAATCCCGCACGGGCCCACCCACCAGATGGATGCCCACGCCGAGCGCATCTCCGGCCGCCGCAATGGCCAGGGCAGCATCCCGTGCAGGCTCGGGCAGCGCCCGCCGCAGCGGATCCAGACCGATCCGCTTCACACGCGCCTGCCCGGGGTCATCGCGTGCGCCTCGGCCTTCCAGAGCCTCGCGGGTGATGTGTTTCGACGAGATCACGCAAGCGCCCGCCGCTGACGTGGGTGTAGATCTGGGTGGTCGAGAGGTCCGCGTGGCCGAGCATGGTTTGAACGGCCCGAAGGTCCGCGCCCCCCTCGACGAGATCCGTCGCAAATGCATGGCGAAGCACGTGGGGCGAGACCCGCTCGGTGGGCACGCCAGCACGCAGCGCGACGCCCCGCAGCCGCTGGAAGAAGTTCTGGCGCGTCATGGCCTGGCCTCGTCGGCCCAGGAAAAGTGCGTCCACACTGCGTTGTGCCTTGCCCAGCAAGACGGGGCGCGCCTCTTCCAGATACCGGTCGATCGCCAACAAGGCAGGTTCGCCCAGCGGCACGATGCGCTCCTTCCCGCCCTTGCCCACGACCCGGAGCCAGCCCGCTCGGGCATCAACCGCCGCCAGGGGAAGACCCACGAGTTCGCTGACCCGCAGCCCCGCGCCGTAGAGCACTTCGAGCATGGCGCGGTCACGCACCGAGAGCGGATCATCGCCGCTCGTCGCACCGAGGAGCGCCTCGGTCTCGTCCGGCCGCAGCACTTTGGGCAAGGGTCGCCCCGTGCGAGGCGAGCCCACGCCCTCGCTCGGATCCTTCGCGAGCCGACCGGTGGCGACCAGGTGGCGCACGAACCTGCGGACGGACACGGCCATCCTCGCCCGGCTGCGAGCCGCCAGGCCCTCTTGTTCCAGCGCTTCGAGGAAGCCCGTCACGTGCCGTCGTTTGATCGAAGCGGCCTCCCGAACGCCATCCCGTTCGAGCATATCCGCAAACCGTGCCAGATCTCGGCCATAGGCTTCGAGCGTATTCGGGCGCAGTCCCCGCTCCACCACCAGATGCCGGAGGAAACGGTCGATCGCCGTGGACAGCTCAAGCGCCATCCCGGGGCTCTCCCTTTTCCGGGGGATCCGCTCGAGCGGCGAGCGTCAACTCCTCCTCGAGTGCCACCAGTTCCTCTGGCTTCGTGATCTTCTTCGCGCCCGGCCCTTTGACATAGAACGTGTCCGCCACTTGATCGAGCACGGTTGTCGCCTTGGAAATGAAGACCTCGAGATCGTGCTCCGCCAGAGTCCGGGTCAAGTCGTAGAGCAACCCCGGGCGATCATCTGCCGTCACATCCACGACTGTGTAGAAATCCGATACGTCGTTGCGGATCTGCACGCTGGCTGGGGATCGCGACGGCGAAAGCGTGCGGCCGACGGGCCGGCCGCGGCTCGCGATCAATGCGTCTACGAGCGCCTTGCCTTGCAACACATCCAACACCACCTCTTCCAGCTGATCCCAGCTGGCCTGCTGCTCAGCCGAGCCTCCATCGGGAGTCGACAGCCGATAGATCTCCAGGGCCAGACCCGTTCGGGTGGTATAGACGTTCGAGCCAAGAATGTTGATGCCGACGGCCGTCAGCGATCCGGTTACATCCGCATAGAGCCGCTGAACGTCGCGGGTACACAAGATGTACTCGCTGAACCCGCCGCGCATCGTGCGCACCGCGCTGGCCTGGTTTCGCTCCGGGCCCAGGGAAAGCACGACCCTTGCATGACGCGCGATCTGGCGCGGAGTGTGGGAGATGAAGTAGCGCCGCGGCATCATGTCGAAGAACTCGTGAATGCGTGCCTCCGCGACACCAAGCGCCTGCAGTTCGCGCCCCGCCTGGGTGCGACGCGTCTCGACCCTCGCATCGATCTGGCTTTGGGCGAAGCGTGGATCGTCGCCACCGGATTCGAGGAATTCGGAGGTGCGCTCGAAGAGCTCCTTCAACAATTCGTAACGCCATTCCGTCCAGGCCGAAACAGACGAAGCCCGCATATCGGCGAAGGTCGCCAGATACAGGTTGTGCAGGTTCTCGCGATCGCCGCAGGTCTGGGCCAGATCGACGATCACCTTCGGGTCGGCCAGATCGCGCCGCTGAGCGACGTGGGACATCAGCAGGTGCCAACGCACCACGAACACGACCCGCTGGGTGCGCTCGGCATCCAAGCCGAGACGCTCGCAGCATTGCTGGGCGAGATCGGCGCCTTTGTTCGAGTGGTCACCGCCCATGCCCTTGCCGATATCGTGAAGCAGGCAACCCAGATACAGCGCGGGCAAGTCCGGAATATTCCGGACCAATTCGGTCAACTCGGGAAGCGCTTGCTCGTATTTCCCCCTCCACAGCCGGCGTAGTTCTTCGACCAGAAAGATCGAGTGCACATCCACGGTGTAGGTGTGGTAGATGACGTGCTGCCAGCGGCAGACGATGTGCTCCCACTCGGGCAGGTAGCGGCCGAGGAGTCCGACCTCGTTCATCACCATCAACGTGCGCATCACCCGAGCCGGTGCGCCCAGGATACGGAGCAGCGCCGCCGCCGCCTCCGGATTCTTCTGGAAGTCTTCATCGACGAGATGGAGATGCTCGCGGATGTAGCGCCGCGCCGTTCGGGAGAGCGGAACGTCGTGGTCCTGAGCAATCGCGAAGGCCGTCAACATGCGAACGGGTTTCTCGCGAAGATGCGCTGCGTGCGGAATCTCGAGGTGGTCCTCAGCGACGCGGAAGCCGTCTTCCGCCGGTTTCGTCACTGGCGCACCGCGATGGGGCCCCGCCCGGGAGACGCATTGCTCGAGCACGATCTCCGAAAAGGTCTGGACGGCCCGCGCGTGCAGGTAGTACTCCCGCATGAACCGCTCGACGGGAAGCTCTCCGCTGCGGCTCAGACCCGAACCGAAGCCCAGTGCCTCGGCAAGAGATTCCTGAAGCTCGAAGCTCATCTGGTCCGTCTTGCGTTTCGTAAGCAGGTGGAGCTGGTTCCGCACCCGCCAGAGGAATTGCAGACCGCCCCGGTATTCGGCCATCTCCGATTCTGTGAGCAGCCCGACGTGCAGGAGATCATCGAGGCCCTGGAAGAGCGGCTCGCTCGCGCGCACGGCCCACCAGGCCGTGTGGTAGTCCCGCAAACCACCAGCGCCCTCCTTGAGGTTCGGCTGCAGGAGGTAGAGCGAATCTCCGAACTTCGCATGGCGGGCCTGCCAGAGTTCTTGGAGCTCACGCACGAACACGCCGACGTCCGGGATCAGCCGATCACGAACCGCGGTGGTGAACTCGTGAAAGAGCGTCGGATCGCCCGCAAGAAAACGCGCGCCAAGCACGGTCGTCTTGGCGGTCATGTCCTCTTGACCCATCGCGATGGTCTCATCCAGGTTTCGCAAGGCTGCGCCAACCTGGAGGCCTGCATCCCAGAGGCAATACTGGATCCACTCCGCGATCCGGGCCGCGTAGGGGCTGATCTCGTCGCCGTCATGCAGGAAGAGCAGGTCCACGTCCGAACCGATCGCCATCTCCCGCCGAGCGAACCCGCCGACCGCAGCGATACTCACACGGGCGTCGAGCTCCCCCTCATCCGTGTAGTAGGTGAACTCGGCAACCTCGAAGAGGCGCCGGAGCAACCGGTCGATGGCATCGGAGTGGAGGATGTTGATCGCATGACCCGAATCGCCTTGGCGTTGGCGCTCCGCCAGAAAGGCGCGCAACTCGGCCAGGTACCCTCGCGCCGCCTCCGCAGTGGCGCGAGATTCGCGCTCTTCGCCCGATGCGTAGGGCGGAATGAACTGGTCGAGAGCCGGTTCGCCACTCATCGAGGCGCCCCGCTCAAGACGCGTGCCTCGCGAGCTTCGCACTCCGCTCGCTCCGGTAGGAGGAGAGGCCCCGGGCAATCTGCTCCGCAAGGACCGCGCGGTAGAAGCGGCTCGCCAGGCGTTTCGCCTCCTGCGGATGAGTGACGAAGCCGGTTTCGATCAGGATCGAGGGCATCCCCGAAAGGAACAGCACGTGGAACGGAGCCTGCTTGACGCCCAGATCCTTCACGGATCCGTGGGTTTTTCGGACCCCCTTCACCATCTTTCCGTGAACGGCACGCGCGAGGGATCGCGATTGGATCGACATCTCGGAGACCTTGAGCCCGGCGACGGCCCGTTGGAGCGCATCGAGCTCATTGGGCGGCACACCGTTCTCTCGCGCTGCCACACGTAGAGAGTGACGCTCGTGCCCCTTGTCCAGGAAGTAGGTCTCAATGCCATGGGCTCCGCGTCGGCGGGCCGCGTTGGCATGGATCGAGACGAAGACATCTGCTCCCTTGCCTTCCGCGAAGGCGGTACGCGCCTCGAGACTCACCTTCTGGTCCCGTTCCCGGGTCAGGAACACCTGGAAGCCTCGCTCCCGCAAGCGTAGGGCCAACTCCCGGGCGAGCCGGAGGGTCACATCCTTCTCGCGAACTCCTCCAACGCCGACGGCACCAGGATCGTCCCCGCCATGGCCCGGGTCGATCACGACCGTATGGACGGGACGCAACGAAGTCCGGGGGGACGGCGCCGCCTTGAGTGCCGGCGGGGCTCCTCGAGGCGCCTTTTGGGCGGACGGATGGCGCGCTGTGATCGTGCCACCATGCGGCCCACGATGCGCGTAGATATCGAGAACGAGTCGATCCGGCGACGTGAGCTGGAAGAGCCGATGCCGTTCGTAGCGCTCGAGATCGATCACCAGACGTGAGGCCGTGGCACGGTTCTGCCCAAGCCGGATGCCCCGCAGCAGGCCATCGCCGACCCGTATCGGATCCGCATAACGTGTTCCCACCCAGACGTTGGGGAGATCCAGGTAGATCCGCTCAGGTCGCCCGGCTTTCCGATCGGCAGCGAGCCGCTTGACTTCACTGCGACCGGTCGGGCCGGAGAGCTCGACGACCACTCGTGTGTAGTTCTTGTACGACCAATGCCGTACGTCCCGCACATCGGCCAGCCCCGGTGGCCGCTCGGCTCCGAGCAGCACGATCGCGAAGAGACCCAGCCAGCTGATGGCGACAGCGCGGCTCACGACGAGCCCTTTCCGAGGCGCTTTCGCCAGGCCGCGAGGAGCTCCAGGGCCTGTCGAGGCGTCGTGTCATCGGGCTCGAGGGCGCGCAACTCCCCAAGGACCTCCTCTTCGGTCGGATCCGGGCCGGCGGTCGAGAACAGCGCCAGCTGCGCATCGGCCTGGGGGCCGTCGGCCTGGCCAGCCAACCGCGGGCGGCCGTCGGGCGAGAGCTCATCTTCCTCGAGCCGCGCAAGGATTTCCCGGGCTCGCTCGATCACGGCGGAAGGCAGCCCAGCCAGCCGCGCCACCTGGATGCCGTAGGAGCGGTTCGCCGGGCCGGGTGCCAGGCGTCGCAAGAACAACACCTCTTCCTTCCACTCACGCGCCTCGAAGTGTGCGTTCTCCACGGCCGCGCGGGTGCGCGCCAGATCTGCCAGCTCGTGGTAATGCGTCGCAAAGAGAGTGCGCGCGCGCAGCCCGGGCGTATCGTGCAGATACTCTGCGACCGCCCATGCGATCGACAAGCCGTCAAAGGTGCTGGTTCCGCGGCCGATCTCGTCCAGGATGATCAGGCTACGGGGCGACGCCTGGGCGAGGATCTCTGCGGTCTCACGCATCTCCACCATGAACGTGGACTCGCCACGAGCCAGCCGATCCGAGGCCCCCACGCGGGTGAAGACCCGGTCGACGACACCGATGCGAGCGGCTTCAGCAGGGAGGAAGCTGCCCATCTGGGCCAGCAGGACGAGGATGGCCACCTGACGCAGGTAGGTGCTCTTGCCGGACATGTTAGGGCCGGTCATCAGCAGCAGTTGCGTTTCTCGTGGGTCGAGCTCGGTATCGTTGGCGACGTATTCCTCCCCCGCCCTGCGTAGGATGTGCTCCACGACAGGATGCCGGCCGGCCGTCACGGAAAGCCCCGTGCCCTCATCGACGACGGGGCGCACCCAGCCGTCTTGCCGCGCAACTTCTGCCAGGGATTGGAGCGCGTCGAGCTCGCCAACGGCCTCGGCGGCTTCACGGATCTCCGTGGCACGGGACAGCGCCGTCTGGCGTACCTCCTCGAAGATCTCCCGCTCGAGAGCAGCCGCACGCTCGGTCGCACCGAGAACGCTGCCCTCCATCTCCCGCAGCGCGGGGGTCGTGAAGCGCTCGGCGCCCTTCAGCGTTTGTTTGCGTTCATAGTCTTCGGGCACGCGGTCGAGGTTCGTCTTCGTGACCTCCAACGCGTAGCCATGCACCGGATGGAAGCGGACCTTCAGGGTGGAGATTCCCGTGCGCTCCTTCTCCTCGGCCTCGAGGCCCGCGATCCACTCCCGTCCCTTGCTCGCGGCCTCGCGCACGACATCGAGCTCACTTCGAAAACCTGCCCGTATGTATCCCGTTTCGTTGGCGCCCCGCGAGCCCCGCGGCAGGGGCTTCGGTTCATCTACCAGCGCGTCCGCCAGCAGCTCGTCCAACTCCGGCAGAGGCTTCGGCATCCGCAGCGCAGTCGTCACCTCGGCCAACAAGCCGCCATCGCGGGCTGCCAGGGCGGTCGCTACACCCGGGAGGGCCGCGATCGAATCCCGGAGGGCCGCGACATCTCGCGGCTCCGCACCTGGACGCTGGCAACGCGCGAAGATCCGCTCCAGGTCGCGGACACCTCCCAATGCCTCTCGCAAGCGGTGGCGGCCCCGATCGTCCTCGAAGAGCGCCGCAACGCCATCCTGCCGCGCACGAATCGCGTTCGGATCGATCAGCGGGTACGCCATCCAACGGGCGAGGCAACGCGCGCCGAGTGCGGTGCGCGTATCATCCATCCGTTCGATCAGGGTCCCGCTGCGCGAGCGATCCTCGTGGCTCTCGAAGAGTTCCAGGTGCCGGCGCGTGGCGCCGTCCAGCACCATCGCGTCGGCCAGGCCGTAGAGGCGAAGGCGAGGCGCCTGAGCCATGGCCGCCGGCTGATGGTCGGCCAGGTAACGAAGCGCCGCGCCCGCGGCGGCCATCCGGGGATCTGCCGCGTCGGCCAGGAAGCCATGGGGATGGCCCGGCGCGCACTCCGGATCGAAGTGGTCGGAATCGACGACGCGCAGCACGGTCGCAGGAATCCGCGCGTCGAGAAGAGTCTCGACCGATCCGCGCCAATCGGGCCCCACCAGAAGCTCCCGCGGCGCGATGCGCTCGAGCTCGTCGCTTAGGCTGCTTGGGAGCCCCCCATCCGGGGCCGCATCCGCGGACGTGGCTCTAAAATTGCCGGTCGAGGCATCGAGCACCGCGAGCCCGAAGGCTCCGCCCAACCGGGCGATGACCGCGAGGGCCACCTCCTGGGAACCCGCGAGGCCCGTCGGATCGCCGACCAGGCCGGGCGTCACCACCTCCACGACTTCGCGCCGCACCAGCTTGCGCCCCGCCGCCTGCTTGGCGTCTTCCACCTGTTCGCATAACGCGACCCGATGGCCGAGATCTGCCAGCTTGCGGATGTACCCCTCGGCGCTGTGCACCGGCACTCCACACATCGGGATCGGATCGGGCTTGTTCTTGTCGCGTGTCGTGAGCGTGATCTCGAGCAGCGGCGCAGCCCGCTCTGCGTCCTCGAAGAAGAGCTCGTAGAAATCGCCCATCCGATAGAACAGGAAAGCGTCGGGCACCTGGGCCTTCAAGCCGAGGTACTGCCGCATCATCGGAGTGTCACGGGCGGATTTGATCACATCAATCGCTCCCGGCTCTCGAGCAGGCCGGCCCGCGCCAGGACCTGAAGCAACTCGTGAGCCTGCTTGAGAGCGTCCTCATCTCTTCCGGAAGCGAGCAGGGCCTGAAGCGATGCGGCCTGGCCGGCGAGGCTCCCGGGGTCTCGTTGGGTCAGCTCCTGGGCCTCGGTCAAAGCCTCCTCCGCCGCGCCGCGCGCCAACAGACAACGGATGAGCGCCAGCCGACTGGCCGCCTCTCCAGGGCGATCATCGATCAGCTTCCGCAACCACGTCTCGTAGTCTCGGGGCTTCCCGAGCGCGGCATAGGTGGCTTCGATCTTCGGGTAGACCTGCGGCCCGCTGCGTCGATCGATGCCGGGAACACGCTTCCAGGCTTCGAGGGCACGCTTGTCCTTGCCGCGCTCTGCTTCCAGTTCGCCGAGCGCAATCCAGGCATCGGTCGCGTCGGCATCACTGCGCAGCGCTCGCTTCAGATCACGACGAGCATCGTCGCTGCGGCCTTCCGCGTGAGCCACGGCGGCGGAACGAACCCAGAGCGCGGCTTCATCAGCAGCGCCGTCCTCGCCGGTCTGTTTGGCCAGACGCCTACTCATCTCGAGTGCGCGTTTGAAATCTCGAGCGTCCGCGTGGAGCTCCCCCAAAGCCCGCAAGGCGGTCGGATCTTTCGGAGATTGTTCGAGCACTTCCTCGAACGCTGCGATCGCCCGTTGCAGGAAACCACCGCGCTGAAAATCGGCGGCCAGGCCTGCCAGCGCTTCGTTCCGCGCTCCTTCGGGAAGATCCGATCGCAACAACAGATTCTGATGGATCCGGATCGCCCGACCGATTTCCCCGCGGCTCCGATACAAGGCCGCCAGGGCCAGGTAGGCATCCGGGTCGTCGGAGTTCGCGCGCGCCGCGCGGGCCAGGGCCTCTTCCGCTCCGCTCAGATCACGCTCGAGCAGGCGCAGCAGCGCCTCCCGGAACGCATCCTCCCGGGAATGAGACGCCCTCCCCACCCCACGGAGCGCCCTTCGAAGCCGGCTCACCGAGGGCGGCTCATGGAGCGCCTGGAACCGGCGAGTCCTCCGCCGAGCCACCGTTCAGCGCCTCGCTGCCCGCGAGAGGCAGATTGCGAAGCTGGTGGATCTCCGACTCGAGACCCGCCACCGCTTTTCGGTAGCGCCGGGCCACCAGGCTCTTCTTGGCGAGCTGATACAGCAACCCCGCGCTCGCGCAGAGCACGCCGACCAGAAAGGCGAAGCCAAGCGCGAGCCACAGCTGCACCGGCGGCGCCTGCCAGAACAAGAGATCCACGTTCACCAGCACCGAGTTCGCATCGGGCAACGTGCGGGAGACGAACACGAGACCCGCCAACAGCACGAGCACGACCAACCGGCGGACCCATTTCACGAGCTGCGATTCTCCCCTGCGAGGCGCATCGACGCCTCGAGGCCAAGGCCCCTCATTCCTGCGTGTCGTCGTCGTCAGCCGAATCGTCGAGCGGCGCCGAGGAGGCGTCGACCATCTCCTTCAGCTCCTTGCCCACCTTGAAGAAGGGCGTCCGCTTTGCGGGAATATGGACTTCCTCGCCCGTCTTCGGATTGCGACCCTCGCGAGCCTCCCGGACTTTCACCTGGAAGCTCCCGAAGCCACGGATCTCGATCCGATGCCCGTGCTTCAACGCTTCCGTCATCGAATCAAAGATCGTATTGACCACGATCTCCGTGTCCTTCTTCGAGATATGCGGCGTGAGCTCCGCCACTCTCTCGATGAGTCCGCTCTTGGTCATCACTGTCTCCGCTGGTCAGTGGGGGGCCGGGCTTTTCCGCCCGACCCCCACAGAGATCGGTTGACGCTCGGCGAGGAGCTAACTCTCCTCGCCGCCTCCCTGTTCGAGCTTCTCTTTCAGAGCCGCGAGAGCGCCGACGTCGCCCAGTGTCGACGTCTGCGTCAACGACTGCTGGGCGGCCATCTTCTTGAGCGCTTCTCGTTGCTCTCGATCCGAGACAGCCTTGATCGAAAGGGAGATCTTCTGATCGACCGGATCGACCTTGGTGACGATGGCCGTCACCGTATCGCCCTCAGACACGACGTCCGAAGGCTTGTCGACCGGTTCCTGAGAGAGCTCCGAGCTGTAGACCAGCCCCTCGATGCCGTCCTCGAGCTTCACGAAGGCACCGAAATCGGTCACGTTCGTGACCTCACCGGTGATCTCGCTGCCGAGGGCGAACTTCTTGAGGATGTCTTCCCACGGGTTGGACTCGAGCTGCTTGATCCCCAGCGAGAACTTTTCGTTCTCCCTGTCGATCTTGAGCACGACGGCCTCGACGTGGTTGCCCTTCTCGAACTTCTCGCTCGGGTGCTTGATGTTCTCGGTCCATGAGATGTCCGAGACGTGCACCAGACCGTCGATCCCTTCTTCGAGGCCTACGAAGACTCCGAAGTTGGTGATGTTGCGGATCTCGCCGGAAACATGGGTACCGATCGGGTATTTCTCCTCGATCAATGCCCACGGGTTCGGCTCGATCTGCTTCATGCCGAGCGAGATCTTGCGGTTGTACTCGTCCACATCGAGAACGACGGCCTCGACCTCGTTTCCGATTTCCACGACCTTGCATTTGCCACTGAGGCGCTTGCCGATCGGGTACCGCATCGCCGCATCGACCCAGGGATCCGGCTGGATCTGCTTCAGACCCAACGAAACCCGTTCGGTCTCCGCATCGAAACGCAGCACCTTGACCTTGATCTCGTCGCCGACCCGGAACAGCTCGCTCGGGTGATTCACCCGACCCCAGCTCATGTCGGTGACATGCAGCAGACCATCGATGCCGCCGAGATCGATGAACGCACCGTAGTCGGTGAGGTTCTTGATCACGCCGTCGATGATCTGGGCCTCCTGGAGCGTTTCCAGGGTGGTGGCCCGCATCTTCTCGCGCTCTTTTTCGAGCAGCGCGCGGCGCGAGAGCACGATGTTCGCACGCCGTTGGTTGAACTTGATGATCTTGAACTGGAGCCGCTCGCCGAGCAGGTTCTCGAGGTTCCTCACCGGCCGCAGATCGACCTGAGAGCCGGGCAGGAATGCCTTCACGCCGATGTCGACGCTGAGGCCACCCTTCACCCGCGAGAGGATGCGCCCCTCGACAGGCTTGTCCGCCTCGAAGGCCTCGCTGATCTCGTCCCAGACCTTGACCCGATCGGCCTTGTCCTTGGAGAGCACGATGCGACCGTCGTCATCCTCGGCCTCCTCGATCAAGACGTCGACTTCGTCGCCGACCTTGACGAGGATCTTCCCCTGTTCGTCCATGAACTCCCAGAGGTCGATGAACCCCTCGGATTTGAAACCGACATCGACCTGGACTTGGTCGTCATCGATGGAGAGGATGCGGCCTTTTGTGACCTCCCCCTCCTTCATCTTCTTCTCGGTTGCCGAAAAGAGGTCGGCGAAGGATTCGCCTGTTGTTATTTCCTGAGTCATGTGAAGTGTCTTCACTCCTTGGTGGCCGCCACTGGGGCAGCCTGAATTTCCGGGATTTCGCCCCCGGATCGGGCGGTTTCGTCGCCGTCCGTCTTCCACTCGCTACGGGCGAGCAGATCACGGGCAGCAGACAACTCTGCGGAGACTGCTTCCAGATCTCCGGCTTCGATTCTTCGGGCAAGCTCGGCCAACCGGCGGCCTGCCTCTTCGAGGGGCGCGACCAGCGCCTTGCGGTTGGTCACCAGGATATCGGCCCACATCTCGGGCTCGCTGCGTGCGACCCGCGTGAAATCGCGAAAGCCGGCACCCTTCAGCGCAGCCGCTGACGGGCCCGCAGCTTCGAGCGCTCTTGCGTAGGCAAAGGCCACGATATGCGGGAGGTGGCTGACCCATGCCACTTCGTCATCATGGCATGCAGGCTCCCGCCGCTCGACCCTTGCACCCAGCTCGGACCAGAACGCGGCGAGCCGATCCGCAGCGGATTCGTCGTCCGGGCCACGGGGTGTTACCACACACGCAGCGCCCTCGAAGAGATCGGCCCGCGCGAAAGCCAGCCCGCTCGCGTGGCTTCCCGCCATCGGGTGCGAGCCTACATAGCGTACACCCGGCGGAAGCAAGCCCGGTAGCGTATCGGCCAGGATCCCTTTGACGCTACCCACGTCCGTCACCAGGCAACCCGGGGAAAGATGGGGCCCGACGGTGCGCAGGGTTTCTTCCATGGCAAAGACCGGCGTTGCAAGAACCACCAGATCCGCTTCCCGAACGCCGGCTGCCAGATCGGTGCCGGCCTCGTCACAGAAGCCGCACTCGACAGCGCGCGTCGCCATCTCAGGCCGTCGGCTGATCCCGACGACCCGCGACACACTGCGGCGCTGGCGGGCAGCGCCGGCGACCGAGCCACCCAGGAGCCCGAGGCCAACGACGGCGAGGGTTTCGAAATCGCTCACGCTTTCGACCCTCTCCATGTCTCGACGGCCTTGATCAGCTTCTCGTTCTCCTCGGCGGTCCCGATCGAGATCCGCACGCATCCGACCAGGCCGAAACCGCCCATGGGCCGAACGATCACGCCCTGGTGAAGGAGCTTGTCGTAGGCGTCCTCGCCCAACTCCGCCAGCAGAAAATTCGCATCGGTGGGCCAGACCCTGAACCCGAGAGCCTCGAGGCCCTGGGTCAGCTGCTCGCCGCCTTCGGCATTCGCGCGGCGGGTCGCCTCGACGTGCTCAATATCATCCAGGGCGGCAAGCGCCGCCGCTCCCGCCAGAAGATTCAAGTTGAACGGGTGCCGCGCGCGTTCCAGATAGCCGGCAAGCTCCGGATCCGCGATGCCGTACCCCACCCGTACGCCTGCCAGGCCGTAGAGCTTCGAGAAGGTCCGCGTCACCAGCGTGCCAGGGCGCCGCGCCACCCAGCCCAGGGCATCCGGAAGATCAGCGCGGCGCGCGTACTCGACGTAAGCCTCATCCACCACGAGCACCACATCGTCGGGCAGGCTCTCGACGAAGCGATCGAAGGCGGCTGCGCCGACACTCGTACCGGTGGGATTGTTCGGATTGCAGACGATCACCACCCGGGTGCGCTCGGTGACAGCATCGGTCATCGCCGGGAGATCGTGCACGAGATCCGCGTCGAGCGGAACCTGGACCGGCGTTCCGCCCATGCCCTGGGTGACGATCGGATACATCGAGAACGACGGCCACGCGAACACGACCTCGTCGCCCGGACTGATGAAGGCCTTCGCCAACAGCTCGAGCACCTCGGACGAACCGGAACCGAAGACCAGCTGGGCAGGCGAGACTTCGAGCCGCTCGGCCAGCGCATTCCGCAGCTGGTAGCTCGCACCATCCGGATAGCGATGCATGCCCTGCGCCGCCTGTTGGATGGCCTTCACCGCCTTCGGCGAGGGCCCCAAAGGGTTCTCGTTCGAAGCCAGCTTCGCCGCGTTCGGAATTCCGAGCTCGCGCTCCAGCACCTCGATCGGCTTGCCCGGTTGATACGGCTCGAGGCTCGCAATATGCGGCTTAACGCGTTCCGCCAGGCTCACGAATCAGCCCTGTCCACTTTGATCGGCGCACCTACCGAAGGCCGGGAGGGATTGCGTGCTTCGGTCGCGCGCGGGAAAGAGCCGAGCACCCGATGGGAATTGGAGAAGGCCGCCGCGGCTTCGAAGCCAGCGCGCACTTCGGGCTGCTTCAGGTGCCCTTCGAGATCGATGAAGAAGACGTACTCCCACGGCGTGCCCTTCAGCGGGCGCGCCTGGATGCTGGCGAGATTGACGCCGTGATCCGAGAACGGCTTGAGAAGCTTGTGAAGCGCACCGGACTCGCCCTTGCGAACGGTGTACGCCACCGAGGTCAGATCGTGCCCACTCGGCGGGGGCGGATCGCCTCCAATGACCAGAAAGCGCGTCGTGTTGTCTCTCTGGTCCTCGATCGAACCGGCCAAGATCTCGAGCCCGCATAGCTCGGCGACCAACGAGCTTCCGATCGCAGCGACATCCGCCTCACGCGTCGCCAGCTCGGCCGCGGCCGACGTGCTGGGCATCTCGATCCGCTCCAGGCCGGGCAGATGGCGATCCAGCCAGATCCGGCATTGGGCGAGAGGCTGGGGATGGCTCGCCACCCGCCGCACATCCGCCAGCTGGCCGGAGGAAGACATCAAGTGGTGGGAGATGCGCAGCAGGCTCTCCCCGGAGATCGCGAGCTCCGAGGCGAGAAGCGCATCGAGGGTTGGCGTGACGACGCCTTCGGTCGTGTTCTCGACCGGGACGATCCCATGCTCCGCCTCGCCGCGCTCGACGATGGCGAAGACCTCACCCAGGCTGGCGGCGGCGACGTACTCCGCGTGGGCCCCGAACGTGTCCCGAGCCGCCAGATGGGAAAACGTGCCCGGCGGCCCCAGGTAGGCGATGCGCACCCGAGATTCGAGCGAGCGCGTAGCCGAGACGATCTCCCGAAAGACCGGCCTCACGCCGGCGTCAGGGAAAGGCCCTGGATTGGCGGCTACGAGCGTGTCCGTCAGATCCCGCTCGCGGGCAGCGCTGTAGACCCCGGCGCTTCGATTCTGTTTGAGCTGACCCACGCGCAGCACGAACTCGGCCCGGCGGTTCAACTCTTCGAGGATACGCGTATCCACGGCGTCGATTTCATGGCGCAGCTCTCCAAGCTCCGTCTCGAAAGACGAATCAGAAGCCCCTGCGGCAGGTGCGGCCGCGGGCGTGCGGGAGCCGGGATCGCTCATGCGAATCTCGCGTTCGATGCGCTCGCTCCCAAACCACGTCCCCGGTCGGATCCTGATCCAAACCCAGATCCGCATTCGAGCCGGATCAAGGGTAGAACCATGGACCGACCCGCCGGCCACGGCGATGGGCGCGAACGCGCGTAACCCCTCGAAAAGACAGGCGCAATATATCCGAGGGCCCGAGGCCGGTCAAACCGAAATGTCGAAATCCCTCGCGCTTTCGGGGAGTTACCGGAATACCGGGTCAGCTTTCCCCGAGCGACGCCCGAAAATCCTCCAACTGGTTGAATTTCCAGTCTTTTTCTGGCTTCCCGGTCAAGGACGTAGGGCGTTCGACCGATTTCGGGTGCGAGGAATCATGCGCGAACCCGAAGCCCAGTCCTTCCCTTCAGGGAGGTGGTCCACCAGTAGCCTGGCGGGCCGGCTCCTGTTCATCGTTCTTGGCGGAGTGGTGCTGAGCGCGGTGGTGGTCTCCGGGGTGGCAGTCCACACGACCTACCGTTTCCTGCAGCGGGAAATGGCCGTGGCCGCACCCATCCACCTGGACCAGGCAGAACAACTGCTGCATGACGGCATCCGCCTCGCTCATGCGAATCTCGAAGCCCGCCTGAAAGACCCAGAGGGATCGGCGGCACTGGAGCCTTCGTTTCGAGCCGTAGAGCCCGTATCGGAGGCCGAAGCCAAAGACGCCGAGAAGCCCGATCGAGAGAGACTGCCCCACCCCCGCGTGCTCTGGCAGACCGGCACTCCCGTGCCCCAGCTAGGGGTGGTCGTGAATCACCGGGGGAAGGATTTCGTGGGTTGGCTCTCCGATCCTTTCCGCGCCGAAATCCTTGGCCTCCCCGGCGCGGGGCCCTGGCGCTTGCGGCTCCTGCCGGACCTTCCGCTCCCCGACAGCCTGGGCGCGCCCCCCGGTGGCTGGGTGGACGAGCCCGTCCCCTACCGCAATCGCTCTGGCGAGCTGGTCGTCGGCGTGACCCGAGGGGTCGCGCCGATCGGTGGGCGGCTGATCCTCGAAATCCCCTTCGGGGTAGCCTTCGAGCCGGTGCTCTCGGTTCTCCGTCGGGTGGCAGGCGCGAACGCGGCCCTGCTCTTTGCCTTCGCGTTTCTTGCACGCCGGGTCACCCGCACCGCGGTCGGACCGATCCACGCCCTGTCGGAGGGTGCGCGCCGGATTTCCGAGGGCCAGCTCGATGTGAAGATCCTCCCGATCCCGACAGAGGACGAGCTGGCGCTGCTGACACGCACCTTCAACGAGATGGCCGAGGAACTCCAGCGCCAACGCTCGGACATCGTCCAGGCGAACGAACGCTTGCAGCAACAGAACGACGAGCTCCAGGCTGCGAACGAGGTACTCGGGCAGCTCTCGATCACCGACGGCCTCACGAAGCTGCACAACCACCGCTTCTTCCAGGATTTCTTGACACGAGAGATCAAACGCACCGCCCGCAGCGGTGAGCCGCTGTCGATCCTGGTGATCGACATCGACGACTTCAAACGCTTGAACGATCAGCTGGGCCATGCCGCCGGCGATGAGCTGCTCGTTCGCCTGGCCGAGATCCTGAACGACAACGTCCGGGAGGCGGATCTGATCGCGCGCTACGGCGGCGAGGAATTCGTCGTGCTCGCGCCCAACACGGACAAGCCCGGAGCCACCTTGTTGGCCGAGAAGGTCCGGCATGGCGTCGCGTCAGCATCTTTCATCCTCGACGATACGATGCGCTTGACGAAGATGACGATCTCGATTGGCGTCAACACGTTCTCCGGCAATCGGAAGGATTTCTTCCAAGGCGCCGATGAGGCGCTCTATCAGGCCAAGGCCGAGGGCAAGAACTGCGTGATGGTCTACGAGGACCCGGCTTCCAGCCCCAGAGATCCCACGGCCGGAAGAGGCTGAGAGATCTGACGGCCGGCCCATCCCGTGTCATGCTGCGGCGATGGCACGGGTGGTGGGCTTGACCGGGGGCATCGGCACGGGGAAGAGCACCGTCGCTCGTCTGCTCACCGAGCGCGGAGCCGAACTGGTCGATGCGGACGCCATCGTGCGCCAGTTGCAGGCGCCTGGCATGCCGATGCTGGCCGAGATCGCAAAGGCCTTCGGCGACGACATGCTTCTCGCGGACGGCAGCCTCGACCGCAAACGGCTGGGCAAGAAAGTATTCGCCGATCCCGAAGCCCGTACGCGCCTCGGCCTCATCACCGGTCCGCCGATCGTGGCGGAACTCCTGAAACAGATCGACGCGAAGCGACGCAGCAACGCACCTCTCGTCATCGTCGACATCCCTCTGCTCTTCGAAGGCCGCGGGGCCGCAGCCTATGGCCTCGACGGCGTGATCCTCGTCTATGCCAAAGAGGAGCAACAGATCTCACGCCAGATCGAACGCGACGGCGCAACGCCCGAGCATGCCCTCCAACGGGTCCGTGCCCAACTCCCCATCGAGGAAAAGCGCGCCCTGGCCGACCACGTCATCGACAACAGCGGCCCCCCCACCGAAACGGAAGCCCAGACAAACGCCCTCTACCACTTGCTGACCACCTGAGACCGTCAGTCGACTCCCATTCAGCCGCTTCCCTTTCGAGCGTCAACTCCTGTCGCCAGAGCTGCGCCCAGTCCAGGCAATGCACCCGAATTGCCTACGCGGCCAATCGCGGGGCGGGGGGCGGTCAGCGCGGAAGTAGAAGCGGAGCCAGGCCCGAGAGTACGCGCCCTCGCACTGCGAGCCAGGCAAACCAGGTGCAAGCGCGTTCGAGGCCCTGGCGAGCCATGGAGCGCTGGCCGCCCCCCGCCCCGCGATCCACCACGAGAAGCGAAGCGGCCTTCCAAAGGGAGGGCGTAGCTCGCTAGTCGATTTCCTCGACGTGCTCCACAATGTCCACCTGGCGAACGGCCGCAACGAAGGCGGCCATGCGTGCGGCATCCTTGCGCACGCCTCCCTCTCGTTCGACACCCGTTGCAACATCGACACCCCAGGGCAGCAAGTCGCCCAGGCCTTCAAGCGCGGCAGCAACGTTATCCGGGTTGAGTCCGCCTGCGAGAATCAGATCGGCGCCTTCGGCGATCAGCTCGGCGGCCTCCGTCCAGTTCCAGGCCTCGCCCATTCCGCCACCCTTGCTCGGGTGATCGAGCAGCAGCAAGGCGCCCGGGTAGCGATCCGCCGCTTCGCGGTCGGCACCGCGCACCGCCTTGATGACCGGGTAGTCCACCAACTCGATGTCTTCCTCGGATTCGTCTCCATGGAACTGGATGCGCTCCAGATCGACCCGGCGGGTGACCCGCTCGATCTCCGCCCAGGGTGCATCCCGAAAGATCGCTACCCGCTCGACCTGCCCTTCGACCCTGCGGGCAATCGCTTCGGCGTCATCCAGGCTGAGGCAACGAGGCGAGTCCGCCACGAAGTTCAAGCCGATCAGGTCGGCACCGGCATCCACTGCCGCTGCCGCGTCATCGGGCTGCACGATTCCACAGATCTTGATGCGTACGCTCACTGGGCTCCTCGAAGACGCTTGAGGGCGGCCCCAACGTCAGTTTCTCGCATCAGCGACTCTCCGACCAACAGGGCCTGGGCCCCTGCAGCAGCGAGCCGCTTCACGTCCTCCGATCCGAAGATACCGCTCTCGGAGACCAACACAGCATCCCTCGGAACTTTCGGTGCAAGCCGCTCCGTGGTGGCGAGATCCGTCACGAAGCGGCGCAAGTTCCGGTTGTTCACTCCGATCAAGTCGGCTCCGATCGAGGCGGCCACGTCCAGCTCTGCCTCGTCATGAACTTCGACCAGCACATCCATTCCGAGTTCCCTTGCATGCACTCTCAGCCCCTCCAGGGCCGAGCGATCGAGCGCACTCACGATCAGCAGCACCGCATCGGCGCCGGCCGCCCGGGCTTCGTCGATCTGGTACGCATCGATCACGAAATCCTTGCGCAGTAGCGGCAGAGACGTGACCTCCCGCACGGCACGGAAGATGTCGAGGCTTCCGCCAAAATAGTGCTCGTCCGTGAGCACCGAGAGCGCCGCCGCGCCCGCAGCGGTGTAGGCCCGCGCGATCTCCACGGGGTCGAAGTCCGCGCGAATCTCTCCCTTGCTAGGCGAGCGTCGTTTGATCTCCGCGATGATCCGCGGCTTCGGCCCCTCCATCAGGGCAGCGCGAAACCCCCGGGCCGGTATGGATGCTGCGCTCGCAGCTCGCGCCATTTCTTCGTCCGACGTTCGCTCCCGGGCCGCGACGAGCTCCTTGCGTTTGTGAGCCAGGATTTCATCGAGGATGTTCATGCCGTGCCCCGGCCTTTCGTGGCGCGAATCAGAGCCTCGAGCTTCTCCCGAGCCGCTCCCCCATCCAGACTCTTGCGGGCGAGTTCGGCTCCAGCCACCCAATCTTCCGCCGCGCCGGCGACCCAAAGAGCCGCTCCTGCATTCGCCACGACGATGTCGCGGCGCGGCCCCGGCTCTCCATCCAGAATCTTCCGGGCGAGGGTCGCGTTCTCCCCGGCATCGCCGCCTCGAAGGCTCTCGGCCGGCGCCCGTTCGATCCCGATCTCCGCCGGGTCGAGCTCCATCAACCGCACCGTGCCTGATTCCAGCCACGCGGCGTGGCTCGGCCCGGTCACGGTGATTTCATCGAGCCCGTCGCTGCCGTGAACCACCAGCGCCCTCTCGGAACCGAGTTCCTGGAGAACATTCGCCAGGCGCTCGACCCACACCCGCGCAAAGACACCGACGAGCTGCCGTCGCGCTCCGACCGGGTTGAGCAGCGGCCCCATGCAGTTCATGACCGTACGAAGGCCGAGCTGCTGACGTACGGGAGCCACGAATCGCATCGCCGGATGGGCCCGGCGTGCAAAGAACGGCCCGATGCCCACCTCGGCGAGAACTTCCGCCGCGGCCTCGATCGGGAGATCCGCTTCCACCCCCAGCGCTTCGAGCACATCGAAGCTACCGGTGCGGCTCGAGGCAGCGCGGTTGCCATGCTTTGCCACCGGAACGCCCGCGCCCGCCACTACAAATGCAGCCACCGTGGAGACGTTGAACGTATCCGCCCCGTCTCCACCCGTGCCGCAGGTATCCACCGTACGCGGATCGACGAGTGCCGCGGTCTCCGCACGGCTGCGCAACACCCGGGCCAGGGTCGCAATCTCCCCCGTCGTCTCGCCCTTGGCGCGCAGGGCGATCAGCAGCGCGGTGATCTGCACTTCGCTGGCGTCGCCATCCATGATCGTGCCAAAGGCCGCCTCCAGCAGCTCCGAGGGCACCTCATGGCCGTCGAGTGCGCACTCGATGGCGCCGACGAGGCTCATCGGGCGGCCGCCGCGCGTCCACAACGAGCGATGAAATTGCCGAGCAGCCGCTTCCCCTCACCGGTCAGGATCGACTCGGGATGGAACTGCACCCCTTCGATCTCGAGTTCCCGGTGGCGAACCCCCATGATCTCGCCGTCCGCGGTTCGCGCCGTCACGGCCAGGACGTCTGGACAATGGTCGCCATCGATCACCAGGCTGTGGTAGCGGGTCGCCTCGAAGGGGATCGGCAACCCGGCGAACACGCCCTCTTCTTCGTGGCTTATCTCCGACGTCTTGCCGTGCATGATCTTGCGGGCGCCAACGATCCGTCCTCCGAAACACTGACCGATCGCCTGGTGGCCGAGACACACGCCGAGCACGGGAATGCCCGCCTCGCCGAACGCCCGGACGGCCCCAACCGACACACCCGCGTCTTCCGGCCGGCCGGGCCCCGGGGAGATGACCAGCCCATCGGGCCTTCGCGCGACGAGGCTCTGAACGCTCTCGTCATCATTGCGCACGACCTCCGTCTCCGCGCCGAGCTCGCCCAGGTACTGGAAGAGGTTGTACGCGAAGGAATCGTAGTTATCGATCATCAACAGGCGCGGCATCAGCTGTTCGCCTTACGCGCTCGACACGACACTAGTCGGTTCCCTCCCGCGCCATGTCGATGGCCTGGACCATGGCGCGCGCCTTGTTGTTGCATTCGAGGAACTCGAGTTCCGGGACGGAATCCGCCACCACGCCCGCACCCGCCTGGAGATGGACCTCCCCCTCGTGAACCAGCATGGTCCGAATCGTGATCGCCAGATCCATGTTCCCCGAATAGTCGATGTAGCCAGCGCAGCCACCGAAGGGCCCACGCCGGACAGACTCCAGCTCGTCGATGATCTCCATGGCCCGCACTTTCGGCGCGCCGGAAAGGGTGCCGGCCGGAAAAGTGGCCCGCAGCAGGTCGAGCCAATCGCGCTCTTTCGTCAGCCGGCCCTGGACGTTCGAAACGATGTGCATGACATGGGAGTAGCGCTCGATATTCGCGTACTCGGTCACGCGGACGCTGCCCACCTCGGCCACACGCCCGACATCATTGCGCCCGAGATCCACCAACATCACGTGCTCCGCGATTTCCTTCGGATCGCTGCGCAGCTCCGCCTCCATGGCCAGATCGTCTTCCGGATCGCGACCACGGCGGCGCGTCCCGGCGATCGGTCGCACGTCGATCCCGTCCCCCTCGAGGCGCACCAGGATCTCCGGTGAGGAACCGATCAGGATCGGACCCTCCATCTGCATGTAGAACAAGTACGGACTCGGGTTGATGTGACGGAGCATCCGGTAGAGCAGGAAGGGATCGACCTGGAGCGGCACGGAATGGCGAAAGCCCAGCACGACCTGGAAGACGTCGCCGGCGACGACGTAGTCCTTGGCCCGCTTCACGGCATCCTGGTACTGCTCCTGGCTCATGCTCGTGCGCACCGCCATCGGCGCGCGCACCGCCTCGCGACGCGGCTCCGCCGGGAGCGGTGCCCGCAACTTGTCGACGATGCCGTCGAGCGCACGAACCTCCTCGGCGTAGCGCTGCGCCGGGTCGTCCCCATCACGTAGATGGACGTGCCGGATGATCAGCGCGGTATGACGCACCTGATCGTACGCGACCACCGTCTCGGGAAAGTGGAACCATAGGTCCGGCAGCCCGAGCTCGTCCGGGTTCTCGTCCGGAATGCGCTCCACGAAGCGCACCCAATCCCAGCCGACCATGCCCACGGCGCCGCCGGAGAAACGCGGAAGCGGCGCACCGGGCAGCTCGACCGGGCGGTAGGCTGCGATCCGGTCTCGGAGCAGTTCGAGAGGATCCCCGGGAGCCCGCTCCCGACGCACCTCACCGTCTTCTTCCCACTCGACGTCCGCTCCCCGAGCGCGGAAGATCGCGCGCGCCCCGGTTCCGATGAAGCTGAACCGTGCCCATTTTTCGCCGCCTTCGACGGATTCGAAAAGAAAGGACGTCCGGCCATCGTCCAGCCGACGAAACAGGGACAGCGGAGTGTCCAGATCCGCGAGGATCTCCCGGACCACGGGGATGAGGTTGCCCTGGGCGGCAAGCCTCACGAACTCTTCGGGCTGAGGGCGGAGCACGATGCTTCCAGCGAGTTAGGAGGGAGACCCGTTCCTAGCAGAGCCCCCGGGGGAGTGCCAGCCTACAGGTTCTCGTCCTCATCATCGAGCAGCGGATCCCGCTCGCCTCGCTTGCGCCCCGAGAACGGTCGGACGGTGTCGTCCCCGAGCCCGATGAGCCGGTAGCGGAGATTGAACTCGAGGCCGGAACTCCGATCATCCTCCAACTCGACCCGGAACGCCCAGCACTCGCACTTGGAGAGGTATTCCACGCCCACCTGGTTCGAGAGCGCGAGGCTCCCCTCGAACGAATATCGGAAGCGATAGGTGACGGCCCAGTTGCGCGTGACGGCGAGACGCGTCCGGAAATCGAATTGGTTGATCTCGAGGAAGCCCTCTTCGAATTCTTCGAAGCGTTCCTCATCGAAGCGGAAGTTCTCGAAGAAGCGAGGCACGTCCTTCACGAGGCGGTAGGAGAAGCCGAAGTCATTGCCCGTGAGCGAGCCGTATCCGATCGAGAACAACATCTCACGGAAGTCCGGATCGTCCAGATCGAAGCCCATGTTGAAGCGTGTGCGCACGCCCTCCCAGGGGTAGGCGACACCATCCAGGTAGAGGCTCGAGAGATCATCGTTTGCGAAATCGTGATGCACACCCAGGGTGAAATCCGCAAACAGGCGAGGCGGTCCGACCGCTCCTTCGCCTTGAAGCACTCCGGGAAGATAGAAACGGTTGCCCAGTGCCAGCGTGATGGCCTGGACGTCGTCGATGCGATCGGAGGGATCCCGCGTCCGGGTGGTCGGTTCCAGCAGACGCAGCCGTTCGTTCTGCACCCGGGGGCGGGGAATGAACGCCGGGTTTCCCTTCTGGCTGGTCCCCTCCACCATCGTGTAGACGAAGCGCGGCTCCATCAGATGAACGGCCGGCTGGCCTTCCGCGATCCAATTGGGCAGGCGGATCTCCCGGCGCAGCCGGGTTCGCACATCGAGGAGCGCCGTGAAGAGGTTGCGGACGTCGCTGCTCTTGGCGTCCGTGCTGTAGAACGTGCCGTGCCACCCCAGCTCCGGCATCACCTCGAAGGCATCCGCAATGCGGAAGGGGAACGCCACGCGGGGATTCAGCACGACGCGGTGGCCCCGGTCGGCGACCGGCTCACCTTCCTGGAAGAGTCCGTCGCCCTCGGGGCCCGGGAAGTTGTCGCCACTTCCGTCACCGGTGGGGACGATCGCATCCGGGTTCAGCGCGAGAATTTCTGCAGACGTCGTCACCGTGCCGTCGGGGTTCACGATCGTCCCGTCCGGCAGCACCTTGCGGCCCGCCTCATCGCGCTCGTCGCCATCGGGAATCGCGTCGATGCCGGTATCCGCAAACAGGCCATCCACGATCGTGGCAAAAGGCTGAACGTCCAGGACATCCTTCTTTGCCCAGAAGTGGGTGTACCGGGTATCGAAAGAGAAGACGGCGTTCCCGAGCAGGGGCACTGGCTGGGGGATGCCGGCCAACCGGATGTCCGGGAAGCGCTGCAGCAGGAAATCGTCCCGATCCTGATCGTCCGGGTTCTGTTGATCCTCGGCGTAGTGCATCGCAGCCGTCAGGCCGTAGCGACCGAGCTCACCGAAGCGCCCCTCGATGAAGGTCAGGGACTCGACGTAGCGATCGTCTCGAACCCTCGAGAAGTCCCGGAAATCGAATGCGTAGCTGTTGTCCGAGAGAAGCCGGCCGTCCACCTTCCAGCGCCAACCCTCCAAGGGCCCGGGCAGATGCTGGTCGTGAATCCACTCGACCGCCCAGCGATCGCTGCTGAAGGGCGTCGAGATGTTGTTCTCATCGATGTTCTCGTCCTGGACGAACGAACCAAACACCTCGCCATAGGATTCTCGCCCGAAGACGTAATCCACCTCGACCTCGGGTTTGAACCCGTTGTCCGCCAGGTAGCGAGGGGTCAGCAGAACGTTGATGTTGTCCCGTGCCGCCCAGAAGAACGGAAGCCCGATGCCCAAGCCATTTCGTGAAGCGATATCGAAGATCGGAAAGAGAAAGCCCGTCTGGCGTTCGGTCTTGAGCGGGAACCACATGCGCGGCGTCCATAGGATCGGCACACCGAGCACGTCGAATGTCGTGCTCTTGGTGACCGCATAGCCCCCGAACTCCAGGTCCGCTTCCTTGGCCTTGATCGCCCAGGGTTCGACACCGCCATCAGGGCACTTGCAGGTAGTGAACACCGCATCTTCGAAGACGTATTGCTGATCCCCGGTGCGCTTGATGGTTTCGCCAGTGGCGATGAAATTGTTGCCGCCGGTCTCGAGCTTGCCCTTGAAGACGATGCCTTGGAGATCGTCCACTTCGAAGTGAAGGACGTCCGCGAGCAAGCGGTCCCCGCCCTCGGTCACGATCACGTTGCCGCTGGCCACGCCTTCCCGCGTCTTGTCGCTGAAGACCATCCAATCCGCGGTGAGCACTCGTTTGGGCTGCTCGAGGCGCACGTTGCCGCGGGCGATGTACACCTGGCGCGACGTGTCGAACTCAACCGTATCGGCGGTGATGTCGAAGGGGTCGCCGGTGCCTTCGTCTTCTTCCGTCCCCAAGAGATCCTGCGCGATGGCGCCCGGCGCCATCAGGCCCAGGACGAGGAAGGCCCCGAACAAAAGGCTTCCAAAGCTCCGGGCGAGCCTCGGCCCGAGCCCTCGGCCCTGATCCTTCTGCACGCCCCTGTGCTCGAAGACCCGCACGTTCCCCCTCACCCAAACCAGTCGACGCCCACGTTAACGAAGTGGCACGCCGAGGGGCAATGCGCGTGATGAGTCTCTCGTGAAGGCCGGGCAGGATCGGGGCCCGAAATGGGCTGGAAGGCGCTGTGCGATCAGTCCCCGGAAGTCTCGTCCGCCAGCTCCAGGGCGGCTGCGAGGGTCTCGTGGTCCGGGACGAGGAGAGTGTCCTCGGCGAGCTTGACGAGCTTTCGATCGACCAGTTGGGTCAGGGCACGATGGGTCTCGAGCATGGAGAGCCCAGCCTCACGGGCGAGATCGCGAAGGGCCAGCGACACCTTCCGCAGACCGTTCTTGCCGGTCTCGGGCCCGGCGTGGCGCAGCAGCACGCGAACGATGGGCCGGAGCAGGTCGTCACCGCCCAGGGCCGCCAGGCGTCTCTCCAGGTTCTTGGCCCGTGCCGCCAGGCGCTGGATCACGCGAATCGCGATCTCGGGCTGCTCGATGCACATGGCCTCGAAGGTCGCGCCGTCGAGCTGCAGCACACAGGAATCGCTGAGCGCACGCGCGGAGGTCGTCCGAAGGCTCCCCAGGAGCACGTCCATCTCACCGATCAGGTCGCCGGGACCTTTTCGCGAGATCAGTCGCGGCCCGTCGGGCCCCTCTCGAGTGAGCTCAAGTTGACCGGCCTGCACCACGTACACCACATCTCCGACGTCGCCCTCGTCGAAAAGAAGATCGTCGCGGATGAGGCGTCGCTCGAAGACCTGCCGGACCGAAAATCCGGTGTCCTCATGAACCTGGCTGGTGCCGCTCGTCACGGCCTCTGCTTCGACCCCTACTGGAAGCGACTTGAGGCGCGAGGGTCCCCGCGGGGCTCAGGCTCCCGCTCGTGCGAGCGCGTCTTGGAGCTCTTCCATCGTCACGATTCCCACGTGGGCCTCGACGATGCGCCCCTCACCATCCAGCACGAAGAGCGTGGGGAAACCGAGAGCGCCGTATGCCTGGGCCAGCCGCTCGTCACCGAGCAGCACCGTGTAAGCCATCTCGTGCTCTTCTGCGAAGGGCGCAACGACCTCTGCGCCACTCGTGTCCACGGCAATGCCCACCACGCTGACCCCGCCGCCATATTCAGCCTGGAGGGCGTTCAATACCGGGATCTGGCGAATGCACGGTGCGCACCAGGTCGCCCAGAAATCGATCACCGCGGGCCTGCCGGCCAGCGAATCCAGCGATACCTGGCGGCCATCCAGCGTCGCAAGGTCGAAGCCCGGCGCCCGCTCGTCACCATCCCCCGCTTCCGGGGCGCCCAGCGGGCCACAGCTGAGGATCATCGACACAAGAACCAACGCGGCCAGGCCACGTCCCAGAATGCTCATAGCAGCCATCCTTCGATCGTCTCCACGAAGCTGTTCAAGAAGCTGAAGTACTCGTTGAGCAAGGTGAGCCGGCGTGTGACGACGAGCAAGCCCAACGCCACCAGGAGCGCACCGGACGCGATCTCGATTCGTCGGAAGTGGGCCTTCATGCGCTGGAGCGCCTTGAAGAAGAACTCGATACTCCAGCCGGCCAGGAAGAACGGCACGCCCAGACCCAGCGAGTAGACGGCCAACAAGGCCATCCCCTGCCAGACGGTATCCCGTGCGCCCGCGATGGTGAGGATGCCACCGAGGATCGGCCCGATGCAGGGCGACCAGCCGAAGGCGAAGGCCGCACCCACCAGGTACGTGCCGATCCAGCTCTTGGGCTTGAAGCTGTTGTTGAAGCGGGTGTCGCGGTAGAGCGCCTGGATCGGCAGCAGGCCCATCAGATGCACGCCCATCAGGATGATCACCACACCGGCCACCTGGACGGCCGTGATTTCGACCCCGCCAACCTCCAATCGCCAGGTGTTCAGCACGTGGCCGATCGCAGTGGCCGATGCACCGAGCAGGATGAACACGGTCGAGAAGCCGGCCACGAAGCCTGCGCAACCGAGCAGCACCCGGCGCCGAAGGCCCGCGTCGGGCGCCTCCCCCTGCATCTCCTCGACCGAGATGCCGGAGATCAGCGAGAGGTAGGCAGGCATCAACGGCATCACACAAGGCGAGAGCACCGAGATGATGCCCGCACCAAATGCCGCTCCAAACGAAGCCAGGGTGAGTCCGTCGGCCATGAAGTCTCCAGGATGACGAGCCCGAGCCATCGGGTCCACGCGCCCGAGACCCAGGGCCCTCCACCCATCGGCGGCCCAGGCCACCTGGCGGAGAAAGCCCTTCAGGCCTTCACTGGTACGCCCGTCGGGAGCCTTCGGGTTCGGTGGCCTCGGGAAGTCCCCGAGGCCGAAACGTCAGAACCCTTCGGGCTCGGCGGGCGCAGCCACGTCCCAGCCCTGCTCGCGGGCCTGCTGGTGCTCGGGCTGCCTGCCCACGAAGGCGATCTCCTCCTCGCCGAACAGCTGCGCCTCCGAAAGGACGTAGTCGCCCCGAAGCGAGGACGTCGCAATGGGCCGGGCCACCTCCGCGTCGCCGCCCGAGAAGGCATAGGCGACCAGGGTGACCAGTCCGCCTCCCGTGGCATAGAGCAGCTTGGCCGGGATGTAAGCCACATTGACCAGCACGGTCGTGACCCCCCGGCCGAACTCGGCGGCCGGGCTCGACGCCTGGGCCGCCATCGGCGCCGTCATCAAACACAGAGTCAGCAGAGCCGCCCGCCATACAGGGCGACCCGTTCGATTCGTTCGTTCCACGTTATCTCCTCTCTCGGCTGGCTCGCCCTGTGCTTTGCACCGAGCGGCAGCGTCCCCATTTCGGGGGGAGCATCGAAAGTGAGACGCGGGAGTGCAAGCCCCCATTCAAAAGGTCTTGAAGAGCGTTCTGGGTACCCGGCGGGATCGCCTTCAGAAGCGTCTCTGGGTGTCGAGCAGGATCGTGACCGGGCCTTCGTTCAGAAGCTCGACTTCCATGCGCGCTTGGAACCGCCCCGTGATGACCGGCGCTCCGAGGCTTCGCGCCTCCGCGATGACCGCCTCGACCAGCGGTTCGGCCTGCTCCGGCGGCGCCGCTTCGGCGAAGGCCGGGCGCCGTCCCTTTCGCACGTCCCCCAGCAACGTGAACTGGGAAACCACCCCGAGACACCCGCCTGTCTCGAGCAGCGAGAGGTTCATGCGCCCCTTTGCGTCCTCGAAGATCCGAAGGTGCACGAGCTTCGCCGCCAGCTGTCGAGCATCTGTCGGGCCATCCTCGCGCGCCACGCCGACCAGCGCGAGCAGGCCTTCCTGCATCTCGCCAACGGTCTCGCCTTCCACATCCACCCGGGCCCTGAGTACGCGCTGCGCCACCGCGCGCACCGGTCAGAGCTCGTCTTGATCGGAGAAGCGCCCCGAGTAGACGGCCTCGCCCTCGGCCCGCAGCAGCACGATCTGGCAGATCCGGACGCCCGCATGCAGCTCGAGGGGGTGGCCCGAGACATTGCTGATCTCGAGCACCTGGCGATTCGAGACCCCGGGCTGCACGAATGCAGAGGTCACGTGAATCATGAGACCCAGGCGTGCAAACCTGCTTCGGCCCTCGAGAAATCCGCACAGGTTGGGTGCCAGGGTGATGCGCTCCCGGGTGATGCCATGGATCGTGACGCCCGCGGCCAGCACGAAGGGACGGTCGAGGGCTTCGAGCCGTGTGTGGTCCCGATAGTCCACGTCCGCCTTCAGCGGGATCGGGGCGGTGCCGGGCTCGATCACGCGGATCTGGTCGCCGAGGGTCAGATCGATCGAGGCCGGGCCAACCTGGCTGCGTTCGAAGGGCTCGATGCGGATCCGGCCGGCATCGATCTCGGCCAGGATCACATCGCGGGTAAGGACGGCCATCGGGCGGCGTAGGTTAACGTACGTGCGATGCCTCACACGCGTCCCGCGTCGCATGCCTATTTCGCGTTGCCCCGGCCGCTCTTGTTCGGCCATCGCGGCGCGAGCGGCGAGCGACCCGAGAACACGCTGCCCGCCTTCGAGCGCGCCGTCCATCAAGGCGTGGCCGCGCTCGAGACGGATGTCCACCTCACCCGGGACGGCGAGGTCGTCATCTTCCACGACGCCCTGCTCGAGCGCACGACGAACGGCGAGGGGCCCATCGCGGAGCTCAGCCTGGCCGAGTTGCGCGAGCTCGATGCGGGCTACCGCTTTACCGCGGATGGCGGCCAGAGTTTCCCGTTCCGCGGGGAGGGCATCCGGGTTCCCACGTTGCGAGAGGCCTTCGAAGCCTTCCCGGATCTCCGCATCAACGTGGAACTCAAGGGGCGGGGCGACGAGCTGATCGCCGCGACACTCGACCTGGTCGCTCCGCGTTGCGAACTCACCCTGCTCGCTGCGGCGGAAGACGACACGATGGGGGCGCTGCGTGCTGCCGTGGAAAAGCGTGGCATCGAGCCGGCCCTGGGCGCTTCGGCGGGCGATGTCCTGGGCTTCGTACGCGCCGCCCTGGGCGAGGGCCCCCGGCCCCCCGGCCCGATGGCGCTCCAGATTCCTGCGCGGTTCGGCGACCACGCGCTCGTCACGCCCGAGCTGCTGCGCTTCGCCCAGGGCGAGGGCGTGCACGTGCACGTCTGGACCATCAACGACGAGGCCGAGATGAGGCGCCTGCTGGCCCTTGGCGTCGACGGACTGATGAGCGACTTCCCTGCCCGGCTGGTTCGGGTCGCAGCCAGCATGTGAGCGCGCCTTCCGGCCTCCTGCTCGATCATGAAGCGGCGATTCGAGAGACGGAAAGCCTCGGCCCATGCCTCGACCTGGCCTGCGGGCGCGGGCGTCAGGCCCTGGCGGTCTCACTCTGGGGCCTGCCTGTCATCGGCGTGGATCGCAGCAGCGAGGCGCTTCGGGCGCTGGCGGGCGCCCGAGCATCCGAGCACCTGCCCATCGAACTCATACGCGCCGATCTCGAAGCCGCACCGTGCCTGCCCGTAGCCGAGGCGCGCTTCGGCTGCGTGCTGGTCTTCCGATACCTCCACCGCCCGCTCGCGTCAGCCATCGAGAAGGCGCTCCAGCCCGGCGGCCTGCTGATCTACGAAACCTTCACGACCTACCAGAGTGTTCGTCCCCAAGGCCCCAGCAACCCTCACTTTTTGCTTGAGCCCGGCGAGTTGCCGGCCCTCTTCCCCCGGCTCACGGTCGAGCACCACTGGGAAGGTGATCTGAAAGGCGAGGAGATGTTCGCGGTCGCCCAGTTGGTGGCTCGCCGAGACTAGAGCGAGGACGTTCCCGCCTTCGCCTCGAGGCGAGCCAAAGCCCAGCGGGCGTGTTCGGCCAGAAGGGGATCCGGGCCCTCCGCATGGCGGCGCACGGCCGGGATCAGCGATGGATCCTCGCTGTTGCCCGCAGCGACGAGGCTGTTGCGGAGAAGGCCTCGAAAGCGAGCACGGCGCAAGGCCGAGCGTCGGGTGACTTCCCGCCAGCTCTCCTCGTCCAGATCGAGCAGCCAGGCGAGCGTCGGCTGACGCCAGGCCGTTCGGGGCGCCAGCCGGGCGCGCAGCCCGAGCGGATCGTCTAGCGCTGGTCGACCCGTGCGACGGTTCCACGGGCATACGGCCTGACAGACATCACAGCCGTAGACCCGGGTTCCCTGGCCCTCGCGGTGCTCTTCTGGAATCGCACCCCGCAACTCGATCGTCGTGTACGAAAGGCAACGCGTCGCATCCAGCACATAGGGCTCGGGGAACGCATCGGTCGGGCACGCATCCAGGCACGCCCGACAGCTCCCGCAGTGGTCGGGCTCGACCTCGTCCGGGGGCAACTCGAGATCCGTCAGCAGTACGCCGAGGAACGCGTACGACCCGTGCGCGGGATCGATCAGGCAGGTGTTCTTGGCCTGCCAACCGAGCCCCGCTCGAGCGGCCCACTCCCGCTCGAGCACGGGACCGGTATCCACATACGCCCGCGTCTCCACGGGCTCGGGCACCAGCGCCACCAGGCCAGCTTCGAACGCGCGCAAGCGATCGCCGAGCACGTCGTGATAATCCTCGCCCATCGCATAGCGCGAGATCCTGGGGTCGAGGTCCGCCAGGGGTTCCGGACCGTAGATCAGGCTCACGGCGATGACGGTGCGCGCCCCGGGCAGCACGCGCCGGGGATCCAGGCGCTCTTCGAGACGCGCGGCCAGGTAGGCCATCTCTCCGCTTCGGCCCCTTTCGTGCCAATCCCGAACGGCATCGCCCCGGCCGATCGGCTCGGCCCGCGCGAAACCGACCGCGTCGAAACCCAATGCGAGGCCCAAGGCCCGCACCCGATCCGAGATCTCGCTCAGCGTTCTTCCCAACGCCTGAGCAGGGCCCCCACGCCGAGCATTCCGAAGCAAGCGACCAGATACGTGCTGAGCCCCAGGAAATCGTGCAGCGGCCCCTCGGTGGCAAACTCAATACCGTAGGCATCGGCCAGGGCCACGGTCGCCACGACCCGGGTCAGGTTGCCAAGCATGGCCAGCGGGATCACCGCGACCACGAGCGCCAACTGAAGGCGCAGACCTCGCAGGCTGTAGTAGCCCAACACGACGGCAAGCGGCGTGAGTGTGATGACCGAGGTCACCCCGCTGCAGGCCTCGGCCACAAACAGCGATTCGCCGTTCGCCAGCAACAAGACGTTGCCATCGCGAACGACTTCGAGCCCCACGGCCTGGGCGATGGCAATCGCGACGACCGAGACGAAGAGCTGAAGCTGCACGATGAGCGGCGTGATCCAGGCCGCGGGCGGTGGCACCATGAAGATCAGGTAGCCGACCGGAAAGGCCACGCTGCGCAGCCAAGCCGTTCCGCGGAGCAGCCAGACGGCCCCTGCAACCGCGAGCACCAACGCCAGGCCTTGAAGCGAAATCACGCTGGCCGCGAGGCCGGCCAGATAGGCGAGCAATGCGACCCCCACGAGTGCCGCGCCCCAGGGATCGGTGGCCACGGGTACCTGTTCGCGGAGCGGCTTCTCGCGCAGATACGACCAGAGAGAGATCACCGGCACCAGGAAACCGTGGGAGAGGTAGTCGTAGGTGAGCCACTGGTCCGCCATCCCGGCGAGGGCCGGCGCGAAGACCGCCAACAAAGCAGCGGCGAGCAACCACTCACGGGGCGCTGCGGGTGCGGGGTGGAAGGCTTGTTCGCTCATGAAGCCTCGAGGGTACCATCGGCATCCCGGGGAACCCCCTAGACTCCCGGGCCATGTCTCGTCTCCGCTTCCCGGAGGGCTTCCACTGGGGAGCCACGACCACCATTCGCACCGAGGGTGCCCCGCGCGAAGGCGGGCGCGGCGAATCGATCGGCGATCGTTCCGGGAGACACACCCGAGGAAACGGGAGCCATGGCTACCGGCGGTTCGAGGAGGACGTCGCGCTCCTGGCTCGGCTCGGCCTGACCCGCTACCGATTTGGAATCGACTGGTCCCGGATCCAGGCCGAAGGCAAAGGTGCCGCTCTTGCGGCCGGGCTCGACCACTACGCGGCGTTGGTCGATGCACTGCTCGCGGCAGGGATCCAGCCGGCCGCCGTTCTTCACGAAGGAGACCTTCCCCGGCCGCTCCAAGAGAACGGCGGTTGGGCGACCCGCGACACCGCCGGACGCTTCTCGGATTTCGCATCCTGCGTCGCTCGCCGCCTGGCCGACCGGGTCGACGTCTGGCTGCCTTTCGAAACCCCATCGGTCTTCCTTGCCGAAGGCCTCCTGCACGGACGGCGCGCTCCGGAACTGCGCGACCGGCTCGCCTTCCTGAAGGCCATCCACGTCGTGAACCTCGCCCAGGCCATGGCGGGCGAGGCCTTGAGGGCCGAGCAGAGCGATCTCCAACTCGGGGCCAGCATCGTTGGAGCCGCTTGCGAACCCGGCGGGGACGAACCTTGCGATGCCAAGGCGTGCGAGGAGTGGCAGGTCTTCCAGGAAGAGATCTTCCTGTACCCGGCCCTCGGGCTTGGCTACCCGCAGGCGTTTCAGGCGGACGAGCAACAGCGGGTGCCGGAACTCCACGAGCAGGAAGGCGATGAAACGCGCTGCCGGACACAGATCGATTTCGTCGAGGTCAGCCTGGCGCAGAGCGTGCGCGTCGTCGCCAGCGGCGACGACCGCCTTGGGCGCGAGGCAGAGTTCGAGGCCCTGCCCTTCGAACCGGATGTCTGGCCCGAGACCGTTTGCCATCTGCTCGATGAACTCTCCGCAAAACCCGACCACCCGCCCCTCGAAGTCAGGGGCCTGCCGTGCCTCGATGCACCGATGCCAGCGCCCGACGGGAGCCTCTCCGATGAATCGCGAATCCTGCAGCTGACCTGCGATCTCGAGGGAGTTGCCGCCGCCATCACGTCCGGGGCGAACATCCGCGGCTACGCGGCACCCCACTTCCTCGATGCGCCGCTGGGGCCCGGCGACGGCCTGGCCGTATGTGGTCTGGTGGCCGTCGAGGCAGAGCATGGAGACCGGACGCCTCGCGCATCTGCGGCCTGGCTGGGCAGGGTGGCCCAGGAGGCGGGCTTCGAGCGATGAGGTGTCTATCTTCCCGGGTCGCCGGGTTGGCCGGCGAGTTCAGGATCGGCCGCGTGGCGGCCGATGAATCCATTCGATGCAAGACCGGCTCGTCTTTCTGATCGGTCCGCCCCGCGGCGGGACCACCCTCACCACCCGCATGCTCGGGGCCCATTCGGCCATCTTCGCGCCGGTTGAGCCGCATCTGATGCCGCCGCTCGCCCACCTGGGCTTCCACGAGAAAGTGGAGAAGGCACCCTACGACCCGACCATCACCCAGCTCGGGCTGCGGGAGCTGGTGGGCTTCCTGCCTGGCGGCGAAGCGGACTACCTCGATGCGCTGCGTGCAGCGACGGACCACCTCTACGCCAAGGCGCTGGAGCCCTCGGGCCGGAAGCTCTTCCTCGACAAGACGCCGGCCTATGCGCTGGTGCTCGATTTCCTGACGAAGCTCTATCCGGACGCGAAATACCTCGTCCTCACCCGTCACCCGATGGCCGTCTGGTCGAGCATCATCGATTCCTTCTTCGACGGAGACCACGAGGCGGCCCACCGCCACAATCCCGTCCTCGAACGCTATGTGCCCGCCATCGCGCGCTTCCTTCGCGAGCCGCCCGCGCAACTGCATCACCTCCACTACGAAGAGCTGGTGCAGGCGCCGGAAGAACACATGGAGAAGGTCTGCGACTTCCTCGAGATCCCCTTCGAGCCGGCCATGATCGATTACGGCAAGCAAGCAGGCGGTGCTCAGAGCTCGGCCCGCGGGCTGGGAGATCCGACCAGCGTGGCCCAGCAGACCCGCCCCACCACCGGCTCCATCGACAAGTGGGCTGGGGTCCTGGCGGAGGATCCCGCCCGGTTGAACCAATGCCGGGAGATCGCGGCTCGCCTGACCGATCCGGACCTGGCCACCTGGGGCTACCCGGGGCCCGAATTGCGTAGCGCTCTGGGAGCAATTGAGCCGCGGGATGCCAAGCCCTCCCGTACGAAGCTCACTCGCTACGCGTTGGAGCGCCGTCTGCTCGTCCGCCTGCGGCGGAACATCCACCACAACGCCCTGGGACGGCTCGTCCGCCAGATCCGGGGCGCCTGCGATGTGCTCCTCCGCTGAGGCGGCTCGCCTTCAGAAGGGTGGGGGCCGTGAGTCGCCGGCCATCCGGCGGGTTCGCGACACCCGATGTGGGGCACCCTCACGCCAAGCAAGCCCGGCACCGATACAGTCGGGGCGGGGTCTGATCCCCCAAGCGCCCTAAGGCCCCCGATGCTCAGGAAACTCTGGAAGAACATCCGTCTCGTGCTCGGCCGCTACTTCGTGGCGGGCGTGGTCGCCTTCGCGCCGATCGGCGTCACGATCTGGGCAATCGCCTGGATCGTTCGACGCCTCGACAACCTGCTCCTCCCGACCGTGCTGCACTGGATCTTTCCGGCTGCCCAGGAACCGCCGAGCGTGCCGTTGCTCGGTGCCGTGTTCACCCTGATCGTGATCCTGTTGTTCGGTGTGGTCGCTCGCCATCTCTTTGGCTGGGAGCTGGTGCGCCTCTGGGAGCGGCTGCTCTCTCGCGTGCCTGTCGCTCGCAACATCTACTCGGCGGTCAAGCAGCTCTTCGAGGCCATCTTCAGAAGCAGCGATGCAGCCGCGAGCTTCAGCCGGGTGGCCATCATCGAGTACCCGCGCGAGGGGCTGTTTGCGCTCGCCTTCGTCACCGGCCCCGTCCGGGGCCTGGACGTCTCCCGCCTGCCCGCGAACATGGTGAACGTCTTCGTCCCGACCACCCCGAATCCGACCTCCGGCTTCTACCTCCTCGTACCGGAGGTCGACTTGATCTCGGTGGACCTGACCGTCGAGCAAGCCTTCAAGCTGGTGATGTCGGCCGGTCTCGTCAGCCCCGACCACCAGGCTGGGAATGGGGTTCCTGAGATCGCCCCTGTGGCGCCCGGCAAGATCGCTCCGACTTTGCCCTCTCCGGGTAAAGCTTCCTAGCGTTCTCGCCCGCTCGGTTCGTCGTCTTCGTTCCGTTGCTGGAGCCAGGCCCGGAGCCCAAGCCCCAGGCCGGCGGCCGCCAGGATTCCTGCGCCCCACTGGTTGAAGGCAAGGTACTTGCTCAACGATGCCGCCGGGTCGAGCCTGTCCGGGTTCAAGAAACCGTCGTAGCCAAACCACAGAGCACCAGCGAGCAGTAGAACCGGCACGAAGTAGGGGCCATCGAGGGGCGTGGGCGCGTACGCCGGAGTTTCCTTCCCCTTGGGGGCAGAGGAATCGTCGCCCGAAGGCTCGTCTGATTGGGCCATCCCTGGTGTTTCGCCGACGCGGGAGGCTGACGCAATGCCGCCCAAGTGCAGTAGCCGGACTGCAGTGTCGCCCATAAGCTGCAGCAGACGCCTCGGCCGAGCCACGTAACCCGTTGAAAAACCTCGGCTTGGAGTTTCGGCACGACCCTTGCTCTCTCGATCAGGCATGATCCTCGAACGGCCTCTGGCCGAACGACCCGAACCGGTCCCCAGCGAACCTGCCCTGAGAGGCCCCTGCATGTCCCGACGGCGCGACGAACCCCGAACGTCTCAGTCCCGTAGAAGCAGCGAGCGGCGCCGAAGGCGCCGGGAGGAACGGTTGCAGGCGCAGCGCAGCGGGCGGCACGATTGGGAGGAATGGCCTGGCGATTCGGGCGGGGTCGGCGGAAACCTACCGACGACGTCGGAGGGGGCTTCC
>JAFDCZ010000322.1 GCA_019312665.1 Deltaproteobacteria bacterium | reverse complement strand
GATCTGATCGAGGCCCTGGCTGAGGTCGACGAGGAGTTCTTCGAGGTCTACGCGGATGAGCGGGAGCCCTCGAGCGAAGAGTTTATCGGCGCGATCCGTCGCGCCACGGCAAAGGCGCTGTTTGTCCCGGTCTTGTGCGGGAGCGCCTTCAGGAACAAGGGAGTCCAGCGGCTGCTCGATGCAGTGATCGATTATCTTCCGTCCCCGGCCGACATGCCGGCCATGACGGGAATCGATCCGGCAACCGAGGAAGTGGTCGAGAGATCGATCGCCCCCGAAGAGCCGCTCGCGGCGCTGGCCTTCAAGATTCAGACGGACCCTTACGTAGGCAAGCTGGCCTACCTGAGGATCTACAGCGGGACGCTGAGCGCGGGTAGTTACGTGCTGAATGCGACCCGGGACAAGAAACAGCGCCTCGGGCGTCTCCTGAGAATGCACGCGAACAAGCGTGAGGAGATCGAAGAGGCGAGGGCGGGCGATATCGTCGCCGCGGTGGGGCTCAAGGCAGTCACTACCGGGGACACCATCTGCGACGTGGACCATCCGGTCCTGCTGGAGCAGATGAACTTCCCGGAGCCGGTGATCGGTGTGGCGGTCGAGCCGAAGACCCGGGCGGACGAAGAAAAACTCGTCGAGGCCTTGCAGAAGCTGAGCGAGGAGGATCCGACCTTCCGGATGAAGGTCGACGAAGATACGGGGCAGATGATCATCGCCGGCATGGGCGAGCTGCATCTCGAGATCATCGTCGAACGCGTGCGCCGGGAGTTCAAGGTCCAGGCCAACGTTGGCAAGCCCGAAGTCGCCTACAAGGAGACGGTGGGGGCTTCGGCCACGGCGGAGGTCAAGTTCGCGAGGCAGACGGGTGGTCACGGGCAATATGCCCACGTGGTGCTGAAGCTGGAGCCGGCCGAACGCGGCGCAGGGTTCATCTTCGAAAACGCCACGAAGGGCGGCGTGATCGCGAAGGAATTTGTCTCGGGTGTCGAGAAGGGCATCCGGGAGGGGATGGAGGCCGGGATACTGGCCGGCTATCCGATGGTCGACATCCGGGTGACCCTCCTCGATGGCTCAACGCACGAGGTCGACAGCTCGGAGATGGCATTCAAGGTCGCGGCAGGGATGGCCCTGAAGGACGCGACCAGGAAGGCGAAGCCCGTTCTCCTCGAGCCAGTCATGGACGTGGAGATCGTGACACCGCCGGAGTACATGGGGGACGTGACCGGAGACCTGGCTTCCCGTCGGGGACAGGTCGGCGGGATGGTTCCCCGGGGCGACACGAGGGTAATCGCGGCATCGGTGCCGTTGGCCGAAATGTTCGGCTACGCCACCCAGCTGAGATCCCTGACCCAGGGTCGCGCAGTTTTTTCGATGGAGTTTGCTCGCTTCGAGCCGGCTCCAAAACAAGTGGTCGAGAGATTCACGAAAACGGTGGGCTGGTAGCCCCCGGACCGAGGGAAGGACAGCGATGGCTCGCGAGAAGTTCGAACGCACGAAGGAGCACGTGAACGTCGGCACGATTGGTCACGTGGATCACGGCAAGACGACGTTGACGGCAGCGATCACGAAGACGCTTGCATCGAAGGGTCTGGCGGAGTTCCAGGCCTTCGACCAGATCGACAAGGCGCCGGAAGAGCGGGAGCGCGGGATCACGATCTCGACGGCTCACGTGGAGTACGAGTCTGAGAACCGGCACTACGCGCACGTGGATTGCCCGGGCCACGCGGATTATGTGAAGAACATGATCACGGGTGCGGCGCAGATGGACGGAGCGATCCTGGTGGTATCGGCTGCCGATGGCCCGATGCCGCAGACCCGGGAGCACATCCTCCTGGCCCGTCAGGTTGGAGTTCCGTTCATCGTGGTCTACCTGAACAAGGTGGACCAGGTGGACGACGAGGAGCTTCTGGAGCTGGTGGAGCTCGAGGTTCGGGAACTTCTGAGCACTTATAATTTCCCGGGCGATGACATCCCGGTGGTGAAGGGTTCGGCGCTGAAGGCGCTGGAGAGCGACGATCCGGACGGCGCGGATTGCGCATCGATCTGGGAGTTGCTGAAGGCCCTTGATGAGTACATTCCGACTCCCGAGCGCGAGCTGGACAAGGACTTCCTGATGCCGGTCGAGGACGTGTTCTCGATCACGGGTCGTGGGACGGTGGCCACGGGTCGCATCGAGCGCGGGAAGGTCCACACCGGTGACGAGGTGGAGCTGGTCGGCATCCGTGAGAAGGCCAAGACGGTGTGCACGGGTGTGGAGATGTTCCGCAAGATTCTCGACGAGGGTCAGGCCGGCGACAACGTGGGTCTGCTTCTTCGCGGAACGGCGAAGGAAGACGTCGAGCGCGGGATGGTGATTTGCAAGCCGGGCAGCGTGAAGCCGCACACGAGTTTTCGTGGCGAGGTGTACGTGCTGACGAAGGAGGAGGGTGGTCGCCACACTCCGTTCTTCAGTGGTTACCGGCCTCAGTTCTTTTTCCGGACGACGGATGTGACGGGTGACGCGGCGTTGCCTGAGGGACGCGAGATGGTGATGCCTGGTGACAATGTCGAGCTGAAGGTGGACCTGATCACGCCGATCGCGATGGAGCAGAACCTGCGCTTCGCGATCCGTGAGGGTGGCCGCACCGTTGGCGCCGGCGTCGTCGCGGAGATCTTCGAGTAAACCCTCGGAGTGGATTTATCGGGTCGCCCTTCCTGTTTCTGGATGGGCGGCCCGCAGTTCGCGCAGGGGTGTAGCTCAGTTGGCTAGAGCATCGGTCTCCAAAACCGAGGGTCGCGGGTTCGAATCCTGCCACCCCTGCCATTTTCCTCCCGCGATGCGGGAATGCGGACACGAAGGAACGGACGAGCCAAGATGCAACGAGTGATCAATTTCCTGAAGGAAGCGCGGGCCGAGCTGGGCAAGGTGACCTGGCCGACGCGCAAGGAGCTCATGGAGTCCACGGTTCTCGTGATCGTTTCCGTGATCGCGATGTCAATTTTCATCGGTGCCGTCGACTTCGTGTTCAACCAGTTGCTCCAGCTGTTCGCCAAGAACATCTGAGCTGAGTCAGCGAGTGCAAGCGAGGCCATGTCATGATGACCAACAAAGATCCCGGCAAGCCGGCCGACGACAAGGTCGCGGCGGGTGAGTCGGATCGATCCAGGCCATTGGCTGCGGGGATGCAGTGGTATGTCATCCAGGCCATGACCGGGCACG
>JAFDCZ010000165.1 GCA_019312665.1 Deltaproteobacteria bacterium | reverse complement strand
CGGAGCCGAGAGCGCCAGCTCCCAGGCCGAGGGAGCGAGAGACCGGCTGCCGTGTCAGGAACAGGTTGACGCCTAGCTCCCGCTCGCGCGGATCACATCATCCGAAAACGAGACACCGCAAGACCTCCCGGTATCGGGAGGTCCGTCGGGCAAACCAACTCGTGTGAGTGCGACTAGCTGCGCTTGCGCAGCGCGATTACAACGAGTGCGGCACCAGCGGCGAAAACTGCGGCGCTGGCCGGCTCGGGAATTCCGGGAATGATTCCGTTACCTCCCCCGCCAGTCGTGGGGGGCGGAGTAGCGGCGAAGGCAGCCAAGGGCGCCAGAGAGGCAGATAGAAGAACAGCAGCCTGAATCAGCTTTTTCATCGGATCGACTCCATGGGGCACTCGGGTAAAGGAGGAAACCCCTTACTCAAATGCCCAGATAAATGGCCTTGGTAAGATGGTGCCAACCATAGACGGGAACGTCAACGGTGATCCAGCTCACAATTCGAATTTCCCCGCGGGGGGACGGATTATCCGATCCGCGCACTCTGGCCTCCGTCCACCGGAAGAACCGCTCCCGTGATGAAGCGGGCCTCGTCCGAGGCCAGGAAAACGGCCGCGTGGGCGATATCCCAGGCGGTGCCCATCTTCGCCCCCAGGGGCACCATCGCATCCCGACCGCGGATCAAATCGTCCTTGGGAATGCCCCGCGCTGCTGAGATCCCCTCAATCGCCATCGGCGTATTCATCAGGCCCGGCATGATCACGTTGGCGCGGATTCCATACTTTGCGTTGCCGATGGCAAGAGCCTGGGTGTAGGCATTCAAACCGGCTTTGGAAGTCTTGTAAGCCACGATTCCAGTCGAGCAGACGGCTGCAATCGATGAAATATTGATGATCGAACCAGCGCCCTGCTCTCGCATCACAGGCAAGACGTGCTTGCAGGGGAAGACCGCGCTCTTCAGGTTGACGCCGAGGATTCGATCCCAGGCTTCCTCCGTCACGTGAGCAGGCCCCGCGTCGTCACCGCCGATCCCGACGTTGTTGTGCAGGATGTCGATCCGGCCGTGGTGGTTCGCGCACTCAGCGATGAGGGCCTCCACTTCTTCTTCCTGGGTGGCATCCGTGGCCTGAGCGCTCGCCTGGCCTCCCTCTTCGAGGATCATGGCCACCGTGTCTTCAGCTGAGGCCAGGTCGCGATCGACGGCCACGACGGTCGCTCCTTCCCGCGCAAACAGGATCGCGGTGGCGCGACCGTTGCCGATCGTATCGCCTGGCGTCTGCCCGGCGCCGACCACGATCGCGATCTTTCCCGCGAGCCGTCCGCTCACGCGTCGGGGAGTTCCGGCAGGCCCGGCTCCGGTTGCACGCCCAGGGTGTTCAGGGCCATCGACACCAGGTTGTACTGGCCAACCGCGAACACGACGTCCATCAGCTGCTGGGTTTCGAGGTGCTTGCTCAGCGTATTCCAGGTCGCGTCGCGGATGAACGCATCGCTGTGCAGCTCGTCCGTGGCCTCGATCAGCGCACGATCCAGCTCGCTCCAACCCTTGGCGCTCGGGCCTTCCGCGATTGCCGCGATCTCTTCATCCGTAAGCCCGCTCTGCTTACCGATCACCACATGCTGGCCCCACTCGTAGCCGGCCCGGCACAGGAAACCGATCCGAAGGATGACGATCTCGCGCTCTCGGGCGGGCAGCGTCGATTTGGCGAGCACGTGATTTCCGAATACGAGCCAACGGCGCAGCAGATCCGGATGATGGGCCAAGGTGCGAAAGATGTTGAGCACGGGGCCATCGCCAAAGGCGATTCGCAGCTTTTCGTCCATCTCTGCGGGATCGAGGGGAGCCAGACGGGGGGTGTCGAGTCGCAAGGCGTTCCTTTCGCGATGAGGGGTGTTTGCTAGTTGCCGAAATCCCAGGACTCACCCGAGTGGTATTGCTTGAGCACGTTCTTCGCGATCAGGATCTTGTGCACCTCGTCGGGGCCGTCGGCCAGCCGCAAGGTTCGCGCACCCTGATACATCGCCGCCAGGGGCAGATCCCCGGAAACGCCCGCTGCGCCCCAGACCTGGATGGCGCGATCCGCGACCTTGCTGAAGACATGGGGAACGAAGATCTTGAGGGCCGAGATGTCGGTGCGGGCGTCGGTGCCGCCGTCCATCTTTTCGGCACAGTTGATCGTCATCAGACGGGCGGCCTGGATGTCGATGAAGGACTCGGCGATCCAGCCCTGGACGAATTGCTTGGTTTCGAGGAGGCCGCCGTGGACTTCGCGCACCATTGCGCGCTCGACCATCAGGTCGAAGGCACGCCACATCGAGCCCACCGAGTTCATGCAGTGGTAGACACGGCCTGCACCAAGACGATCCTGGGCAGCCGCGTGGCCCGAGCCGGTCTGGCCCAGCTGGTTCTCTGCGGGCACGCGAACATCGTCATAGATGAACTCGCAGTGATCGCTGTTGCGCCCCCACACCTCGACGCCTCGGATGAGGTTCACTCCAGGTGTATCCGTGGGAACGATGATCTGGGTCATCTTGGCGTTCTGGTCGCCGTCGGCGTCCGGATCGTCCGTCCGACACATGACGATCAGGAAGTCGGCTCGCTTGCCGTTCGACGTGAACCACTTGTGGCCGTTGATCACCCACTGGTCGCCTTCCAGGCGAGCCGTCGTCTTGATCGACCGGGGATCGGAACCGGCGCTGTCCGGCTCGGTCATCGAAAAGCCACTCTCGAGCTTGCCCTCGGTCAACGGGACGAGCCACTTCTGCCGCTGCTTCTCCGTGCCGTACTTGAGCAGGATCTTCTGGTTGCCTGAGTTCGGCGCCACCACGCCGAATAGCGATGCCGCACCCATGCTGTAAGCCAGGATCTCGTTCATGTAGGCGTGCTCGAGGAAGCTGAGCCCGCATCCGCCATACTCTTCCGGCAGGTGTGGTGCCCACAGGCCCGACTGCTTCACCTTTGCCTGGATCTCGTGGCGCAAATCGCGGGCCTTCTGGCGATCACTGTCTTCGAAACCATCACGGTGCCAACGCCATAGCGTGTTCTCGTTCGGCAAGATCTCACGATTCACGATTTCGGCGGTGAGCATGCGCACCTGGTTGATGCGATCCGATAGCGTGGGGATCGGCTGGACGTTCATCGACATGTTGATTCTCCCTGGGCGATGCGGTTCTTGAAAGATGACATGGTCCGTGCCATTTTTCGACCCCAAGGAGAAACGACGATGGATTTGCGACTGGATGGCAAGATTGCGCTCGTTACGGGTGGCTCGCGGGGGATCGGCAAGGGCATCGCGAAGGCCTTCGTGGAGGCGGGTGCACAGGTGATGATCACCTCTCGCAAGGCCGAGAGCTGCAAAGAGGCGGCCGCGGAGCTTGGCGAGGGTGCACACTTCGAGGCGGGCAATATCGGGAAGAGCGAGGATGCGGAGCGCGTCATCAGCGCGACCCTCGATCGGCTGGGTGGCCTCGACATCCTGGTCAACAATGCCGCGACCAACCCCTACGCCGGGCCGACCATCGACGTCGACATGCCGCGTTGGCAGAAGACGCTCGAGGTGAACCTCACCGCCCCGCTCTTCTGGACCCAACTGGCCTGGAACCGGGCGATGAAGGAGCACGGCGGAGCCGTGATCAACATCGCGAGCGTAGGTGGGTTGGCAACGAACCCGATTCTCGGTGTCTACGACATCACCAAGGCTGCGCTGCTCCACCTCACCCGACAGCTGGCTGCGGAGCTGGGGCCGACGGTCCGCGTCAATGCGATCGCACCGGGTTTGATCAAGACGGATTTCGCCCGCGTTCTATGGGAGGGAGAGCGCGGCGACCAGGTCGCCAAGGCGTACCCGCTGAAGCGTCTAGGCGAACCGGAAGATGTGGCCGCTGCCGCGGTCTTCTTCGCGAACGATGCGGCGAGCGGCTGGATCACGGGGCACACGCTGGTGCTGGACGGCGGAGGACTGATCGGCTTCGAACGCGCCGGCTAGGAAACGTACGCAGGACCTTGCGGGCCGATGCTGAGAGCCGCTTTGCTTCTCATTTCGGATCACGGGGCGGGGGGCGGTCAGCGCGGAATGGCTCGGCTGGGGCTTGGGTGGCCGCGAAGACTTGGACGCGGGTTCGCTTACGCGGCTTCGCCGCTAGCGAACGAGCGCACGCTCACCGAGGGAGATGCCTGCGCTTTATTTCCGCGCTGACCGCCCCCCGCCCCGCGATCGGCTGTGCAGGAAACTGGAACCGCCTCGCCTGTGCCCAGCCCCGCCGACTCCCGTTCACGTCGGCGGAGTGAAGCGGCCCTAGAATGTTTCCTTGTAGGGGCGGATGTCGAGCTCCAGGGTCCAGGTGCTCTTTGGCTGGTTGTGCAGCATCCAGAAGGTGGCTGCGATGTCATCCACTTGCAGCATGCCCTCGGCTCCGAGGCGTTCCTTGATCACGGGCATGGCCTCGTTCACGATGTCGCCGTCGATCACGCCGTCGATCACCACATGGCCCACATGCAATCCCTGGGGGCCGAACTCGCGGGCGATACCCTGGGCCACGCCTCGTAGTGCCGCTTTCGCAGAGGCAAAGGCGGTGAAGGGAGGCCGTGCGCGCATCGACGCGGTTGCGCCCGTGAAGAGCAGGCTCCCCCCGCCCGCAGGCGGCATGCGCTTCGCCGCCTCTCGGCCGGTGAGGAAGCCACCGAAGCAACATACCCGCCAGACCTGCTCGAAGAACTCGTCACTCATGTCGAGCAGCCCGCTGAACTGGTTGTTGCCCGCGTTGTAGACGACCAATTCCGGGACGCCGCCGGCTTCTTCTGCGGCATCGAAGATTCGCACGATGTCGTCGCTCTGCGTCGCGTCGATCTGAACCGCAGTCGCCTCACCCCCCTGCTTTCGCAGGCTCTCGGCCACGGCCTCGATCTTGGCAGGGGTGCGCCCGCCGACGATCACGTGAAGGCCCTCGCTGGCGAAGCGTCGGCAGAGGGCGCCTCCAACGCCTGTTTCGGCCCCTACTCCGACGACGATGGCCGTCCCCATGCTAGGCCTTCAGCCAGCGAAGACAGCCGGCCCTCTCGAGCACCGGATCGAGCTCGTCCTTGTTCGAAACCGCGGCGTAACGCTCTCTCAGCTTCGCCAGGGAACGTGCATGGTACTTCTGGGGCTTCTGGGTCCACTCGCCCGAAGCCAGCGCGACAGTGAATTCTTCTTCGCCAGCCTCCAACGCCTTGCGGTTCGCTTCGGACCAGGGCAGGAAGAGCCCGCCCACCTGCTTTTCGAGGAGCAGCATCAGCGTTGGCTCCAACGCCGACCAGGGCTCGAATTCTCCCTCGCTCTTGGGGTCGAGCATGCGCTGGATCCACGCCAACACGTTTGGATGCCCGGCTTCGATGATCTCCTTGCAGGTCGGGTCGGTCCAGGCATTGTAGATCTGGCCCCATAGCCCGAAATCGCCGAATGCCGGACGGCCGCCAAACAAGTAGGAGCGCCCCTCGAGATGCGCCTCGAGCAATGCGAGCGCGTCCTTGAAAGACTGTTCGATCTGCGGCGCGGTCTTCTCGTTCGAGCCAACGAACCAGACCCGGCTCACCATGCGACCCTTCACGCCATCGATGATTCCCTGCAGCTGCTCGCCTTCGACCCCGGGCGCCATCACCGCAGCCAGGCGTGCGGCCGTAGCGTTCTGATCCGCCTCCCGGGCCCAGCGAAAGTGGAACATCCATTTGTTGCCCCACTCGTCGCCGAATTCCTCGAGCAATGCGGAAACGAAATTGGAAACCGGATCACTCGGATGGATCGAAGGCTCCGGGTTTCGCGCCTCGATCTTTTCGAGGATCGGCGTCGAATCCTGCAAACCCTCATCGTCCGGAGTGGCGACCGCCGGAATCAGGGGGAGCTTCGCGTACTTCTTGAACTCCTCCATTTCTGCCGGTCCCCGCACGATCCACTCGTGAGGGATGGCCTTGTAGCGAAAGTACGAGCGGACCTTCACCGAGTAAGGCGAAATTTCCGCTCCCCAGATTCGATGGACGTCACTCATCAGAGCATCTCCTCCGCCACCAATTCCAGCGCTTCCGGCTGGGAGGTGCCGATCATCATCATTCCGACGAGACCCTTGCTGCCCGCGGACTTCCAGGCAGCGAGCCGTTCTCGGATCCGATCCTTCGGTCCGATCAGGAACAACTCGTCGAGCAGGGCATCGGGCACGGCGTTGACTGCGGCCCCGCGATCCCCACCCAGGAAGGCATCCTGGATCTTTACGGCGGCCTCCTCGTAGCCGAGCCGCTTGCAGAAATCGTTGTAGAAGTTCTTGTTGCGAGCGCCCATGCCCCCGATGTACAGCGCAAGATTCATCTTGGCGGGCATGCGGGCCTTCTCGAGATCGTCGCCGATGACCACCGAGACGCCGGGGCAGACGGCGAAGTTCTCGAAGCTCTTGCCGCCCCCCGCCTTCGCGAAGCCTTCCTCGAGGTGCGCGGTGACCAGTTCGGGTTTCTCCGGGTTCATCCACAAAGGGAAGACGCCATCCGCCACTTCGCCCGCACAGCGCAAGCCCACCGGACTGATCGACGCCGTGTAGATCGGAAGCGCCGGATTCCCATGCAGGATGCTCTTCAGCGGCTTCCCAAGTCCCGTCGTTCCTTCCCCGGTGACCGGGATGTCGTAGTGGAAGCCGTGGTGCTCCAAGGGAGCTTCGCGCGCCAGGATCTGGCGGATGATTTCGATGTACTCGCGCGTGCGTGTCAGCGGCTTTCCGTAGGGAACGCCGTGCCAGCCTTCGGCGACCTGCGGGCCGGATGGACCGAGGCCGAGTATGAACCGGCCGCCCGAAAGGTGGTCGAGCGTCATCGCCGTCATTGCTGCCATCGCAGGGGTTCGCGCGGGCATCTGCATGATCGAGGTGCCGACGTTCATCTTCGTCGTGTTGGCCAGGATCCAGGTGGCGGTCGTGACGGCGTCGTTCCCGTAGGCCTCTGCCGTCCATGCCGAATCGAACCCGAGCTCTTCCGCGTGGCGAATGAAGTCGAGATCGATCTTTGCTTTCTTACCGAACGCGCCGGCCGAGATGCCGAGTTTCATGGCGATGCTCCCTCCAAGACTGGAGACGGCATTCTGACACAGGCGCTGCCACTAGACGAATCACACCGGCGCCGGAGCCCTCGCGATCTGCTCCGGCGAGGCGCGGCTGCATCAAGCGGCCTCTACTCGAAACACGCCCTTGCGTGCCTCGATCCGGGGGGTCATTCCCGTTCTGGAGTCTTCGACACGCCAAAGAGTACGATGGCCAACATCACGATCTCCGGGATGATGAACCCAGTCGCCAGTTCCGCGCCGTGGGCCGCCCACGCAAGTGTGCGGATCACAGCGGTGGCTCCGAGCAACATTGCGCCGCAATAGAGCCAGATGCGTTCCTGTTTCCATACCCCGAGCAGGATCGTGATGCCGGCGGTAAGGAAGAAGGAGCCCAGATCGCCGATCTGGGTACTCCGGGCGAGGCCGTCCAGAAGCGGCATCCCCAGGCTCTTGGCGGTGGCCTCCGGGCGAATCATCCAGCCGAGGGCGTTGAGAAGCATGCCGACGCCAGGAAGCGCGACAAGAATTCGGATCGGTGTGCTCAAGGAACGTCTCCAAGAAGGTGCGGCGGAAGCCTACCACGGGCTCCCGACCTTCGAGGGGCTACCCCTCGGCGAACTCCGCAGCAGCCACCAGATCGGCGGAGAACCTCTCCGGAAGCCTAGCCAGATCGTCGTCCCTTCCCGCCAGCCTTTCCCGCGCGATCTCGCACCATGGATCGAGGTAGCGCGCTCGCAACTCGCGGATCAGTACGTGCTCTTCATGCTCGATCGCACGGGCGACGACGTCACAAGCGACCCCGAGGTGGTCGGGCGGCAGCGTCTGCTCCTTCCAGCGAAGCTCGAGGTGTTGAATGACGCGCATCCAATCCTCGCGTACGGCGCCTCCATCCCTTCCGAGTGCCGCGTGGAGAAGGAGCGGCACCCGGGGCCCGCCGAGCCCGATCATGAACGCATCCAGAAACGCGCTCTCGGTTTCCGCGAAGCGTCCCGGCAGCGAGAGTTCGTTCCATGCCTCTTCGCGCAACGCTTCGGATGCCAAGGGGCTCCAGACACGCGACCACGCGACGAAGGGCAGAGCCGCAGCAAGCCGTTCGTCCATCTTCAACCCACCTCCAGCCAGCCCCCGGTTACGGACTTCAGGCCGCCCCGGTCCTGCGCGGAGCCTCGCCAGATGGCGGCGGCGATGCGTCCAGAATGGTCCAAGGTGTCCCAAGCGGCCAAGGTGAATTCGACCTGCCAGAAGCCTTGCTCATGGATGGCGGCGAATCGCCAGCCGGGAGGCGCCTCGTCCCGCTTCATGCTGCCGAGGCCTTCAGCGCGAATGGAGTGGAGGCGCTCGCTGTCGGCGCGCCAGAGCACGCCATCCACGCCCTTCCCCTGGGCACCCATCGTGACCCAGGGCGAATCCTCGTGCTGCGGCGAAAACAGAGCAGCTGCGTCGGGGAAGAGAGAGGGATCGCCGCTCACATCGCGCACCGGCTCGGGACACGGCCAGCGCAAGCGTAGGCGCCACATGCCAGGCGGCTGAGCGACTTCCAGCTCGAGGCTAGGCGTCATCGGAACCTTGTCCCGCCCTGCGTACGCCTTCGGGACGTAGCCACCCGGCTGCATTCCAATCGGCGCCGCGATCAACGCGACCCTTCCGGGGCTCTTCGCCATCACGCGCTCCCTTCGCGCGGCCAGGCCGACCCACCCGCACCGAGCTGGAAGCTTTCGTTCCAGTCGTAGGCAATCAGCAGGTCCATCAGCTCGCTTGGCTCACCGCGCTTTCGCTTCGCTCGCTCGGCTTCGACGGTGGCCAGGGCTTCGCGCACCCTTGGCCCGAACAGGCCTTCGAGGGTTGCGGTCGGGATGCGAGGCTCACCGGTTGGACGGCCGTTGGCGTCCATCGCGCTCGGGCTCATCGGCGGGACGTAGAAGACGTTGGGCTCGAGCCCGTACTCAGGGTGCAGCGGCAGCGCGACCTTCCATGTGTGGACCAACTTGTAGATGGGTCCGTTCTCGTCATCCAGGTAGCCGACGAAGCGAAGGCGGCCAGGACATTGCCGCGCACAGGCCGGCGCAACGCCCTGCTCGACCCGCGGCATGCAGAAGATGCATTTGTTCGCGACTTGTCTTTCCGTATCGAAGAAGACCTTCTTGTAAGGGCAGGCCTCGACACAGAAGCGGTAGCCGTGACACCGGTCCTGATCGACCAACACGATCCCGTCCTCGTCGCGTTTCTCGATGGCGGCACGTGGACAGGCATCCAGGCAAGCGGGATGGGTGCAGTGGTTGCAGATCCGCGGGAGGTAGAAGTAGTGGTTGTCCTCTGGATAGGTTCCCGCTCCGCGATCCTCATCCCAGTTCGGACCCCATTTCGGATCGCCATCCGGGCGTAGCCAGGTGTCGCCCTGCTTGGAGTTCGAGCGGACGACGTCCCCCTGATTGAACTTCCACGCGCGACCGTAGTCTCCTTCGAGGCTCGGGATCTCCCCTCGTTTCACCGAGCCCTCTGCGTCGCGACCTCCTGTCTCCTGCCAGCCGCCGGGATAACCCCTCCCGGGCAATGTCTCCACATTGTTCCAGTAGGTGTAGTCGGCGCCGGAATCGCGATTCCAGAGCTTCTTGCAGGCGACCGTACACGTCTGGCAACCCAGGCATTTGTTCAGGTCCATCACCATGGCGACCTGACGGCTCACGGCTTCGTTGCTCAAC
>JAFDCZ010000321.1 GCA_019312665.1 Deltaproteobacteria bacterium | reverse complement strand
GTGGACCGTGGCTCCTGCGAAAGCGCGCTGGAACTCCTCCCGGCGGGTGACATGGGCCAGGGACACCAGGGTGTTGGTTACCGAGGTGCCGATGTTCGCCCCCATGACGATGGGAATTGCGCCATCGATGGTCAGGGCCCCGGCGGCCACCAGGCCAACAACCATCGAGGTCGTGGTCGAGGAGCTCTGCACCAAGGTGGTGGCGAGGATGCCGATGAAGAGGCCGACGAAGGGATTCGCGGTGCGCGCGACCAAAGCTTCGGCGAAGCCGCTGCCGAACAGCTTGAACGATAGCCCCATGAGGTCCAGGCCGACAAAGAAGCCGTAAAGAAGGGCGAGGAGCAGAAGGATGCGGACTACCGTTCCAGATCGCGGGGTCATGGATGTACCAACTGTGACGAACAAAGAGCCTCAGATTGCGGCATCATATCAACTTTGTGATTCAGGCTCGCGGGGAAAAGGCTCGTTCAGGCTCGGGAACTGATCCATCGAAGAGGAATGGACCACGACAGCATCAGAGTAGGGCGGGTCCGTAAAGATTTGATCAACGCCTCGTCAATCGACCGTTAAAATGCCAAAGTCAATTGCCTATCGAAGATGCTCCCCGGAGCGAAGTCCCCGGGAGTTGGAGCCCGGAAAACGGCCATGCAGAAGATCGGCATCATTGACCTCGGATCCAATACCGCGCGGCTGGTGGTCTATGCGTACGAGCCCGGCGAGTGGTTCTACCTGGCCGACCAGATCCGCGAGCCCGTGCGGCTGGCTGAGGGGCTAGCCGCGACGGGGGTTCTCGGCGAAGCCGCCATGTGGCGCGCCTTCGGGGCGCTGCAGCTCTACGCCGACTTCGCCGAAGATACCCACCTCTCGCATGTCCACGTCGTGGCCACGAGCGCCGTCCGTGAGGCGCGGAATCGCCACGCCTTCCTCGATCAGGTCGGTAGGCTGGGGCTCGAGGTCAGCGTTCTTTCGGGCGAGGAGGAAGCCCGCTCGGGCGTGCTCGCCGTAGCCAACAGCTTCTGCCTCGAGGATGCCTGGGTGATGGACCTGGGCGGCGGTACGGCGCAGCTCTCGCTCATGCGCGGGCGGCAATTCGTTGAGGGCCAGGACTACCCGCTCGGCGCCGTTCGGCTTACGGAGGATCACCTGGCGGCGGACCCGCCCAAGAAGAAGGACATCAAGCGGCTCATCACCGAGGTGAGCGACCGATTGGAAGGCGTGCTCGAGTCGATACGAGCCGAGCCTGTCCCTCTCGTCGCCATGGGCGGCACGGCGCGAAACTTGGCCCGCGCCGTGCAGAAGAGCCGCAACTATCCGATGAGCCAGGTGCATGGCTACTTCTTGAGTCGGGAGGACCTGGAGGAGCTCGTTGATCGCCTCCTCGCGATGGATCGAACCGAGCGTACAAGGGTGGTCGGGATCAAGCCCGACCGCGCCGACGTGATCGTTGCGGGCGCCCTCGTCTATCGCACCGTGCTGCGCGAATCGGGCCTTCCCGGGCTGCGCATTTCCGGCCAAGGCCTCAGGGAGGGCACCTTCTACCAGCATTTTCTGCCCGCGCCGCATCTGATCCCGGACGTTCGCACCTTCGGCATTCAGAACCTCTTCGCCCGCTACCCGCAGCCCGCAGAGCACACCGAGCAGGTGCGCTTTTTCGCGTCCCGCCTGTTCAATGAGCTCGAGCCCCTGCACGGCTACGGTGCGGAGGAGGCCCGTATTCTCGATGAGGCCGCGTGGTTGCACGACATCGGGATGACCGTCGGGTACCACGGCCATCACCGGCACGGGGCCTACTTGATCGACACGGGGCTGCTGCCCGGAATGACGCACCGCGAGCTCGCCCTTCTGACCTTGCTGGTGCGCTACCATCGCAAGGGCCGTCCACGGCCGGGGCACTATCAGCAGGCGTTAGACAAGGAAGACCGGACACTTCTGCGACGGCTGGCGGCATGCCTTCGCCTCGCCGAACAACTCGAGCGCGGCCGTGCCAATAGGGTTCGCGACTTGGCTGTCGAGATCGGGCCAGGAACGGTCCATCTGAGCCTGCTTGCCGACGACCCGCCACGAGTCGAGCTGGTCGGCGCAGAAAAACAAGCCGCCGTGTTCGAAAGTGCATTTGGAAGAAAGCTGACCATCGGACTCGCTGGCTGAGCGAGTGGGAACTGGCGGGTAGCAGGCCGTGGTGTAACCAGACCCGCCACACTTCCACCACGGACTGCTAGGTAAGAGAAGGGAATGATCGAGAGCATCATCGCAGGGGCGCCTGCCCAATTCGTGCCCACCGACGGGGGGCACATCCAGAGGCTGTACGCCGCGGCCGACGAGATCCTCGAAGGCTATCCCGACAGAGGTGAGCTCGAGCGCCTGGAGTTGCAGCTCATCGAGGCCGGGGATGAGGTGCCGCTGTTCGTCCACGTGGCGACGAAGCTGGCCCGGTCGAAGCTGATTGTTCGTAGCATCAAGGACAGCATTCATGTCTCCGTGGTCTTTGCCGTCTATCTGGAGAATGAGCGCATCCTGCGGCCCGAGGAGCACGAGCACGGCGAAGACTTCATGATCCGCAAGATCGACCAGCTCGACTGGTTGTTCGGTGACACCGCGAATTTCACTTGGGACATGTTCGTCGTCGACGATGGCTGCCCGGAAGACAGTGGCCTGATTGCGCAGGAGATCCTCGATCGCCGCTATGGCGGTGACTCCGTCCACGTTCTCTTTCTCGAGGATGCGATCAGAAACGACTCGCCGGCGACTCGCCCAATGACCTCCACCCGCGACAGCCAGAAGGGTGGCTCCGTGGCCTGCGGGATGTGGCGCGCGGCGCAAGAAGGGCACGACAACCACATCATCCTGTACACCGATGCCGACCTGTCGACCCACCTCGGGCAGGTCGGGTTGCTGGTCGAGGGCATTGTCAGCGAAGGCCAGGTTGCGGCAATCGGATCGCGTCGAGAGCCCACTTCGGTGGTGGTCAAGACGGGGCTGCGCAACACACGCGGCAAGCTCTTCATCTACCTGTGGAAGAGGCTCTTGCCGCTGCTCGGGGGGATCGTCGACACCCAGTGTGGCTTCAAGGCGTTTCGTGGCGATCGGTTCCCCGAATTGGTTGATGACCTGATGGAGAAGCGCTTCGCCTTCGATATCGAGCTGTTGATCCGGCTGCAGCAGGACTCGCCGGGCCGGATCTCGAAGGTGCCAATTGCCTGGATCGACAGCGAGGCGGCGTCGACGACCACGGCGGCAAGG
>JAFDCZ010000320.1 GCA_019312665.1 Deltaproteobacteria bacterium | reverse complement strand
CTCGCCCTGGGCCTCGGGGTCCATTTCTGTCTCGGAGCCGCGCTGGCGCGAATGGAGCTCCGCATCGGCTTGCAGGAGCTGCTGGCACGTTTCCCGAGCTACGAGCTGATCCCGGAGCGTTGGGAACGGCTCGTGTCGGATACCGGACGCGGCTTCGTACGTCAGCCCGCTCGCCTCAACGCGAACTGAACTGACAGATGCACCGCTCCAGGCGGCGATCCCGGCACACCTTCGAAAGCGCCTCGCAGTGGGGCGTGTCGAATCGACACATCGGCCACGTCTTGCCCAACTTGCATCAGGCGATTTCCGACCGGGACCGGCAGATGGGGGCGGCGCCCGGGACGAATCGTCGAGGAACCCGATGAGCAAGCTCGAAGGCAAGACCATTCTAGTGACGGGGCCCGCCGGCCAGATCGCCTTTCCGCTCGCGGCGCGTCTCGCGCGTGACAACGAAGTCTGGGGAATCGCCCGCTTCTCGGATCCGGCGACTCGCCAGCGCTGCGAGGAGGCCGGGATCAAGACGGCGGGCGTCGACCGCATGATCGCGGCCCGCCATCCGGTGCTTCTGGGCAGCTAGAATCGTCCGCTGAGGGGACGACCACGTAGGGATCGGGTTACGACACATCGGGTGCCCGAGCGGCGCCGCATGAGGAGGGAGGCAACGCATGGGTAGGCTCGAAGACAAGGTGGCGCTGATCACGGGGGGCGCGCGCGGACAGGGCGAGGCGGAGGCGCGCCTGTTCGCCTCCGAGGGGGCGAAGGTGGTCGTCGCCGACGTGCTCGACGCCGAGGGGTCCAAAGTCGCGGCCGAGATCGGGGATGCGGCGCGCTACGTCCACCTCGACGTCACCCAGGAAGCCGACTGGCAGAGGGCGGTCGCGGAGACCGTCGCCGCCTTCGACAAGCTCGACGTGCTCGTAAACAACGCCGGAATCGTGCGCACGGGGCTCCTCGAGACCACGAGCCTCACGAGCTACATGGAGGTGGTGAACATCAACCAGGTCGGCGTCTTCCTCGGCATGCGAGCCGTGGTCGCGCCCATGCGCGAGGCGCGCGGCGGCTCGATCGTGAACATCTCGTCCAACGCCGGACTCGAAGGCGTGGAAGGCGTGGTGGCGTACGTGGCCACGAAGTGGGCCGTGCGCGGCATGACGAAGACCGCCGCCCTCGAGCTCGGTCGCTACGGAATCCGCGTGAACTCCGTCCACCCTGGCGGCGTCGACACCCCCATGATCTCTGGCGAGGAGTTTGCCGGCGTGGATCAGGACGCCACCTTCGCGAGTCAGCCGATTGCACGCATCGGCCGCCCGGAGGAGCTCGCCCGGCTCGTGCTCTTCCTGGCCTCGGACGAAGCATCCTACAGCACGGGCTCGGAGTTCACGGCGGACGGCGGTCGCATGGCCGGCCACCGGGATCCCGGAATCGCCCCCGAATAGAGGAGCCACACGGCGATCCCTTCACCGGTTAGAATGCCCTCCGAACCACCCGAACGGAGGCGCGAGCAGTGACGGAGAGTGAAGCCATCGAAGTAGCGCGGCGGGTCGTCGAGTGTGACAACGGCCGCGACCTGAAGGGTTACCGCGCACTCTTGTGGGACGACTATCACGCGGAGGTGAATGGCGCCGGGGCAGCGACGACCGGAGACGCCGAGGCCGAGTCGCTCGCGAGCTACTGGAAGGGATACCCCGACGGGCACGTCACGGTGGAACAGGTCGTCGCATCGGGCAACATCGTGACGATGCGTTACCGACTCGTCGGCACCAACGACGGAGAGATGGCGGGGCGTCCGGCCACGGGCCGCAAGGTCGAGATCTCGGGCTGCACGATCTTCGAAGTGGAAGATGGCCGAGTGCGCCGGGTCTTCCGCTATCTCGACGTACTCACGATGCTCGGCCAGCTCGGCTTGCTCCCGGACGGCGACGCCTGAGCGGTCAGGGAGCAGGGATGCCGCAGATCCTCCGAGGCTGCCTTCAGGGGGCAGCGTGACCCTGTCCAACCAATCAAAGCTGGCCATGTGCCGTTTCTGCCATGCACTGTGTGGAGTCCAGGTGCAGATGGAAGACGGCTTTGCGACCAAGGTAGTCGGCGACAAGCACAACCCCGCCTACCGAGGCTACAGCTGTGTCAAAGGCCGCGAGCTCCCCTACCAACATCGACATCCCGAGCGCCTTCTGTCCAGCGTCCAGCGGCTGGAAGATGGCACCTTCGCCAGCATCCCATTCGAAAGAGCCGCAGCAGAGATCGCGAGGCGCCTGCAGGACCTGATCGACCGCCACGGTCCACGCTGCGTTGCTCTCTATTCCGGCACGCACTCCTTTCCGTATACCGCCACCCAGCCCATGGCAACCGCTTTCATGGATGCCATCGCCGGCCCCATGCGCTTCACCAGCAACACGATCGACAAGCCGGGCAAGGCGATTGCCATGGCTCTGCACGGAAGCTGGGCGGCGGGAGCGCAGGTATTCGAGAACTCCGACACCTGGCTATTGGTTGGTTCCAACCCGCTGATTTCGAAGACCGGCGGAATCCCCAACTCCAATCCGGCACGGCGTCTGCACCGGGCCAGTGGGCGGGGCCTCAAGCTGATCGTCATCGACCCACGCCGCACCGAGACGGCCAAGAAGGCCCACCTTCACCTGCAGCCAAGGCCAGGTGAAGACCCCTCCATTCTTGCCGGAATGATCAACATCATCATCGGCGAGTCGCTCTACGATTCCGATTTCGTGCAGGGCAATGTGCAGGGACTCGAAGATCTGCAGCGGGCAGTCGAAGCGTTCACGCCGTCCTATGTGGAGACCAGGGCGGGCATTCCTGCACCCCAGCTGCGCGAGGCAGCCCGAGTCTTTGCGAACGCAGAACGAGGCTGCGCGAGCGTGGGGACGGGACCCAACATGGCTCCCCGCGGTACGCTGACCGAGTACCTGAGCTTGGCCTTGATCACGCTGTGCGGACGCTGGCTGCAGCAGGGAGACCGAGTTCCCAATAGCGGTGTCTTGATGCCCAGGCGCAATGCGAAAGCGCAAGCGAATCCGCGCCACCCCGCTCATGGCTATGGGGAACGCCTGCGCGTCAGGAACTTCACAGACGCTGCCTGTGGCCTGCCGCTGAATGCCCTACCCGATGAGATACTGATGCCGGGCGAGGGCCAGGTCAGAGCCCTGATCAATCTGGCGGGCAACCCCGTTGCGGCCTGGCCCGATCAGGACAAGACCGTGAAGGCCCTGCAAGCACTCGACCTTCACATCACACTG
>JAFDCZ010000319.1 GCA_019312665.1 Deltaproteobacteria bacterium | reverse complement strand
CAAATGCGCAAGTTGATTCAGTTCTTCATGGTGGCCGGGCTCGCAGTAGCCCTATCCGCCTCTGCACAGGCCGGCGCCCTAGGCTCCGGAAGCTTTAGCTTCTCCCTGGCGACCCTCCCGGGTATCACCGGCGGTGGCTCTGGCCCCGGCAGCTCGGCTGGCGGCGCTGGCTCGGTCATCACGCTTGGCGGCACGCCGTTCGGTACCGGCCTGACCCTCGTCACGTTGGCCGGGACTGCGGCAGCCCCGCTCTCCGCGCTCAAGGCCACCTTGATTGCTCCCACCGGCTGCACGTTCAGTGCAGGTGGCGGTGGCGGTGGCGGCTTCGGCGGCGCCTGCGGCATGGGCGGAACCATCAACGCTCTGGTTGGCACCGCACCGTTCCTGATCGTTCCGGCCTCGCCCCTCGGCGGCGCGGCTCGACTCGGGTTCGGCCCCTACGGCAGCTACATCGACCCCCAGGTCTGGACGACCGGCGTTGCCTTCAACACGATCAACGGCGTCATCATGACGACCGGCAACGTGACCAGCCCGGGTGGCCCGATCGCCATGATCAGTGGCTATGACAACCGGACGGCCGGTGGAGGCGGAACGATCCACCTCGTCGCGCCGGCAGGCCTCATGAGCACCCTGGGCGGACCTTTCCCGCTCTTCGTGTCCATGACCCTGAACTTCGTCCCGGAGCCCGGAACCCTGCTGCTGCTGGGATCCGGCATCCTCGGCCTCGGACTGCTCGGCCGGAAGAAGCAGAAGAACGCGTAGCAACCGCTACTAGGTTCTTCGACTGAGTCGAGGGCGGTCACCCCCAGGGGTGGCCGCCCTTTTCTTTTTCGCTCTCTTGTCTTCCGAGTCCGTCGGCGACTTGGCCCGAAACGTGGGAATGCGATACTCGAGGCCGATGCTCCGACGGCCGGCCTGTTTTCTCTCGACGCTGCTCTTCGCTCTCACCTCCTGCTCCCCATCTGGAAGCTCGGGGCCTCCGGCCCTGCTCCTGATCAGCCTCGACACCACGCGCAGTGACCACCTCTCGGCCTACGGCTACCCACGGCCGACCAGCCCCGAGTTGGAGGCACTCGCAGACCGAGGCGTGCGGTTTGCCTCCGCCTATTCCGCGAGCGCCTCCACCGGCCCCTCTCACGCGACCCTCTTCACCTCACTCCACCCTTTTCGGCACGGCGTGCTGAAGAATGGGCTGAAGCTGCCGGTGGAGCGCGAGACGCTGGCCGAGCGGCTGAAGGGCCATGGATTCCAGACGGCCGCCGTGGTGAGTTCCTTCGTCCTGAAAGCGAAGTTCGGCCTGGCCCAGGGCTTTGATCACTATGACGACGAGTTTGCCCCCGAGGAGTCCACCGCAACCGTCTCCGAATGGGAGGGGCATGAGGTCTCTGGGAGCTTCGATCGGCGCGGGGACCACACCACCGAGCACGCGCTGCGCTGGCTTCGCGAAGAACGGGACCCCACCCTCCCCTTCTTCCTGTTCGTCCATTACTTCGATCCGCACCTTCCCTACGCGCCACGCAGAACTCGCATTCGTGGACAAGGCGGTGGGGGCGCTGCTCCAGGGCCTCGAGGATCTCGGGCTTGCCGATGCGACGTTGGTGATCGTCACCGGCGACCACGGCGAAGGGCTGATGAAGCACGGCATGCTCGGCCACGCGGTGAATCTCTACGAGGAAGCGGTGCGCGTGCCACTGCTGATGCGTTGGCCTGGGCAGCTGCCGCGGGGGCGCGTCGTCGACGGCCCGGTCGCAGCCATCGACATTGCTCCCACCGCCCTCGAGCTGCTCGGATTCGCTCCTCCCTCTGGCCACGAAGGCGAGAGCCTGGCACGCGCCGCCCGGGGAGAGGCCGACCTCGACCCGGAACGCCCCATCTATCTCCACCGGCGTACTTACGAGAGCTCATGGGTCGCTGACATGGGCCGCCTCTACGTGAATGGCAGCCAGTCCGGCATCCGCCAGGGCCGCTGGAAATACATCGAGGGAGATCTGCTGAAGACCCGGGAGCTCTTCGATCTCGAGTCCGATCGCTGGGAGCAGCGCAACCTGGTGAGTTCCCATCCAGAGAAGGTGCGAGAGCTCGTCGGTCGTCTGGACGAGCAGCGGCGCCGGCCGGAGAGCGACCCACAGGAGAGCGAACTCTCCCCGGAAGACCGCGAGGCGCTGAAGGCGCTCGGCTACGTCGAATAGGGGCGACCTTCAGACGCCAGGCGAACCGAGCTTCCTGGCGAGTTGCTCTGCGGAGCGCCATGCCAACGCCATCAACGTGAGGGTGGGGTTCTTCTCCGGGAGGCTCACGAAGACGCTGGCGTCTGCGACGTGCACGCGGGGAATCTCATGCAACGCACCAAAGGCATCGCACATGCTCGTCTTCGGGTCCTGGCCCATTCGACAAGTCCCGGCGTAGTGGACACTCGAGGATTTCGAGAAGCGATTGATCTCCCGAAGCGGGTCGAACTCCTCGAGCAACTCGTCGGCAACGTGCATCATCTTGGCGTGCCTCGATTGATCTTCGGTCGTGAAGCCGAGCGTGATCTCAGGGATGGGAACGCCGGAGTCGGTCAGCTTGCCCGTCAGGAGCATGCGGTTCTCCGCCCGCGGCTCCATGACCACCATCCCGTAGAGACCGAGGAGGGTCTTGCCTCCGGTCCGATAGCCGTGCACCTGGAAGCTGAACATTCCCGCCAGCTCCGGCGCCTGGCGAAGCGCGGCGGCCGTGTAGGCGTGAAGATAGGAGCCAAACGGCACGGCTCGGGGAATACCACCGTCCTTCAGTTCGCTGACATCCACGGCCTTCGGAACCTGCACCACGATGCCGCCCTGGGGATGGTCCATGAGGTAGTGCCCCAACGTCCCCGACTCGTTCCCGAGCCCCTCTGGATACCGCTCGGTGGTGGAATGCAGCAACAGCTTCGTCGCTTCCAGGCAACCCGCAGCCAGCACGACCGAGCCGACACGAAGCGATTCCTGCTGCCCCGTCGCCCGGTTGATGTACGTCACGGCTTCTGGCCGGTTCGTCACGGAATCGATCTCGATCCGCAAAGCCTGCGCACCGAGCATCAGTGAAAACGAAGGGTTCGGAAGCAGCAGGTCATTGAAAGTAGCTTCGGGCCTGAAGAAGCTGAGTTCGCCCTCGAGGGCAGGGTCGCGCTTCAAGGCGATCGCCCCTGTTCGTGAATGCTTCATCGCATTCGGGTAGGCCGCATAACGTCCCTGCGTGAGAAGAAGCCCCCGGTTCGCCAGGCTGCGGCCGAAGCCCTCTTCGAATGCCCGCCTCCGGAAGGCCCCCGCGTATTCGCCATCCGGGAGATCCGCCTCCCCCGCGGTTTCCCCCACGACGCCCAGCATCCGCTCGATGCGCATGTAGTAGGGCGCGATCTCTTCGTAGCGAACGGGCCAGCGAAACCCCTCCAGCTTCTCGCCGTCGAAATCCGCTGCACTGAAGCGCGGACAATGGGCCAGCCACTCTGTGAGCTTGCCCCCCACCCGACGGGCTCGGTGCCAGGGGAAGGCCGTAGCACCGGACGAGCGGTAGGCTTCGCTGTTCGCGTCATTCCCGCTGGCGTCGTGGAGGCCAGCCTCCATCATCACAACGGGCAGGCCCTGCTCGAGCAGCGCGAGGCATGAGGCAATCCCCGCCGCCCCGCTGCCGATCACGAGCACTGGGACCGGGTCTCGACTGCGAAGCCATTGCTGTCCCCGCCAGATCGCCGCAGCGCCCACGCTGCCGGCAACGCCAACCTTCGCTGTCAGTGTGAGAAGCTCTCGACGGGTCAAGCCGTTGCGCAGCATCGTCGCACACTATATCTGACGGGTGTACTTACGGAACGAAGAGGCCTGCGAGTGGTCGGAACAGGGAACAGCACGAGAGAAGGGCTGCCCTCAGGGCGTGCATGGTATCGCCAGGGGCCGGTCCTTCTGGCGATGAGTGTGGTCGGGCTCGGCGCCCTCGCGCTGGCGCTTCCCACCGCGCTGGCTGTAGTGACGCTTCCGAACGATGCGATCGGGTATATCGCGACCGCTCGAAACTGGGTCATGGGGCGCGGCTTCGTCGATCCTGTGGTCTACTCGTACTACCTTCCCGGTGCCTCGCCCCCCATCCCTGCGATGGCCGTACGTCCTCCGATCGTCTCGATCCTGTTCGCCCTGCCGCTCCACCTGGGTGCCGGGCTCGTCGGACTGGGAGTCCTTCACGCTCTCTGGTCCGCCTCGATCGGGGCCTCGATCCTGTTGGTGGGCCGCCGGTTCATGTCGCTCCCTGCGGCCACCGCAGCCGCGATCGGTGTCGCCTGGTCGCCCAACTGGTGGCGATCCAGCACGCAACTGCTCACCGAGACGACCAGCGTCGGAGCGCTGCTCTTGCTGCTCGCCCTCACCCCCCGGGCGCTCCGCTCACCCTTGGGCGCCGTGGGGCTCGCCTGCGCCACACTGATCGGCTGGTTGGTGCGTCCGAACCTCGCCGGGTTCGCCGTGGTCGTGGTGGGAGCCGCCATCTGGAGCTGGGGGGGGCGGTCAGCGCTCCGCTCCCGACCTCTCTGGACCTATCTGCTGACGTTCGCGCTCCTGCATCAGATGACCGCAATGCTATTCAATGCGATCCACGGCTTCGCACCCTATGCGCACTACGGTGTGATGGCAGAGACCCTCACCATGGTCGACGTGCGCAGCTACCAGGCCGAGTACAGCGGCGTCCTCGGTCATGCGATTCGAAACGCGGGCGAAATCGCGAACACCCTCGTGGGCAACCTGCGAACGACCGCTGTGTTCCT
>JAFDCZ010000164.1 GCA_019312665.1 Deltaproteobacteria bacterium | reverse complement strand
AGGATGGCCAGGCGGTCTTCGCCGGAGCGCCGGATGGCATCGATCTCTCTCAAGACATGGCCGATTCGCCGTCGGATCTCCGCGTAGGCAGCACGGATCTCGGGATTCTCCGAATGGATGAGCACCTTCATGTTCTTCTGCAGGTGCGTGACCCCCTTGATGGCCTCGACGACACCGCGTCCGGCCATGCGAATCGCGAGCAGCTCCTCGGCGTTTTCTCGCTCCATGCCGACCTGGGCGCGGCTGATGAACTCGAGGATCGATCCGTAGATGGACTTGATGCTCCGCTCGTATCGCTCCTGGATGCGCTCTTCGAAGCGCCCCCCTTCGGCCCCCTCCAGACGCTCGAGTGGCTCTTCACCGAAAACATCCCGGCGCCGCAAGCCCACGCCGTGGACGATGAGTTCGAGCGCCTTGTCGTAGAGCCGGACGGTTTCCTTGCGCGACGCTTCGATGGCCGCATCCGCGAAGTCGATGGCCGCTTCGTTCAGATACTTGGGCCGTTCGAATACGGGAGCCGGAGTCGGCAGCCAGCGTTCGAGCGCCCCCACCAACGGCGTGACGAAGGGCGCCATGACGACGATGCCCACTGAATTGAACACGGTGTGAAAGATCGCCAGCTTCAGGGTGTAATCACTGGCAGCGATCCCCAGGATCTGACTCAACCCCTCGACCAGACCCATGATCTGAGTGATCCCCATGATGGCAATCAGCCCGGTCACCAGATTGAAAATCAGATGAGCGCCGGCGAGCCGCTTGCCCTGGATGCTCGAGCTCAAGGATCCCAGGATGGCCGTGACGGTCGTGCCCACATTGGATCCGATCGCCAGCGCCAGCGCGTTCTCGTAACTCACCTGACCTGCCGCCAGCGCCGTGATTACCAACACGAGCGTCGCGTGACTCGATTGCATCACCACGGTCGCGAGAACTCCGACGGCCACGAACAGGAAGAGGCCTGGGTACCCCGCCACTGCGTAGCTGCTCAGGTCGATGCCCTGCTTGAGCGCCTCGAACCCCTCCTTCATGTGATGGATTCCAAGGAAGAGGAAGCCGATCCCGGCGAGCACGTAGCCGATCCCGTGAAGCAGCTTGGAGCGCTGGAAAATGAGGAGAACGCCGAAGACCAGGATGGGCATGGCGTAGCTCGAGAGCTTCACCTTGAGGCCGAACCCCGCCACGAGCCAGGCTCCGGTGGTCGTGCCCAGATTGGCGCCGAAGACGATCCCGATCCCGGCCGCGAGGCTGATGAGCTCTGCGCTGAGAAAGGAGATGGTGATCACGGACACCAGGGAGCTGGACTGCATGAACGTCGTCGTGATCATGCCGAAGGTCAGGCTCTTCCAGAGACGGTCGGTGGCGCTCTTGAGGAGCCTTTCCAGCACCCCCCCGGTGAAGGCCTGGAAGCCCTGCTCCATGGCGAGCATGCCGAAGAGGAAGATCGCCACCCCCGAGGCGATCTCCTTGAAATCGGGGCTGATCCAGAGGCCATAGGCCAGGATCAGCAGGATCGTGGGCAGCAGTATCCTACGGATCATCGAATTCAGTTGACCTGCCCCTGCTAGTGCTTCTGGTGTCAGCGGGATCGGAGATCTACTGGATTGGATCCGGACCCCGTCTTCGGTTCACCGGGCGCGGCCCTCCCGCGGCCGGCCACCGCAAACAGCACGCTGCCTCGATCACGGTGCGATGTCGCGCGGAAGCATCATGCCGCGGATCGTGAAGAAGAGAAGAGCAGACATGATGCCAGCCGCAGGAACCGTGATGATCCATGCCGCCGCAATCTTCAACAGCGCGGAGCGCTTCACGAGCTCCTTGCGGTAGACCTTCTGCAGGCCTCTTCTCTCGCTCTTCGACAGCTCCGCTGTTGCCCGATGCTTCTTCAGCTGCTTGAGCATGATGCGTTTTTCTTCGATGGAGCCCCGCTCGAACTCCTCCATGAAGGTTTCGACCTCTGATCGGTCCCTGCCCGTATGGTGATGCTCGATCTCCTGGACGGTCTTCGCGTAATTCGCCTTCAGGTATTCCCGGAGAAAACCGACGCCGAACACCCCACCGACCGCAATATGGGTGGAGCTGACGGGCAAGCCCAGCTGTGAAGCGATGATGACGGTGATCGCGGCTGCCATCGCGATGCAGAAGGCCCGCATCTGATCCAGCTCGGTGATCTCGCTGCCGACGGTCCGGATGAGCTTTGGACCAAACAGGGCCAGCCCCAAGACGATGCCGAGTGCACCGATGGCCATCACCCAGAACGGGATAGCGGCCTGGGTAGCGACCCCGTGGTTGACTATCGAATCAGCGATCGCAGCCAGGGGGCCGACGGCATTGGCCACGTCGTTGGCTCCGTGGGCGAAGCTCAGCAACGCCGCCGCAAAGATGAGCGGCACGGTGAAGAGGGAGTTGATGCTCGCCTTCTCGTTGGGCAACGACTGGGCGTACTTGACGATGAGCGGCCTCACGATGAAATAGGTGAGGCCGCCAACCACCAGCCCGAGCCCCCCAGCCGTGAGGGCACCGACCTCGACGAGCTTCTTCAGGCCCTTCAGGATCAGGTAGGTGCTGAACGCCCAGACCATCAAAGCAATCATGATCGGGACCAGGCGCTGCCCCGACTCGATCATGTTCTTCTGATAGGTGATTCCGTGCTTCATCCAGTAGAGGAAGCCCGCGGCGATGATTCCGCCTATCACCGGTGAGATGATCCAGCTCGCCGCGATCGCTCCGAAGCGGTCCCAGTTGGCGATTTCCATGCCGCCGGCTGCGATGCCCGCACCCAACACCCCCCCCACGATGGAGTGCGTCGTCGACACGGGGGCACCGATCGCGGTCGCGAGATTCAGCCAGATGGCGGCCGCCAGCAGGGCGGCCATCATCAACCAGACGAAGACCTCCGCATTTGGAATCAGTGAGGGATCGATGATCCCCTTCTTGATGGTGCTGACGACGTCACCGCCGGCGATCATGGCGCCCATCGCCTCGAAGATCGCAGCGATGATGATCGCGCCCGTCAGTGTCAATGCCTTGGAACCCACCGCCGGGCCGACGTTGTTGGCGACATCGTTTGCACCGATATTCATCGCCATGTAGCCGCCGATCATCGCGGCGACCACCAGCTCGATGCTCACGGGGGCATGAATGCTCGATGAAAAGAGCATGACTCCGACGACGAACAGCAACACCGTTCCAAACCGGAACATCTCTCGGCGACCAAACCGTGTGGCGTTTTCGATGCTCTGAATACTCGTGATTTCCATACCGTGCTCCGAAACGAACGCGTCAGAAGACGACGCGAGATCGCCGCAACTCCCCGCTGGGCTGGACACCGCCGCACGAAGTGCTCTCGAGTGGAGAGACGACGATCTCGCGCATAGCGAAGCCTGCCCGACGCGCGCCAAGAGCCCTGTGTAGGGTTCTCAGAAACACCTGGGTATTCCGGATCAGCGTGCGATGCCGGGCGTGGCCCCGGCCACAGAGCCGCGGCTTACTCATCGTGATTCTCGAGGATCTCGACCTGGTAGCCATCGGGGTCCTTGATGAACGCTTCGGTCACGGGCCACCGATCGAGCCGCTTCGGCGCTGCGATCGACTCGCTCCCCGCGTCGATCGCGCGCTGATCCAGAGTCAAGGCCTACCATATCACGCACTCTCTCCGGGATGCCGCTTGTCATCGCAGACTGCGACAGCGGAGTTCACGCAAGAGTCGAAGCCAGGATGCCCACACGGCATCCCCTGGCCCACAACGCCACATCCTCAGTCTCGGTGTGGGCGAAACGGGCCGGGCCCCGCCATGCGGCGTCAATAAGCCCCAGGTCGCACAACCGAGAGAGCGTCTCGTGCCAAGAAAAGGCGAGGAAGAGGCTCCGTTCATCGAACATTACAAAGTACCGCGAGGAGAATGGCACGCGGCTCAACGCGTACCGGCTGTGCGATCCAGCGAGCAAGAGCGGCGACGCCGATGCGTTTTTCGGACGCTCGAGCCACCTGCGGACCCGCCGCAGCGATTCAGACGAGCGTCAGGGCTCCTCGCAGGTTGCGCGACCTCGCCTTTCGGCGTCAGCCCTTCTTCCTGACTTCCTTCCAGGGCCGAAGCTCCGCGTGGAGCGGCGGCACGTCGCCTTCTGGAAGTTGGAAGCGCCAAAAGATCGTTCCCGTTCGCGCGCCCGCGGCATCGATCCAATTGGGCACGCCCGGATCGCGATGGGCCACGACGATTCGGAAGCTTCCATCGCTCTCATAGTGCATCTGCACGCGGTTCAAGGACACCTGGCGCCGACGGTAGGGGGGTGTCTGCATGTGATGATTCCAGACCATCACATTGGCAAAGCGACAACGCGGGAAGCGCCCGCGGATCACGAGCGCCTCATCCAACTCGATCTCGTACCCCGCCTGACGGTAGACATTGTCCTTTGCCGCGTAGCCGACCGACATATTGTTCTCATCGTCGGGAGGATTGTTGAACTGGTTCAGCTCTCGCGAAACCCAGTTCGGCATCCTCTCGGGCGGGAGATCCGGAAAATCGACGGTCACAGATCGCACGAACGTCACGACCCTGCGAATTCCGGCCGCCACCGCGGCATCGTCCATCGGCGCCGCCGGCCCGGGGTCTTCGAGCGGCTCGATCCAGATCGGAACATGGAGAGTGGGGTCCGCCGCGGCGCTGCGTTCCCATTCGAAATAGTGACGCGTCGTAATGCTACCCGCATCCGGATCCAGCTCGAGCCAATTGCGCGACTGACGCTTCGGACTCGCAATGATCTCGTAGCTCCCGTCGGCTGAAACGTCGAATTCGGTGTCGTTCAAGGCCGAGACCAACCTTCGCGAGAGCGCGCCGCCGCGGGTGCCGCCCTCCGCCGTAAACGAGGTATAGGCGGCGCCGTGCACATTGCCCCTGATTCGGTAGGTCTGACTCGGATCGATCACGCAGCCGTAGTAGACCGCATCCGGGTTGTCGCCGAGGAGCTTCTTCGTCGGTGTGAACCAGCGATAGAACATCGGGCGCTGCGGATCGGCCTCGAACCAGAACTGAAACCCGTGATGCAGAGCGTGCGCAACGAAATAACGACCGGCCGCCCTCTCGGCAGCGTCGTTCATCTTTCGATCGGCCCCGATGTAACGCGCCTCGATCTCGCCCAACAAGCCGGCGAGCTCGGCGTAAGCGGCCGCAGCCTCGTCGCCGGAGGCCCCGGCAGGAGAGGCGCTGTCTGCCTGCGCCGTGCTCGCGAGGCCCGCCCACAGCGAGGCCGCACCGGCGAGCGCGGTCGACGCACTCGCTCCGATCATGAATTCGCGACGGTCCATAAAACCTCCTCAGCCCCTCCGATTCGATCCGGGGCAGTCACTACCTGCCATCGGGGCCAGCCCTCGGCCCCTCGCCTCCAAAATCCAGGAAATCGATCTCACGACGGAGTCCGCCCGGCCGAGGTCCCCACCCTAGGGCGAGGGCTTCACCACCTCGATCGCGATGGCCTCGGTGTACTGGATCCTGACGGAGTCGCCCAGGCCCACTTGGGAGAGGTCCCGATCCTTCGCGACGTCGAGCTCGCGGATCTCGCCGTCCAGGAACTGTAGGGTCAGCGTGTGCTCGTGACCGTCGATGGCGACGATGGTCGCCGTGGTCTCGACCGTGCCGGCCATCACCGCACCGGGGCGCTGGCCCACCGGCGCCAGGGCCACGGCGGCGCCCGCCGCGACGTTGGAGGGAGCCCCCCCGGGCACGAGCGAGATCGCGGTCTCCTCGATCAAGACGGCGTGAACCTCGTCTCCCACCCGCACCTGCTCGAAGTTGACGGCGCCCTCGCCGACCTTCAGCGTCTTCTCCTCGCCGCGTTTCGGCTTGAGCCTCACCGTCCGCTTGGTGGCGTCGATGGCGACGACGCTGGCCTGCAGCCGGACCGTCTGGACCACGACCACACCGTCCGGCCGCTTCTCCACCACGGTCTCCACCTTCGGACCCGTCTGGCACGCGACACCGAACAACAGCAGCAGGAAGACGCTGGCAAAGGCGGCTCCGATCCTCGACGTTCTCGACATCCGGCTTCCCATGGTCGTCCTCCTGACGTTGCGACGCCTAGGCTAGCGTCCTCATCCAGAGGTTTCGAGCGGAACGGATTGCCGTGGACTCCCCGTCCATGTCCGGTTTTCGCGGTGCGCGTGCTATCGCCGGCCGGTCCATGAGGGTGTTGACGCCGCCACGCCAGGAGCCCAGAGTGCGGGACCCTCTTGCTAGGTGACGGAGATGGACCGGCTGCGAATAGTCACGCTATCACCGATGCGCGCTTGACTTTTCCTCGTTCTCTTCGGGTGTATCGCATCTCTTTCGGTTCCACCCGCGCAGGCTCAAAGTTCGCCCGTCTTCGACTCCGAGGGAAACGCCGTCGGGATCACGAAACCGGTCTGGACCGGGAGGCAAGATCCCTTCCAAGCGCTTGGCTCGCATGGAATGCTGCCCATCATTGGACTCGACGGCCGGAATATCGGTACCTCCGGACCCACGCTTGACGGCTGCTCTCACACAGAAGGCGGACTAAACCGGGGGGCGGGGCAGCTACGCGGGCGTGCTAGAGATCCCCACGCCGACCTGGCTCGCGCACGACAAGGCCTTCTACGGTGACGCGGTCGAGAGCTCCCCGCAGACGCGGTGCTCGTGCACCGGGAGCGCGCCTGCATGTCGCCGATCTGGAACACGCCGGCGGGGTGAGTTGGAAACGGGGAGTTCCCCTGGTCTTCCCTGCCATGCCCGGCATCTCGCTCGACAATGGTCATTGCGCGGGTCAAGGCCATGGAGCGCGTGACCCTCGCGAGCAGAACCCGATTCGCCGCCGAGGCGCGCACACCAACTGCCGGAGCGGCCTGGTACAGCGCGCGGGTCGCCCCGGCGCCCGAGGCATTGCCAGATCCAGCATCATTGTGGAACATGGCCCCGATTCTTCCCGCTCCGCTCACTGGAGGAGTCGGGCGGCACCCATTGCCCTGGAGGATTTCATGAAGAACATCTTTCGATCCGCCTTGTTGGCCAGCTGCATCGCCCTGGCACCGGCGGGGCAGGCACTCGCCGCCTGCGGTGTCGGTACCACGCTCTGGGAGGGCAGCAACTCGTTCGGCGCGAAGCTGGCGGCGTTCACTACGGACTTCTGGACTTTGAAGGGCATCTCCACCACGTTCGAGATCGCGGGATGCACCGAGAGGGACAGTATCTTCAAGAGCAACGCTTCCATCGCCAGAGTCCATCACTTCGCCAGCGAGAACCTGGATCATCTGGCCATGGACATGTCTCGCGGGTCCGGGGAGCATCTCGACACGTTCGCGCATCTGATCGAGATCGAAGAAAGGGACTTCGCCTCCTTCCGTCAGCTCACCCAGGACCACTTCGAAGCGCTCTTCCCCCACGACTACACGACATCGGGCGAGATGGTCGAGACGCTGGGGCAGCTGATGATGGAGCATGAAACCCTCGTGGCTTACGTCACGAGCTGAGTGACGAAATTTCCGGCGGCTCGGCGTGCATCCTCACGCTGGGCGTCCGCGACTCGCGGCGTTCGGGATCTCGCTCGTCTCGGACTCTGGATCGGCCTCGCGATCGTCTCCGGAGCGATTGCCTCGGGCCACGCGGCGGCACAGCCAGCACAGGAGGCTCCGCTCGCCAGCCGCGGCACCCCCCCCACACTGACCGAGCTTCTGGAGCGAGCAAACCGGAGCTCGCTTCACGAAGCGCCGCAGTGGCTGGCCCTCCTGCATTACGAGAAGTCGTGGTGGCGTCCGGGCATTCGCAGCCGGGCCACGACCTCGAGCTTCTTCCTTTCCCCGTTCGGGGACCGAGATCCCCAGTCCGAGCTGCAGGCCACGCTGCGGGCCCTCTTCGATGCCGACGGGAGTGCGGAGACCGACGAGCATCCCGCCTGTCGGTTCGTCGCACGGCGACACTGGCTCGCGGAGCAGCTCGACTCGGAAGGAAACGCGCTGCCCTCGCCCGTGTGCACCGGCTACGCGGAATGGCGGGAAGGGCTCGACGCGCGTGGGCTCAGCCTGATCTTTCCCGAAGGCTTCATGAACAACCCTGCCTCCGTCTTCGGCCACACGCTGCTGCGGATCGATGCCGAGCGTGTGGCCGGGCCCGAGGACATCGCCGGCTGGGCAATCGACTTCACCGCCGAGACGGGGGACGACGGCGGAATCGTCTACATGGCCCGGGGAATCTTCGGCCTCTATTCCGGCGCCTTCGGCGTTAGACCCTATTACCAGCAGCTCAAGCGCTACTCGGACTGGGAGAATCGCGACATCTGGGAGTACCGGCTCGCGGTCGACGACGACCAGCTCGAGCTGCTGCTGATGCACCTCTGGGAGCTGGACGGCGTCGAGTTCCCATACTACTTCTTCACCAAGAACTGCTCGTACGAGCTGCTGCGTCTGATCGAGGTCGGCGTTCCGGAGGTCGCGGCGAGCGCGCGCTTTCGCGGGACGGTGATCCCCATCGACACCGTGCGCGCCATCACCGCGCAGCCGGGGCTCGTGGAGAGCGCGCACTACCGCGCTTCGCCGGAGACGAAGTTGAGGGTGGCCCTCCGTTCGCTCTCGGCGAACGAGCGTGGCCGGGTGCGGGACATCGTCGCAGCCGAGCTCGACCCGTCGGACGCCTCCCTCGATGATCTGCCGCCCGAACGGCGTGGCCGGGTTCTCGACGTCGCCTACGATCAGCTTCGTTATCAGTTCCTGGCCGGAACGGTGACAGAGGACGAATCGCGCGGCCTCTCCCGCCGCATCCTCACCGCGCGAAGTCGCCTGCCGAGCCGCGCTCCGGACGGGGACCCGGCCGCCGAGGTCGAAGTCCCCGAAGTGCGCCCCGACGAGGGGCACGAGTCCTCGCTCCTCGCCGTCGGTGTCGGCTGGCGCGACGACGAGAGCTACATCGATCTGCGGTGGCGCCCCGCCTTCCACGATCTGCTGGAGGACGCGGGAGGCCACCTCGCGGAGATGCAGGTCCGCATGCTGGACACGCGGCTGCGAATCTATCCCGAGTCGGGAAGTGTGCGCCTCCAGGAGCTGACGGTCTTCGAGGCCAGCTCGCTGAATCCCCGCAGCCGCGTCTTCGCACCGTGGGCCTGGAGCACCGGCACCGGGCTGCGAACGCGCCGGGTGCGAGACGGCGGAAGCTTCGACGACAGCAGCGTCTGGGGGACCCACCTCGGAATCGGACTCGCGTGGGACCCGCACGAGGCGTTGCTCGCCTACGCGCTCACCAATGCGCGGCTCGACGTCGGCCCGGGCCTCGAACACGACGTCGCCCTCGGACCCGGAGCGCGGCTGGGGCTCTACGCCGGCGCCGCCGAGGCCCGCGTACGAGGGCACCTGTTCGGCGAAGTCACGTACTTTGCGGTCGGAGACACGACGACGACCATCCGCGGCGGCGGCGAGGCGCGTATCTCCACCTCACGCAATAGCGAAGTACGCCTCACGGTCAGCGCCAATCACAGCTACAGCCGCACGTGGCTCGAAGCGGGGCTGCAACTCGGTCTCCACTTTTGAGGCCTCGCTCACTCCGCCGCGGGCACAGTGCGCATCGTCGATCGCCGCAAGGAGCTGGCTCCACCGAAGGAATCCGTACACGCGCCATCGTAAGGAATAGCGGGGACGGGCTATCTAGCCGGGGTTTCAGGGGGAAACCAGCTAAGTGATGGTCGGGCCGGCGAGATTCGAACTCGCGACCTCCTGACCCCCAGGCCGGGTGGCGAATCGGAGTTTCGCTTGTGATGTGGGGACTTACGTCTCTCTCGCTAGGCCGGCTGTACCGCCTAGGGTACGAACGCCTCCTGTCGGACGCGCCAAGAACTCGGGCGGTTCCCCTCCCCTCACCCGTCAGGACGGTGACGTTCTCGCGCCTGCGGCTTGGCGGCGAAAGGGAAGCTCG
>JAFDCZ010000318.1 GCA_019312665.1 Deltaproteobacteria bacterium | reverse complement strand
CAGGCCGCCGGAGCCAGCAGCGGCTTCTGCCTGTACGGACGCCCCTCGTTGCCCGGCTCGCACGGCTTTCATACCCGCGGCATGGATGAGGAAGCCGAAGACCAGCTTCGGGAGCTCGTGGGCCGTGGCAAACGTCTGACGATCGAGGGCGGGGAGGCCCCCGAGCGGCATTCGGACGGTCCTTTCGTGCGCGCCCTTCAAGAGGCCCGGACACCGGTGAGCGAAGCCCTCGTCGTTCCGGTGCAGGGTGCCGAGGCCGAGAGCGGACTCTTCTGCATCGTCCACCCGACCGGGTCGTTCTCGGAGCCCGAAGTGGCGAGGGCGGGGATCGTCGCGAGCTTCGCGTCCGTCGCCCTGCAGAACGCCGAACGCTATCTGCGGGTCCGCGAGCGGGCTTTCGTCGATGACGTGACGGATCTCTACAACGCCCGCTACCTGCTGGAGGCCACCGAACGCGAGGTGCGGCGAGCCGAGCGCTACGGCAATGCACTCTCGATCGTGTTCCTCGACCTCGATCGCTTCAAGCTCGTGAACGACCGACACGGGCATCTGGTCGGCTCCGGGGCATTGCGTCAGCTCGCCCAGGTGCTCCTCCAATGTGTCCGAACGGTCGATACCGTGGCGCGCTACGGCGGAGACGAATTCACGATCATCCTCGTCGATACCGAGGAAGACGTGGCCCGCCAGATCGCCGAGCGCATCCGCCAGGCGGTGGAAGCGACCTCTTTCGAGGCCACCGATGGCGTTACACTCCGGCTGACCTGCAGCGTGGGAATCGCGGCGTATCCCGCACACGGGACTCGCCCGGAGGAACTGCTCGACGCGGCGGACAAAGCCATGTATCGGGCCAAATCGAACGGACGGAACAAAGTCTGCTCGGCCAGTGAACTCGACTGAGCGGCCCAGCCTGCGCCGTTGGCAGGGCTCAGCCCCCTCTGCTAACCAACCTCGCGATTTTGAAGCTGTTTTCCCTGCATGCCGGGGGCAGCCGAGAGAGGAACCTTGAGCGATCACCCGTCTCCCGAAACCCCTGGCGGAGCCGCGCTCGGAGGCCGCCAGGACGTCCGTCTCGATGGCATGGGCGATCTGCGCCGGACCCATGCCTGTGGTGAAGTCGGGCCGGCTCAGGTGGGCGAGGAGATCGTGGTCGCCGGCTGGGTCCATGGCCACCGAGATCATGGGGGAGTGATCTTCGCGGACGTGCGAGATCGCACGGGCCGCCTGCAATTCGTGTTTCGGCCGGATACCGATGCCGAGGTCCATCGCCGGGCCGATGAACTCCGTACGGAGTTCGTGATTCTGGCCCGGGGCCGGGTCGTGCGTCGCGAGCCGGAGAACGTGAACCCGGAGCTTCCGACCGGGGAGGTCGAGGTCGAGGCCACCGAGCTGCGCGTGTTGAACGCCGCGGTGCCGCCGCCGTTTCCGATCGAGGATGAGCCTGGCGTGGACGAAGCGATCCGCCTCCGGCACCGGATCCACGATCTCCGCAGACCCGCCCTCCAGCGAACCCTGCGGATGCGTTCAGAGCTGGGGCAGGCCTTTCGCCGCAGCCTTGGCGATCTCGGTTTCCTCGAGATCGAAACGCCCATTCTCGCGAAAGCGACGCCCGAAGGGGCTCGCGACTTCCTGGTGCCGAGCCGGCTTCAGCACGGCGAGTTCTACGCCTTGCCTCAGTCGCCTCAGATCATGAAACAGCTGTTCATGGTGGCGGGCTTCGATCGCTATTTCCAGATCGCCCGTTGCTTCCGGGACGAGGATCAACGCGCGGATCGTCAGCTGGAGTTCACGCAGGTCGATCTGGAGATGTCCTTCGTCGGTGTCGACGACGTGCTCGAGGTGTTGGAAGAGGTGACCTGCCGGGCGTGCAAGGAAGGTGCGGGCATCGAGCTGCCGCGCCCATTCCCGCGCATGTCCTGGGCAGAGGCGATGAACCGTTTCGGAATCGACCGGCCGGATACGCGCATCCAGCTCGAGTTGGTCGAGCTGACGGATCTCTTCGCGTCCAGTGAGTTCCGTGCCTTCCGCGGCATCGTCGATGCCGGGGGGATCGTGAAATGCCTGCCGATCCACGATGCCGACGAGCTTTCGCGCGGAGACATCGACCGGCTCGAGAAGTTCGTCCGGAAAGAGCTCGGCGCAAAGGGCCTGGCGTGGATTCGCGTAACCGCCGACGGAACCTGGCAATCGCCGATCGTGAAATTCCTGTCCGACGCCGAGCGCGTGGCGATCCAGGAGCGAACCGAGGCCCGGCCGGGCAGCCTGATCTTCTTCCAGGCCGACCAATCCGACAAGGCCAACAGCATCCTGGCCCGCTTGCGCGTGGATCTCGGCTTGCGCCTGGGCCGCACGGATGGCCGCAGCTGGGATCCGTTGTTCGTCGTCGATTTCCCACTCTTCGAACGCGACGAGCAGGGCGGTCTCACCTACATGCACATGCCGTTCGTGGCACCGATGGACGAGGACCTCGACCTCCTCGAATCGGAGCCCGAAAAGGTCAGGGCCACCCACTACGATGTGATCCTGAATGGCACCGAGCTCGGTTCCGGCAGCTTGCGGAACCACCGCGCGGACGTTCAGCGCCGGGTGCTCGAGATCATGGGCTACGCAAAGGATGAGATGGAGGCGCAATTCGGGTTCTTGCTGAATGCGCTGGAAGCGGGCGCTCCGCCCCACGGCGGCTTCGCGTTCGGGTACGATCGCCTCGTCATGGTGCTTACAGGTGCAGAGAGTCTGCGCGACGTCATCGCCTTCCCGAAGACCCAGAGGGGGCAGGATCTGCTGATGGACGCTCCTTCCGTGGTTCAGCCAGAGCAGCTCGAAGAGCTCCGCCTGCGCGTCGTACGCGAGCGGAAGGAAGGTTGAGCTTGTTCCGCACGATGTCGATCATGGCTGTGCTCGCAGCTGCGATGGTGGCGGGTGCCCAGGAGGCGCCGCCCGCCAAGATCGGCCGGACGTACACGGTTCAGCCCGGACAGACCCTGTGGCAAATCGCTTCTCTGACAGTGGGGGATCCGACCCTCTGGCCGGCTCTGTATCTGGCCAACAGGGATCAGATCAAGGATCCGTCACGCGTCTATCCGGGCCAGGAACTGGCCATCCCGAACATCGACCCCGAGCGGGCTGCCGAGCTGCGCCGGGAGGGCGGGGCGCTTACTACCCAGTAGCCCGATCGGGGCCCCGTTTCCCTGGGCTTCTCTTGCGGGGCTCGGGAGTGCCGGAGAGGGGGTGGTGGTGCTTCCGCTCCTTCATCGAGGTTGGGCGGGACGTGGGCCGGGATCTCGAGCGCGTGGACTCCGGGGATGGGAG
>JAFDCZ010000317.1 GCA_019312665.1 Deltaproteobacteria bacterium | reverse complement strand
CAATGGCACGGGGGCCTGGGGTGCGGCGCCGGGTGCAGAGATCCTCTCCATCAAGGCCTGCCAACCGGCGACACCCGGCGAGCTCGATGCGCGTTGCTGGTCGGCCAGCGTCGCAGCGGCGATCGATCTGGCCATCGAAGAAGGCGCTCGAATCGTGAACCTGAGCATCGCAGGCCCCAGCGACCCGCTTGTCGAACGCTTGATCGCTGCGGCGTTGGCGAAGGATGTCATCGTCATCGCGGCCAGCGGCAACGGGGGCGCCAATTCCGAGCCGTCGTACCCCGGAGCGACCCCGGGCGTGATCGCGGTGACTGCAATCGACGCCGACGGGCGCTTGTTCCGCCACGCGACCCGCGGCGATTTCGTGGACGTCGCGGCGCCGGGTGTCGAGGTCATCGCGCCCGCACCCGATGGCTACCCGGCGCTTTCTGGAACCTCCTTCGCGACTGCCTTCGTGAGCAGCGCAGCCGCACTGCTGCTCGAACTCGAGCCGGATGCCACCGCCGATCGCATCCGCGAGGCGTTGCTGACGACCGGGACCGATCTGGGTGAGCCCGGCCGCGATCCTTTGTATGGGAATGGCGGCATCGATGTTTGCGCTGCGGCGGAGAAGCTGCGCGCCGGCGCGGCGGTATGTCCGTAAGTCAGGCGCCAGCCCCACGCGAAACGGCGCGGTAAGCCGAGGCTTACCGCGCCGTCGCCCGACCCTGGCGGGTCGGTGGGGCTCCAGGGAAGGGGAGCGCCCTAGAGGGAGCCCGCGCGGATCAGGTCGCCGCGCTGGGGGGCGTACTCGCTGGTGGCACGGGCCACTGCGAACTTCTCTTCGACCCGCTCGATGCGGATCTCGCCTACGGTCTGCTCGATGGCGCCGAGGCTGAGGCCCGTCTCCGGGTCGACCAGTTCTTCGAGCGAAGCGACGACCACGAAGGTCTGGCCGGCTTCGAGGCCGACGTTCTGGCCCGCGTTCAGGAAGATCTGACCGTGACGGTTCTGCACGACGCGGCCCGTCCAGGGCGTGCTCTTTCGCATGCCGAGGACAAAATTCACGGCATCCACGATGGCGTTGCGGGCGGCCTTGCCGAGCGGCGTCTTGCTGAAGGTATCGCCGCCAATGCTGCCCCATGCGCTGTCGAAGCCGATGGCCATGCCTTTGGTCTTGGATTCGGCGCTCACGTAGTGGCTCTGCACCGTGGCGCCGGTCGTCGAATCGACGATCCGAAGGTCGAGGCCCAGGTGGGCGCCGGCCTTCTCGCCGCCGAGCCGGATGCCTGCGGGCAGACCGGGAATCGGGAGGCCGATGCTGAAGCCCTTGCCGCGCGCTTCCACCTCGAGCTCGGTGACCTCGCCCTTGATGATCCATTCGGCGCCGATTACCCGACCACCCTTGGCGGCCGTCTCCGGGTTCAGGATGCCGGCCATGCCCATTTCTTGCTCGCGCAGGATGCTGGCCAGCTCGAGGCGCTCGGTGACGATGAAGCAGCCCGTCTGCTGAAGGGCGGTCGTCAGCTGGGCGGACAGCGCCTCGCCGACGTCGTAGCCCTCGTAGAGGGCCAGCTTCGAGGTCGAGCCGAATTTCATGACGGCGATCCGGCGCTTCGGGCCGGAGCACTCCTGCTGGGTCTGGGCGCTGGCGGCGCCGGCGAGCAGGATGAGGGCGGTGAGAGTGAGGGTTGTGAGAGTCTTGAGAGTCTTCATTGGGATGTCCTCCGTTTTGGCTTCCCTGGATTCGCCCCGTAGGTCACAAGCTCCGACCAGACGGTTCAACGTGTGCAATAAACCTTTCAACCAGCTGAATTTGCTCCAGAAAAAGTGAAAGCCGGAGAGCCCCGAAGGGCTCCCCGGCTTCGGGGGGAGGGCAGTCGATGGTGCCTAGAGGCCGCTGATGTCGGTCTCCATCGAGGCGCTGGTGCTCTCCGAATCCTGGGTGGATGCGGTCGCACCGGCGTCAGCGTCCTGGCCCTGGTTGATGCCCTGGCGGTTTTGCCCACCGGAGGTGGTGATGCCGAAGCCGGAGCTCAGGTCGACCAGGCCGTTGTTGCCGATCGTGCCGTTGTAGTACGTGTTGGCCTGGGTGAAGTCGCGACCCTGGCCGCCGAGGCCCTTGAACACGAAGTTCGTCGACGCGTTCGCGCGGTAGTCGCGGAACTGGTCGAACTTGCCCGTGTTCACGGTCGGAGCATTGCGGATCACTGAATCGCCAACCGTCGCGCCGAGGCGGACGTTGCTGAGGCCGATGCGGTCTCGACCGGTGTTGCCGATCGAGTAGGCGCGCTCGTTCACGTTCGTCGTGGCGGAGACGTACTTCTTCTTGCGGTCGAAGAAGCCGGCGGATGCCGGGGTGCCGATGGCGAGGGCCAGCAGGGTGCCGGCGAGGAGGGTTGCGGTCACGGACTTGGAGCTGTTGCGAAACATGAGAGTTCTCCTTGGGTTGGCCAGGCGCTGTCTGCTCCCGGCAAATCGGTTGTTCGCAGCGTGGGTCACGAGGTGGTGGTGACCGGTTCAAAGGAGAATCGAGAAGAGGTGATTGTCCCCCCCCCCATACGTGCTGATGAGAGTTGTCCACTACCTGCCTCGAACCAGGCAGGGTCGGGCGATGTCGAGAACGAGGAGCACCCGGATCTGGCCGCGCATCTCGAGCGCGTACACGACCAGCACCTGCGAGACCTGGCAGCTGGCGCGGGAAACGTGGAGCTTCCCCACGCTCTCGCCAGGAAGTACCCCGGTGCCCGCCGCCAATGGCCCTGGCAATGGGTCTTCCCCGCCACCCGCATCCATACCGAGCGCTCCACCGGTGAACGCCGGCGTCACCACCTCCACGAGACCGTGCTTCAGCGAGCGGTGAAACGTGCAGTCGCGACTGCGGGCATCCCCAGTAAGGCCGGCTGTCATACCCTCCGACACTCCTTCGCGACCCATCCGCTCCAGGCCGGAACCGACATCCGAACGATCCAGAACCTCCTCGGCCACGCCGACATCCGCACCACCATGATCTACACCAACGTGGTGCAACGCGGACCTTTTGGCGTCGAGAGCCCCGCCGACCGCCTCGCCTCGAACGCCGAAGCCAGACCACCCGACGAGAACGAGGTACTCCCGGAAACGTGAGGACCAGCCTCCGCGAACCACCCCTGGCAGATGCGCACTATGCAGTGCTTTCCTGCAGCCCATTCCCACCAACACTCCCAACCCACTTTCCCAACCCAGCGAAGTCCCGAAACATTCCAATCCACCCCCGACCCAACCCACGGAGCTACACGGCGCAGCTATACTGCAACGGCGTGATAGACTGAACTGTCGAATAACTAGTTGGGCGGCG
>JAFDCZ010000042.1 GCA_019312665.1 Deltaproteobacteria bacterium | reverse complement strand
CATTGATGAAGGCAGGCGGGAGTCGGGTAATCGGCATTGTTCCGGCTCCCAAGAGGTGCGGGGTAAGGGTACACACGGGCCTTCAACTTCGCAGGACGGGAGGGGACGCGAGTTGAATTGAGCTTGGTACATCCCCATCGGTGTTGAGTTGGCCAGACGAGGCAGCCTTGCCGTGCAAATATCTATTCGAATGGCGCGGCAGAGAGGGGCTGCGCACGTGAATAGCCTCCCTCCCTTCGCAAGGTCCGCCACTAGCTCGTCCGCCCCCAGCTCCAGATCCCGTAGCACCGTCGCCGCTTCCGTGCGGTTGGTGGCTTCGAGGGCCTCCAGGATCGCGGCGATGTGGGTCTTGGTCGTGCCAAGGGCGATGCCGAGCACGTCGCCGATCTCCTTGTTGGTCAAGCCGCGGGCGAGGAACGCGAGTACTTCTTTCTGGCGATCGGTCAGCTCTCCGACGCGGCGTCTGCGGCGATCGTTGGCGCTCTCGGCAGGGGCCGTGATGAGCTCCGCGGGAACGTAGATCCTGCCGTTCAGCACCAGCCGGAGTGCGCTGGCCAGCACCGGGCGCTTTGCCGACTTCGGAATGAAGCCGCTCGCGCCCGTTTCGATCACCCGACGCATCACCGCCGGGTCCTGTTCCGCGGACACAATCACGACGGCAGTCGCCGGGTACTCCTTGCGAAGCTGGTCCAGGGCCGCGGCGCCTCCGAGACCGGGCATCTCGAGATCCAGCAGTACGAAATCGATATCCGGGTGCTCGGCCAGGATGCTGGCGACGGCATCGCCGCGATCGCTCTCCAGGATCTCGAAGCTGTTGCCCAGATCCTCCAGGGCCGATCGGAACCCACCCCGGAACACGGCGCGATCGTCTCAGACGAGGCCCTTCACGCGGGCCAGCCAATCTCCGACCCCGGGAACGCCACGAGAAGCGAAGCGGCCCTCGAAAGCCGAGAGTCTATCCGCCAGCGACCGGAGGAAAGAAGTCGATTTCCTCCTGGCCATCGAGCCGAGTAGCCGCACCGTCGAGCCAGCGCACGTTTCGGCCTGCTACGAAGATGTTGACCCTTCGAGAGAGGCCACCTTCCTCAGTGAGCAGGTGCTCCCGGAGCGCTGGCCAGCGCTCAGCCAAGGTCTCGATCAGGGCCTGAACCGTCGCGTCACAGCGTAACTCGATGTCCAGGGTTCGCGCCCCGACGATCGGGCGAAGCGTGGCATAGAACGTGAGCTTCACGGCCTAACGAACTTCCAGCTCCTCGAGCTTCGCCTTCGGTACCACGCCGTCTTCCCAGCCGCGCACCGCGTAGTACTCGGCAAGCATGTCACTGAGCTCGGAGACGTGGCCCTTCGAGCCAGCCTCGGTCGAAGCTTCTTCGGTATATCGCGCAGGCAAGGTATCGGCTTCGACGCCGGCCAGGTTGTTGTAGTGGCGCTCCAGGTTGTAGATGCGTTCGCCGGTGCGCATGACGTCATCCGGGCCGAACTCGATGCCCATGGCGGTCGCGTACTGCGCCGCATACACGTCTGCATCCTCTGCGAAGGCGCTGAACTTGCAGAGATCGAGACTGTCCGAGAATGCGTGGAGATCCTGGAAGGTCTTGACCAGTTCGCCCTTCCCTTTCCATTCGAGCGGATCGGATTCGATCGGCACCACCCCGAGCTCGGCAGCGGCGACATAAGCGCGCAGATGGCAGGCGCCCCGGTTGCTCGTGGCGTAGCCGAGCCCCATGCCCTTCAAGCCGCGCGGATCGTAGGCCGGCAACGCCTGGCCCTTCACCGCCATGGCAATCTCCGGATGGCCAATCTCGGCCGCAGCCTTCGCCGGCCCCTCGCCCAGCGCCTTGCCCAGGCCTCGACGAGCGCCGACATCTTCGGTCAACGCCACCATCGCCTGGGTATCCCCCCAGGCCAGGCCCTGGCCATCCGGGACCCAGCCCTTCTCGGTCGCCTCCATCCACATGGAGTAGGCGTTGCCGAGTTCGATGGGATCCATGCCCATGTCGTTGCATTGATCGATCAGCTTCGCGACAGCCGCCACGTCGTCGTTGTCGCAGTTCGCGCCAAGGCTCCAGGCCGGCTCGTACTCGACACTCTCCATGCGCAGCCCCTTCCACGGGCCCTCCTTGATCTCGACCTCCTTCTTGCAGGCCACCGGACAGGCATGGCAAGTCGGGTTCCCCACCAGGATGTTCTGCTCGACGTACTCGCCGCTGATCTTTTCGGCCCGGTCGCCGAACGAAGTGAGCTGGCTGTTGCGCGTACCCAGCGCACCGATCGTATTCGTAGCGTTCATCAGGACGTTGGTGCCGTACACGGAGAGCCCGCCCTTTTTCGGGCTGGTGATATTGGCCTCGTCGCGAATCGTATCCAGCGCCCGAGTGCGGACGGCCTTCCAGGCATCCTTGTCAGGGACCACGCTCTTCTTCTTTCCCGCCCGCACCACGATGGCCTTGAGGTTCTTCGAACCTCCCACGGCGCCGGTGCCTCCCCGCCCGAACGCCCGATCATCCTCATTCAGCCAGGCCGCGAAGCGCACGAGCTTCTCGCCGGCGGTCCCGATTGCGTTGACCGTGAGGTTCTTCTCGCCGTAGCGCTCCTGAAGGATGCGAATGGTCTCGTGGATGTTCTTGCCCCAGAGATCGGACGCGTCGCGCAGTTCGATCTGGCCATCCTCGATGAAGGCGTAGACCGGTGCCTCGGCGCGCCCCTCGAAGACCAGGCCGTCGAAGCCGGCCCAGCGCAAGCGCGCTGCGCTCCACCCCCCCTGATGACTATCGGTCACGGTCCCCGTGAGCGGCGATTTCGTAACGCAAGCCCAGCGGCCGCTCATGCTCGTTTCGCTGCCCGTCAGCGGGCCGTTCATGAAGCAGAGCAGATTGTCCGGAGAGAGCGCCTCGACTTCGGGGCCCGCTTCGAGCACGTAACGGACGCCGAGCCCGCGAGCACCCACATAGCTACGCACCCATTCCTCGGGCGCCGGCCGCATCTCCCAGGTCTGGGCGGCCAGATCGATGTGGGCAATGTCTCGACCGAACGTGCGGAGCTCCATGGCGTCCTCCAAGGAAAGTGGCGACCGGGGAGCCAACGTACCCTACCCGGCCGGGCGAGGCCTCAACCCGGTGAGTGAGCGATGAACAAAGCGTCTCGCTGATCCTGCGAGACGAAGCAGCCCCGGCGCCCGGCTGCGCGAAGGGCGAGACGCAACTTTCGCGCGTCGCTCGCGTAAAACGCGTCGAGCAAGCGCAGGTCTTCACCGACCTGATCCGCGTTCTCGCGAGCATCCGGCTTCTCGAGCAGCTGCCGTGCCATCTCCTTCAAAGCGGCCTGGGACTCCCCACCCAGGAGACGCTCGATCCCGGGCATCAGATGCTCGATCCGCCGGAAGGCGACGACCCGCGACCCGCGCACGAGGGGAAGCTCCGGCAAGCGCGAGCGGGGCTCCCGGTGGCCCAGCAGATCGAGCAACGCGACGAGCGCGTCGAAGGCATCCCGGGTCCGGTGTCGGGAGCGGAAGACACCATGCCAGCTGGGATTCAGCTCTGGATAGGCGTCCGCCCGGGTGGAAAAAACCAGGAAGGATTGATGGGCCCGCACGGCCGTCCCGATCGCCGGGTAGAGGAACGTGTAGGCGCCCTCGACGTTGTAGCGCGGCCGCAGGGTACGGATCAGCTCGTTCTCGACGAGCAGGGCATCCTGCTCACTCGGCTGAAGCCGCACCTCGAGGGTGCTCGCCTCTCGAACGATGGTGCGCATCTTGCGGTGGACCTTGCGCCGGCTGGCGTTGCGGTAGCCCTGGAGCCGGCGGCGGATGTCCTTCGCCTTGCCCGCGTAGAGCACCTCGCCGTCTGCGTCCTTGAAGAGGTAGACGGCCGGCTCTGCCGGCAGTTCGCGCAAGAGATCCGCGCCGAACTTGCGATCGAATCGTTTGAGTCCCACCCCGGGGCGAGACTAGGGAAACGGGAGGCTGCTTGCGTTCTCGCAACGCCCGGAGGCACAATGACCTGCGCCGAGAGGCGACGGCACGGCCAGGCCGTGGAGGAATCTGTCTCGGATACGGTGATCGCCAACGCGACCGATGCCATCCAGATCCCGGGCGGCAATGGAGGAAATGACGTGATCGTTCTGATAACAGGGGCCTCAGGTGGCCTGGGCGAGGTGTTGGGCAGGACCCTCACAGAAAAAGGCGCGACGGTGTACGGCACCATGCGCAACCCCGACAGCAAGAAACACGATGCCCCCTTCGTGATGTTGCCCATGGAAGTGACCGACTCGGCCTCGGTGGGACGTTGCATTGGCGAAGTGCTCCAGCGAGAAGGCCGCATCGATGCCGTCGTGAATTGCGTGAACCAGATGTTCATCGGTTCCGCCGAGGAACAGACCATCGAGGAAGTGCGCTCCCTCTACGACACCAACGTCTTCGGGGTCATGGAAGTCTGCAAACAGGTGACCCCGATCATGCGAAAACAGGGGAAGGGCACGATCATCAACATGAGTTCATTGGGCGGCCTGTTGGCCGTGCCCTACATGAGTGCCTACACGTCGGCGAAGTTTGCCCTCGAGGCGTTCAGCGAGGCCTTGTACCACGAACTGAAGCCTGACGACATCGACGTGGTCATCATGCAACCCGTCGCCATGAAGATGGACCGGCCGGCGGCAGGCTCACATCTTCGAACCGTGGAGAATGTTGGCGCGGGCTCCTTCAGCCACAAGATGGTCTCCCAGATGGCCCGGGACACCGCCGCCAGCAAACTCACACCGGAGATCGTGGCAGACAAGATCTACGCGGTGCTCTCCAGCAAGAAGAAACCTCTACGTGTACCGATGGATCGGGCCAGGCCACTCACGCTGATCAAGCGGCTGGCTCCGCAGTCGGTGATCGATCGGATGATCGCCGGTTTGATGAAGGGCGCGAATCGCGACGAATAGACTCACGGCCGATCTTTCCGGGCGGGGACGTTCTTTCCGCTGTTTCCGTTATTCAGGGAGGGGCGCTGCCCCTCCCTGAATAACGGAAACAGCGGAAAGAACGTCCCCGCTCTCGCTCTCTAGAACCGCGAGATTGCTACATCCGCGACCAGTGCGAGCAGGAAGAGCCCGCCGAAGCGCCGGTTGTACCAGAATGCGGTGGCCACCAGGTAGAGGGGCCAGACGCCTTTGGGCAAATCCGCCGGCGGCTCGGTGGGCCGGGGCTTGCTGTACACCTCGAGGACGCGCTTCAGCGACGGCGCGGCCGCCAAGGCAAGCAACATGACGGGATGGAAGTAGCCCGTCGCGACCAGATAGACGACGACCCCGAGCTGGGCGACGAGCATTCCGACGACGAACCAACGCGAGGCGGCCTCACCCAGAATGACGGGCAGCGTGTGGATCCCCTTCGCCTTGTCCTCCGTGAGCTTGTCGATGTGCTTGCCGAACAGCACGGCCGTCGGTCCGAGGGCATAGGCGACGCTGGCCCATGCCACCGGCGTGCTCCACTCGCCGGTGATGACGTAGTAGCCGCCGCCTACCATGAGCGGGCCCCATACGGCCAGTACAGCGGGCTCGCCCAGGCCGATGTACTTGAGCGGCCAGGTGTAGAGCAGCACGAAGAAGGCACCGGCGCCGAGCAACCAGAGCACGCCCTGGCCACCCAGGGCGACCAGCCACACGCCGATCCCGAGGGCCGTCAGTCCGGTGAACGCGATGTACTGGAGCGACTGCCGCGTCGTCATCAGCCCGGATTCGACGGGCTGGGCGCCGTATTGGGTCCGGAAATAGTTGTCCTTGTCGACGCCCTTCCAATGATCGGTGAGATCGTTCACCAGATTGTTGGTGGCGTGAGCCAGGAGCAGGCCCAGGGTGACCAGCAGCCACTTCCCGAGATCGAAGGCTCCCACCTTCAAGGCCAGCAAGCCGGCGAAGGCTGCAGAGACGAAGGTCATCACCAGGACGGCCGAGCGCGTGGCGATCAGCCAGCGCGAAACCAGATCCAACGCGTCCCATTCCTCTTTGTCGACCTGGGGCATGACCCGCAGGGCGCGAGCCCACATCGATACGTTCGGCATCCGCCCAGTGTGACGGCAAACGGAGACGGCTGCACCATGCGGGCGGGCGGCGAGGGCCGCGCCGAGGATGGCTCAGAAGACAGGTTCGTCCCCGGCGCCCATGGGCCCCGCGCCGCCGTCGAAGCCGGAATCGTCTCCCGGGCCACCGAAGCCTCCCGGGACCGGCGGAAGGTCCGGCGGCTCGTCGGTCGAGCGGTTGGCGAAGCGGGCGTACTGACCCTCGAAATCCAGCTTCACGGTGCCCGTGGGGCCATTCCGCTGCTTCTCGATGATGATCTCGGCCAGGCGCGGATCGGCGGTTTCCTTGTTGTAGACGATGTCCCGGTAGATGAAGGCGATCACATCCGCGTCCTGCTCGATCGCGCCGGACTCGCGAAGGTCGCCCATCATCGGGCGACGTTTGTCCGGATCGCGCTGCTCCGGCCCTCGGTTCAGCTGGGAGACCGCAATGACCGGCAGGTCGAGCTCCTTCGAAAGCGCTTTCAAGCCGCGCGAGATCTCGGCGATCTCGAGATCCTTGCGGGCGTTCTTGCCTGCGGCACTGGCCAGCTGCAGGTAATCGACGATGACCAGGTCGAGGCCATGCTCTGCGTGCAGACGACGGCTCTTGGCCTTGATCTCCAGGATGTCGAGCGCGCCGGAATCATCGATCCAGATGTTCGCCTGGGAGAGCCGATCCGCTGCGACCTGCAACTTGCGGTAATCCGACATGGGAAGGAAGCCCTTCCGCAAGCTTGCAAAGTTGATCTGGGCTTCGGTGGAGAGCAGCCGCACGATCAGCGAACGGGTGGTCATTTCCAGGGAGAAGAACGCGGCGTTCTTTCCGTGCCCGACGGCGGCATTGCGCGCGATGTTCAGGGCGAACGCCGTCTTCCCCATGCTAGGCCGAGCAGCGATGATGATCAGTTCGCCGGGCTGGAGCCCGCCGGTCATTTCATCGAGATCGTGAAAGCCCGAGGGAAGACCCGTGAGATCCCCGCCCCGGTTCATGATCGCCTCGACGTAGTCGAAGGTGGCGGGCATCTCGTCATGCAGGCTTGCAAAGGAGCTGCGGCTCTGGGCCTTCGAGACTTCGAAGATCCGCGACTCCGCGAAATCGAGCAATTGATCCGCGTTGCCGTCTTCGTCGTAGCCGGTCTCGGCGATCTCGCTGGCCACCTGGATGAGCCGACGCTTCACGGCCTTGTCGCGGACGATTCGAGCGTGATGGGAAACGTTGGCACTGGTCGCGGCGAAGTCTGCGATCTCGGCCAGAGCGACCGGGCCACCGACGGCATCGAGGGTCTTCTCGGTGGTCAGGTACTCGGAAAGGGTGATCAGATCGACGGGACGACGCTCGTCGTGGATCGTCAGCATGGCCCGCAAGAGGAGCTGATGCGACGGGTGGTAGAAGTCATCCGGCGAGACGTCTTCGAAGATCTCGTGGAAGACGCGCGGGTCGAGTAGCAGCGCCGAGAGCACCGATTTCTCGGCGTCCAGATCATGGGGCGGAACCCGTCCACCGAGCAGCTCGGCCGAGGAGGTCAGGTTCCCGTCGCCACCACTGCGCCGTTGGCGCCGCCGGGGCTCGCCCGCTGCCTCGCCATGAAACGGTGTCGCCTCGCCCAAGGATCACCCCCTCCTCGAACGACGCCTGAAGGACGTCGCTGCCCGCTGAGTGTACTACGCCTCGGGCGTCGTCGTGGCCGTAACCTTCAGCTTCAGGATCGCGATGACCTCGCGGTGCAGCTTGACCGGCACTTCGTGATCGCCCAGCTCCTTGATCGGCTCCTTCAAGTCGATCTTGCGGCGATCGATCTCGATTCCCTTTGCCACGACGAGTTCGGCGATCTGAAGGCTCGTGACCGAGCCGAAGAGCTTGCCTTCTTCACCGGCCTGGGCCTCGACCTCGAGCCGTAGTTGCTCGAGACGATCCTTGGCGGCGTTCAGGTCCTTGAGATGCTTCGCCATGTTCTCGGCGATGATGCGCCGATGGTGCTCGAGCTCCTTGACCTTCGCCGCCGTGGCAAAGATCGCCTTGCCCTGCGGGATCAGGAAGTTCCGGGCGTAGCCGGGCTTGACGTTCACCAGATCGCCGGCGTCGCCGAGCCTGGCAACGTCCTCGCGTAGGATCACTTTGACCGCCATGCCGTCTCCTAGTTCCCGTGGTGGGGCGCATAGGGCATGAGCGCCAGCTGCCGGGAGCGCTTGATGCCGAGAGCCACAGCACGCTGATGCTTCGCGCAGTTGCCCGAGATGCGGCTGGGAATGAGCTTCCCGGTCTCGGTGATGAAATAGCGCAGGCCCTTCGGATCCTTGTAGTCGATCTCGGCATTCGAGTCGGCGCAGAAGCGGCAGACCTTCTTGCGCAGCATGCTGCCCTTGGACTTCTTCTGCTTGCGGGCCTTCTTGCGGGCGCGGGCACGCAGCCGTGCCTTGACGCTCATGGGACCGCGCTCGCGGCGCTCGCCGTCGCGGTCGCCGTCGCGGCGGAACCCGCCGCCGCCACCACCGCCGCCGCGATATCCGTCATCGCGGCGGGGGCCGTCGCTTCGATAACCGCCGTCGCTTCGGTGGCCACCGTCGCCGCGCGGGCCGTCGCTACGGGGGGAGTCTGTCTGGGGGGGGCGCGGGGCGTTCGGATCGTCGCTCATCCTGCCGTCTCCTCAGTCTTGGGTTCGGTTTCAGCCGGGGCTTCAGCAGGCGCCTCGGCAGCTTCAGGCGTTTCCGCCGGACTGGCCGCTGCTTCTGCGGGTGCGTCCGCGGGGGCAGTTTCTGCGGAAGCTTCTGCCTCGCCGGACGCAGGCTCCGCGGTGGCTTCCGGAGGCGGCGGAGCCGCAGCGGGTTCCGGAGGCGGCGGAGCTGCGGCGGCAGCCGCGGCGGCAGCCGCCTGGCGTGCTCGCTCCTCCTCGGCATCGCGCTCGGCGCGTTCTCGGGCGCGCTCCGCCCGGATCCGCTCCTCTTCCGCGGCCTCGGCCTTGCGCGCATCCACATCGGCCACGGCGGCCGAGCACTGCACGGTCAAGAACCGCAACACCGATTCGTCGAGCCGAAGAACCCGCTCGAGCGGGGCCACGGCCTTGCCCTCATCCAAGAAGTAGGTCGTGACGTACCGACCCTTCTGGAACTTGCGAATCTCGTAGGCCAGCCGTCGCTTGCCCTGGTCGTCGTGCAGAAGCCGGTTGGCTCCCTCGCGCTCCAGGACGTCGTCGAGGCGTCCGAGCAGCTCTGCGCAGCCCTCGTCGCTGATCTCAGGCTGGACGATGAACGTCGTTTCGTATTCCCGCATATTCCTCCCCTTGGTCGCCCGCGCCCCAGGGCCGCGGTGTGCCCCCACTCTTTGCTGAGGCCTGCCGCGGGGGCGGGCCCCATGGCGGGGACCGAGGTGTTTTCGAAGGGCCGAGATTTAGCAGAACTGGCCCCGGCGGTCACCTGCCCGCCAGACTCAGGAAAGCAGGAGCTCGTGGAGGCGGGTATCCGGGGTGAGCTCCGGGTGGAAGGTGGCTGCCCAAAGATTGGCCTGGCGGATGAGGACCGGGCGGCCCTCGACCCGGGCCAGGGTTTCGACCTCCAGGCCCAGCTCCTCCAGCTGAGGAGCCCGGATGAAGACACAACGGAGGCCCTCGAGACCCTTTTTCGCGCCTTTGTCCACCGGCGCCGAGAAGGAATCAACCTGGGTGCCGTAGGCGTTTCGCACCGCCAACGCATCGAGCAGGCCCAGGGTCGGAACGGGGTGGTGCTCGACGGCTCGTGCCAGCAGGATCGCCCCCGCACAGGTGCCGAGCACGGGCCGACCGGAGGCGGCAAACTCGCGCAGGGGCTCCCACAGGGCGAGCCGATCCATCCCCTTGGAGATCGTCGTGCTCTCCCCTCCGGGCAGGATGAGCGCGGCCAGGCCGTCCAGATCCTTCTCACGAAGGACCGGAACGGCCCGAGCTCCTGCTTTGGCGAGGGCGCGCGCGTGGGCCGCCACGTCGCCCTGAATCGCCAGGATGCCAACCGACGGCGTCACGTCCGAGTTCCTACCAGCCCCGGTTTGCGAGCCGCTCGCTCTCGTCGAGGGTCTCCATCTCGATTCCCTCCATGGCCTTGCCGAGCCCTCGGGAGGCGTTCAACACCTCGACAGGCTCTTGCCAATGCGTGGTCGCGTGCACGCAGGCCTTGGCGCGGCTCTCCGGATCCTCGCTCTTGAAGATGCCGGAGCCGACGAACACGGCCTCGGCCCCCAGGCTCATGCAGAGCGCAGCATCGGCGGGCGTGGCGATCCCTCCGGCGGCGAAGTTCGGCACCGGAAGCTTGCCATGCTCGTGCACATAACGAACGAGATTGACCGGTGCGCCCATGTCCTTGGCCTGGGTCGCCAGCTCTTCCACGCGCAGGGCCTGGATGGCGCGGATGTCGCCGTTCACCTGGCGCAGGTGCCGGACCGCCTCGACGATGTTGCCGCTGCCCGCTTCACCCTTGGTACGAATCATCGCCGCCCCCTCGCCGATCCGGCGCAGGGCTTCTCCCAGGTTGCGCGCACCGCATACGAAGGGTGAGCGGAAAGGAGCCTTGTCGATGTGGTGGGTATCGTCGGCTGGGGTCAGGACCTCGCTCTCATCGATGAAATCGACACCCAGGGCATCGAGCACCAGGGCCTCTACGAAGTGGCCGATGCGCACCTTTGCCATCACCGGAATCGACACCTCCTTCTGGATGCCTTCGATGATCTGGATCGCGCACATGCGCGCGACACCCCCCTCGGCCCGGATGTCCGCCGGCACGCGTTCGAGCGCCATCACGGCGGTGGCACCGGATTGCTCCGCGATCTTGGCTTGATCCGGCGTGGTCACATCCATGATCACGCCACCCTTCATCATTTCGGCCAGGCCGATCTTCAGCTCGTAGGACTGGGCGTCCTGTCGGCCCTCGTTGTTCTCGCTCATGGGGGGTTCCCTCCTTCGGGTTGATTCAAATTCGATCGAGTCGATTCAAGCAAAGCGCTTGCTTCAGACGTGCACCTGCGGGCGACGAGCCTTTCGGGCACCAAACCGCTCACGAGCCAGCGCGCCCAACAAAGCAATGCCGCGACGAATCTCCTCCGGGCTCGAGAGCCCGATCGAAAGGCGCATGCCGCGGGAGGCTCGCCCATCGTGCAGAAATTGGAAGCCGGGTGCGATCAAGACACCGGCGCGCAACGCGTCGGCGAAAAGCTCTCGGGTATCGAGAGGCTCGGGTAGCTCGACCCACACCTGGTAGCCGCCTTCCGGGCGCTGCCACTCGGTGCCCTCGGGCATCTCGGCTTCGAGGCTTTCCATCAGGGCATCCCGTCGCTCGCGCAGCTTGCGACGCAGCGTGGCCAGGTGCCGATCGTAGGCGCCACTGCGCAGGAAATCGGCGAGCGCAGCCTGAAGCGGCAAGGCACCCCCCAGATCCGCGGCATGCCGCAGGGCGAGGAGGCCATCGACGTGACGGCCGCGAGCCACCACCGCGCCGCAGCGCAGGCCTGGAAAAAGAGACTTCGAGAAGGAGAGCAGCTGCACCACCAGCCCTTCCTCATCGAGCGCCATCAACGAGGGAACCTGACGGCCGGTGAAGCGGAGATCCATCTCGTAGGCATCTTCGAGCACCGGCTTGCCGTGGCGGCCCGCGATCTGCAGCAGCTCCTGCCGGTGGGCGAGATCCGTGGTCGTGCCCATCGGGTTGTGGAACGTCGGGATCGTGTAGAAGAGCTTCACGTCCGGACGACTCAAGGTGCGGTCGAGCACATCCAGATCCGCGCCATTCTTGCGCATGGGCACGGGCACGACGTGGATGCCGAGACCGATCGCGGCCACCAGGGCGTTCTGATACGTCGGCTCCTCGACGGCCACCGTATCCCCGGCTTCGGCAAACAGACGCAGGCCCAGGGAAATGCCTTGGCTCGCGCCCTGGCAGAGAACGATCTGGTCGCCTTGCACCCGGCTGCCTGTCGCTCGCAGCCTTTCAGCCACCGCTTCGCGCAAGCCCGGATCGCCCTGGGGATCGCCGTAGTCGAGAAGCTCGGGCCCCTGGGTCGCGAAGGTGCGGTTGAGGGCGCGGCGGAACGCTTCGGCGGGAAACAGGGACGGATCGGGCTTGAGCGCCTGGAGCTGGATCGCGTTCGCCGTATCGCCGTACGCGACCCGTGCGCTCTCCAGATCGAGCAGCCGCTGGGTCACGCTGGCAAGCCGCGTCTCGACCGGCAACGTGGCTCGGCGGGCCTGCGGCCGCAGCCCGCGCACAAAGGTGCCGCGCCCCACCCGGGCGTCGATCACACCTTCTGCAGCCAGGGTCTCGTACGCCGTGCTGACCGTATCCCGGTTCACCCCGAGGCTTCGCGCGAGCTCCCGAATGGGCGGCAGGCGGTCCCCGGGCACCAGCGCACCGGCGACGACCCGCTCACGGATCTGTCCGGCGATCTGGAGGTAGACGGGAGCCCCGACCCCTCGGTCCCCGCTGCGTTCGATCTGGAGGTCGATCATCGCCCGACAGGATAGTCCGGGATCAATACCCCCTCAATCCTTGAGAAATAGACCAATTACCCCGAAAACCTGCCCGATGAACCCAGACAATCCTGGGACAATCTGACTACTTCGAGACCACCGTGTTCTTGGGCAACGAACGGGCCAGCACGATGAGTCCGGCGGCCGTCGCTACCACCGAACCGATGAGGATGCCGATCTTCGAGCCGGCAGCGTGCACAGGGTCGTCGAACGCCAACGCCGTCACGAAGAGCGCCACCGTGAAGCCGATGCCCGCAAGCACACCGGTGGCAGCAATCATTCCCCAGTTCACGCCGCGAGGAAGCTCGGCGAGCCCGGTTCGAACAGCGAGCCAGGCGAACAACGTCACGCCGATCGGTTTTCCGAGAACCAGCCCAAGCGCAACCGCCCTGGCCACGCTGAGCGCCATCGGCTCACCAAGCGTCGAGGTATCGAGAACGACGCCGGCGTTGGCCAGGGCGAAGATCGGCATGATCACGAACGCCACGGGCCGCTCGAGGATGTTCACCAGGAAGTCGAGCGGAGAGAGTGATTCTCGCGCCAGCACCATGAGCTCTCGACCGGCGTGGTGTCGCTGATGACCACCCTGGTCCACCGAATCCGGGGTGTCATGGACGCCGATCAACACCTCACGCATGCGCTCCAACGCGTGGCGGCCGCGGTCGATCAGGCTCTCGTGATCCTCCTCTTCCACCCCGCACGGCGTGAGAAAGCCGAGCAGGACGCCCGCAATCGTCGCGTGGACACCGGAGTGATGGGTCTCGAACCAGACGAAACAGCCAACGACGATATACGGAAGGAACGATCGGACGCCGGCCTTGTTCATCAGGAAACAAAACACCAGCCCACCGGCAGCCAGCCCGAGCGCACCCAGGTGGATCTCGACCGTGTAGAAAATGGCGATCACGGCGATCGCGCCAAGGTCGTCCGCGATGGCCAGGGCCAGCAAGAAGATGCGCAGGCTGGGCGGGACACGCGGGCCAAGCACCGACAGGGCCGCGACCGCGAAGGCGATATCCGTCGCCATCGGAACGCCCCAGCCGTTGGCCGCCGGCCCGCCGTATTGGAACCAGGTGTAGATGCCCGCCGGCACGATCATGCCGCCCAGCGCACCGAGGATCGGCAACATCGCGCGGCTTCGGCTCGAAAGCTCGCCCTCGACCAGCTCCCGCTTGATCTCCATGCCGACGACGAAGAAGAAGATCGCCATCAGCCCGTCGTTCACCCAATGGGCGAGCGAGAGATCCACGGTAAAGAGTTCGCCGAGCTGAATGCTGAGCGGGGTATGCCAGAAATGCGCGTAGGATTCGCCCCAGGGCGAGTTCGCCCACGCCAGGGCAACGATGGCTCCGATGAGCAGCAGGATGGCGCTCGAGATCTCGAGCTCCATGAACTGACCGAACGGCCGGGCCATCCGCTCGGCAAGCTTTGCCGGGCGAGGAGCGACGGGCGGATGCGGCGGTGTGGAATCCGGCATGGGATGCAGGGGCTCAACTGCCATAGGGGCCGAAATCGGCGGAATGCGGGCCGCACTGTACCGGTTCCGCCTCGACACCGCCGAGGCAGGGCCCGCATTTTCTGCGCTGGGGAGAACGCCCGGACGTGGAACGGAGGGATCACCCGCTATTTCTCGGGTGGAACCTCCACTCTTTCGGGAAGCGGCCCGTTGAAACGATCCATGGCCGGTGCGACGCCCTCGGCCAGAAAACAAGACGCAGCGTCGGCAGCTCGCGGGACAGCATCCTGCAGGAGCATCTCTTCCTCTTCGTCAAACGGCTGAAGGACCCAATCGACCGGATCGACGTTTGCCGGCGGACGCCCCACACCGAAACGCAAACGCGGCACGCTCTCGCTGCCAAGCTGCCGGAGGATGTCGCGAAGGCCGCGTTGTCCGCCGTCGCTGCCTTCGGGCCGCAGGCGGAGCCGGCCAAGGGGCAGATCGAGATCATCGAGCACGATGAGCAGATCGCGTTCCGGCTCATCGATCTCCAGCTCGTCGAGGGCCTGAGCCACGGCCTCCCCGGAGCGATTCATCCAGGTTTCCGGCAGCAGCAAGCCGATCGCCTCTCCTGCCGCCCGGCCCTCGCCGAAGCGCCCGGAAAACCGTGGCTGATCGAGCGCAATCCTCGCGCGCTCAGCCAGGCAGGCAACGACACGGAAGCCCGCGTTATGCCGCGTGCCCCTGTATCGCTCGCCTGGGTTGCCCAGGCCGACGACGAGCTTCATGCCCCCACCTCAGGGGCCAGGCTAGTTGTCCCCGTCGCCTTCGGCCGGCGTATCGGTCGCCGCGTCATCGCCCGTTGCGGCCTCTTCGGCGCCCTCCTCTACCTCGTCGGTGGTCTCCTCTTCCGCCATCGGCGTGGCGCAGATCGCGACGGCAAGGTCTGCCTCGGTCTTGCAGTTGAGCCCGTCTCCGAGGGCCACGTCGCGCACGTGGATCGTCTGGCCGACTTCCAGGGACGCGATGTCCACCTCGACGAACTCGGGGATGGCGGAGGGCAAGCACTCGATCAAGAGCTCGCGGACCGGGTGGTCCATGATGCCACCGAAATCCGTTCCAATCGCCTTGCCGATGAAGTGCAGCGGCACGGCGACTTCGACCGTCTGCGCGAGATCGACGAGAAAGAAGTCTGCGTGGAGGGAGTCGCCCGCGACGGGATCGCGCTGCAAGTCCTTCAGCAGCACGGTGTGGGTCGTTCCATCCACGCCAAGGCTGATCAGCGTGTTTCGCCCGGCTCCGCTCTTGTGAAGGACATCGTCGAGCGCCTTCGGATCGATGGCGAGGACGGCGGTCTCCTTTCCACGGCCGTACATGACGGCAGGGATACGACCGGCAGCGCGCAGCTTGCGGGCGACGCCTTTCCCGGCGCTTGTGCGGAGTTCCGCTGCGAGTGCATTTTCGGCCACGAGATTTTCTCCCTCGGTGTGGGGGGATTCCAATTGATGGCTGGGGCGGCAGGATTCGAACCTGCAAATGGCGGCTCCAAAGGCCGCTGCCTTACCATTTGGCGACGCCCCAAGGCGGCTTTGAGTTGACGATCTGTCTGGTTTGAATCGTTCAGGGCGAGGCAAGTGTGCGCGTCACTGTGACGCTGACTTCGCTTCGCTCCCGGAACCGTACGACCGCTGCTGTTGCGCGACCTTCGTCCTCGAACAAGCCGTAGACAACCGGCCCGCTTCCGGACATGGCGGCGGCCAAGGCGCCGCTCTCTTCGATTTCCCTTCGCAGCTGGGCAACCTCGGGGCGAAGTGAGCCGGCCACCGGCTCGAGGTCATTGTGCAGGAGGCCGCGTAGCAACGGACCTGCCTGGACGAGCCCCCCTTCTTCCCGCAGGGCCCAGAGCGGGCGGATCGTAGGTTCTGCCCCCTCGGGCGTCAACGAAGAGGCCGGCCCGAACTCCGCAGGGCTGCGATCGAAGGCCTGAAAGACCTCCGAGGTGGCCAGGGGAGCCCCAGCCCGAGCCAACAGAATGGAAATGGGACGAATTCCGGCCAACGGCTCGATCTGCTCGCCGATCCCCCTCACGTGCGCAGGCCGCGGGTCCAGGAAGTAGGGCACATCGGCCCCCAGCTCGAGGGCCACGGCCGCGAGGGCCTCCCGAGAGAGGGCTTCGGGCTCCCTCGCCGCGAGGCCCCGGAGGACGGCAGCTGCATCGCTCGAGCCTCCGCCCAGGCCGGCCCCGGAGGGGAGCTGCTTGTTCAAGCGCAGGGCGACGCCTGGCCCGGGCCCAGCCGCGGCCCGGAAGGCCCGCGCCGCACGAACCGCCAGGTTCTCGGGCCCGGTCGGGACTTCGGGTTCCGGCTGCCCGGTCAACGCGAAGGTCACCTCGCCTGGTGGCGCATCCTCGAGTTCCAGTTCATCCGCCCACTCCAAGGGGAGGAACACGCTGTCGATCCGGTGGTAGCCATCTTCGCGACGCCCCAGGATGCGCAGGCCGAGGTTGATCTTGGCCGGCGCGCGAAGCTTCACTTCGCCGCTTCGATGAACCGCATGCGAAGCTCCGTCAGGAGATTCGTGAGGAGCCCCTGCTCTTCGTCGCTGAGATTGCCCTCGGTCTTCTCCTGGAGCATCACGAGCGTATCGATCGTCTGGCGCGCCACGGGAAGGTTCGCCTCGCCGGGCTGGCCCGTCTCGGGGTCCGCAACCAGCCCCATGTGGTAGAGCGCCGAGGTCGCCAGGGAGAGGCTGAAGCTCGCAAAGTCGACTCCGGGCAAGTCGGCAGGCCCGGCGGCTTCCTCTTCCGGCGGGGGATCCGGCGTGTCGGTCTCCTGTCCGCGTCGATCGACGATCTTGAAGCCTTTCTCCTGGGCTTCTTCGTCGGATGCATGGCTGTCTTCGTCGGGCATGCCGTTCCTCCTCAAGCGTTCTCCGGTGTCGGAAGCTCCGCCATTCGGCGCCTTGCAATGAGAATGCGCTGACCGGCCGTCCAGGTCGAGCCCGCGGCCACCACGCCAATCGCCAAAGGCATCAGTCCGAATACGGCCCCTGCCACCAGGATGACGACCCGCTCGGCGCGCTCGAGGATGCCGCCCTTGAAATCCGGGACCACGGACTCGGCCCGGGCCTTCGTGTAGGAGACCAGTTGGGTCGCGACCAGGGCGACGCCGGCCAGCCAGGCTATTCCGAAGGCGTCCTGGCGCGCGTAGAACATCACCAGCGCGAGCAGCAGTGCGCCGTCGACCACGCGATCGAGGGTCGAATCCAGGAACGCGCCAAACAGGCTCGAGCTGTGGTTGTGCCGGGCGACGACGCCATCGACGAGATCGAAGAAGCCGCCCAGCAGCACGATGAACGCACCCAGGCGAAACTGGCCCTCTGCCCAGGCCCAGGCGCCGGCGAACGACACCAGCACACCCGTGACCGAGAGAAGGTTGGGATCGATCGGCCGGACGAAGAGAAACGGAAAGATCCGATGAATCCGGTCATCGAGCCCTTCGCCGTATTGAGATTTGATCACGGGCGTTTTCGCCTGCTAGTGATCGGAGGGCGGGAGCCCCACTCCAGGTGCCGGAGCCGGGGGCTCGGGAGAGGCACTGGGGGGCGCGGGCGCCTCGGCCGGATCGCCAGCAAGCTGGCCCTTGTCCTCCACGTCCGGCAGCTCTTCCAAGTGCTTTTCGAAGCTCTCCGGGCTTTCCCAGCCTCGGCGGCCCTGAAGGCGGCGATCGTGTTGCAGATTCTTCATCGATGAATGGACCATGAAATCCCCCGGGGGTAAAAGGCTCTTCTTGATGGCTCGTTCGAAGCCGCGAACCCTAGCAAATTGACATCGCCGCAACGCTTCAGGTAGTTTGCCAATGCTGCCGTAAAGCCCTTCGAAATCGGGGATCTTCAGGGCAGCCTTGGGGGATGTATCGCATGCGTTCTGTTTCTGTCGTTCGCTGGTCTCGGCTCGCGTTGCTTGGAACGCTGGCGTTGTTGCTCGGCGGCCTGTCGGGCTGCGCATCAACGACCTCTGGAGATTTCGAGGAGATGCCGACCGCCGAGCAACTCTTCCAGGAAGGCGAAGAGCTTCTCGCCAACCACCGGAGCTTCCTGACCATGGACGTGACGGACTACTCCGCCGCCATCCAGAAGTTCCAGGACATCATCGACAACTACCCCTACAGCGATCTCGTCGCGGATGCCGAACTCAGGATCGCAGACGCCTTCTTCCACCAGGAATCCTGGGAAGAGGCCCTGACCTACTTCCGGGATTTTGCGGAGCTGCACCCGGACCATCCGGCCGTCCCGTATGCCCTCCTGCAAGCGGCCCGCTGCTACCGGCAGCAGAGCCGCAATCCCGGCCGCGATCAGACCGCGACACGCGACGCCTTGAACCAGCTCGATGTAGTGATCACCCGCTTCCCCTACTCGTCGGAAGCGACCGAGGCGGAGGCCCTCTGGAAGGATCTGCGCACGCGGCTCGGCACCCACGTGATGGGCATCGGCGACTACTACTTCGAGCGGGGCGAGCACCAGAGCGCCGCAAACCGCTACCGCTCGGTGCTGAACGAGTACCCGGGCCTGGGCCTCGACGCGGACGCACTCTACAAGCTGGGTGTCTGCTACCAGAACCTGAACCGCAACGACAAGGCGACTCAGATCTTCGAAGTCCTGCTCGAGAACTACGATGGCAGCGACGTAGCCCGGGCCGCCCAGGACTTCCTACCGGCCGCCAACTAGCATGGCCATGCGGCACGGAAGCCGCATGACAGCCGGCGAGCGGGAGACCTACCTGCTCGGGCGTCAATGCTTCCAGACCGGAGATGATGCGGGCGCCTTGCGGGCCTTTCGGCCTCTGCTGGAGAGCCGTCCCCGCTTTGCGGATGTCCACTACATGGTCGGCATGCTCCACGAGCGCCAGGGCGCGCTGGAGCCAGCGACCAACTCTTTCGAACGGGCTCTAGCCATCAACCCGGGCTACTCGGAGGCCGTGCTCGCCCTGGCCGGCGTCTACGAGCAGCGCGGCATGTTCGACGCGTCCCGATCGCTGATCGAGCGCAGCGCCGAACAGCCTCTTCGCAACGAAGGAGCGGAACGGGTCGACGCCACGACCCGTGCCAAGCTCGCCAACCTGCATTCTGCGATTGGCGATGCCTACGCGGAGGTCGGCGATTGGCGCGAAGCCGTGGATGCGTACCGGAAGGCACTCGACCGGGCACCGGGCTTTCACGACATCCGCTACCGGCTGGGCATCGCCTTGCGCGAGACCGGCCTGCCGAGCCAGAGCCTGGCCGAGTTTCGACGCATCCTGCGCATGAGCCCGGACTACATGGAAGCCCGCGTCCAGCTGGGCCTCACCTGCTACACGCTCGGCCGCACCGACGAGGCGCGCACCGCCTGGAACGAGGTACTGGAGATCGACTCTTCCCGCGACGATGCGCGGATGTACTTGCGGATGGTTCCTTAGGCGCGATCTCGTAGAACCACCGCGGCCGCGTTGCGTCCGCAGGCCCCCATCACGCCTCCGCCCGGATGGGCTCCAGCGCCGCAGAGCATGAGGCCGGCGATCGGCGTGGCATGACGACCCGCCCCGGGCAGGGGGCGCAGGAAGGCCAGGCGATCGAGCGTCATGGCGCCGTGGAAGATGTTGCCGCCGGCCAGGCCGAAGATGCGTTCGAGATCCGGCGGCACGAGCACCTCGTGATGCAACACGCTGCTGGAAAAGCCGGGAGCCACCTCGTCGACCAACGCGAACACGCGCTCGGCGATGCGCGGGCGCAGCGCATCCCAATCTGCGGACGGGAGCTCCGGTGGGACATGCTGCACGAAGAAGGAAGCCAGGTGCCTCCCCTTCGGCGCCACCGAAGGATCGACCGCCGACGGCAACGTGAGCTCGACCATCGGCCGCTCCGGAAAACCTCCGCGGGTAGCCGCCAGGAAGGAAGCCTCGAGGGCGTCGAGATCCAGGGCGCCGAGATGAATCGTGCCCTGATGCTCCGGGCCGGGCTCCGGCCCGGGCGAGTGGCCAGCAAAGACCGGCAGGCGATCCAGAGCCGCGTTGATCTTCACCACCGGGCTTCGGAAATCGATGGCTTCCACGCCGCGAACGAAGGGCGCGGGCAAAGCGTCCACGCCCACCAGATCGATGAAGGTACGGCGTGGATCCGCGCACGAAAGCACATGTTTCGCTTCGAGCACGCTTCCGTCCTCGAGTTCCACGCCCTGTGCCCGCCCACCCGAGATGCAGATGCGTGCGACCCTTGCCTCGACCCGGATCTCCGCGCCCGCTTCCCGAGCGGCCGCCGCCAGTGCTTCCGAGAACCTCCCCATGCCGCCCTTGACGTAGGCCCAGACCCCACGGGCACCGCCGGTCTCGCCCATCACGTGGTGGAACAAGACGTAACCCGTGCCGGGCGTCGAAGGCGAGGCCCAGGCACCGATCAAGGCGTCGGTCGCCAAGGTGCCCCGCAAGGGCTCGCTCTCGAACCAGGTTTCGAGCGCCGGCCGTGCCGGGCCTAACAACAAGGCGAGCGCCTCCGGAAGCTCACGGCGCAGGCCCCATGCGGCCCGCAGAGCGCGAGCCAGGGGAGGCAGATCGGCGAGACGGGGCCGAGACGGGTCCGGTGCAGGAGCGTCGAGCAAGGGCTCGATCACGCGAGCGGTGCGGTCGAGAAACGCCTCGTAGCGGGGCAATGCCTCCGCATCGCGACGCGAGAATTGCGCCACCGAAGCCGCTGTCGCGGCGGCGTCGCGGCCCATCAGCAAACCACCACCCCCTGGTAGCGGCGTGAAGGAGGAGGGATCCCGAGGCAGGAAGACCAGGCCGTGACGAGCCAGCTCCAGCTCCCGAACGACGGCGGGGCGCACGAGCCCTGCGACATAGGCTGCGCGCGAAACCTGGAAGCCGGGCCAGAGCTCCTCCGTCACACAGGCCCCACCCAGCATGGGCCGCGCCTCGAGCACGAGCGTCCGACGACCGGCCCGCGCCAGATACGCCGCAGCCGTGAGCCCGTTGTGGCCCCCACCGACCACGATCGCATCGAAACGACCGCCCCCCATCGCCAGAGTGTAGACTCCTGCTCGATGGATGGGGACATGTTCGATTTCCTCCGCGACCTGGGCGCGGTGGACGCGGCTGCGGCCGTGGTGTTGGTGATTGCGGTGCTTCGGGGCTTGTTGAAAGGCATGATCCGAATGGCCTTCTCGCTTGCGGCCCTCGCCGCCGCCTGCATCGCCGTCCGCTTTGGCACGCTGCCTTTCGCCCTCTGGCTGGCCGAGGCCACGCGCTGGACCCTCTCACCCCTCGCCGGACAGATCGTCGCGGGAGCTCTTCTGGGCGTGGGAACACTGGTGGCGATCCGGCTGACGGGGAGCGGCATTCGGCGCGGCGTTCATGCCGCTGGTTTGGGATTTGCCGATCGCCTCGGTGGGGGGGCTTTCGGCGCGGCCGAAGGTGCGTTGATCATCACCCTGCTGATGTTCCTGGCAAGCGCAACGATCGGCACCGACCACCCGGCACTCCGCGACACCCGGACCCTCGCCGCCCTCGAAACTGCGGCGGATACCTTGAGGCCCGCCCCACCAGACGTAGCAGCGCCACCTCGCTCGAGTGCGGACTGACGCGTAACGGGGACGTTCGCCGCTAGGGCTCCACCCAACGACCGTGCTCGCGGATCAACTCGACCAGTCGATCCGGCGCCGCGACTTCGGGGACGTTTCGCACGACGCACTCATGCCCCACGTACAGGCTCACCTTCCCGACGCCTGAGCCGACGTATCCAAAATCTGCGTCGGCCATCTCTCCCGGGCCGTTCACGATGCATCCCATCACAGCGATCTTCAGACCTGGTAGGTGCTCCGTGCGCTGCTTGATGCGCGCAGTCGTTTCTTCCAGGTCGAAGAGCGTGCGTCCGCAGGACGGACAGGAGATGAACTCGGTCCAGGATGTCCGCTGGCGCGCTCCCTGAAGGATCCGATAGGCGAGCGAGACATCGCGCTCGGGGGCTCCCAGGCCGCCCAGGCAGACTGCGTCGCCGATGCCGTCACAGAGTGGGGCACCGAGATCGGTGGCTGCCCGCAGGAGCGCCGCCTCTCCCGGCTCGAAGGGATCGGCTCGGTGCCGGAGCACGATGGGAATCGAATCGAGGCCGCGCGCGCGCAAGAGCGCGACACCGAGACGAACGGTCTGGGTGGGCGGCTCCGCAAGGAACGAAATCAACGCGGGCGGAGCGGATGCGGCAAGGCTGGCATCGAGGACCTTCTCCAGCTCGAACGGAGGCACGCGGAAGCACCACTCCACCGGCACGCCTGGCGCCTCGAGGGAGCTGGTGGGCCCTGCAGTCAGCTCGTAGACCAGCCGATCCGCGCAGCCTCCCAATGGTGATAGGCGCTCCGGTGTTCCGCGAAACGCGCGCGGCAAGGCGAGCCCCTGCTTGTCGGCTTCCTCTGCGAACGCCTTCGCCCGCTCGACGTCCACGTCATCCACGACATCAAGGCTGAGGCCCTCACATGCGACGTCGCCCAGCCGGCCCTTCGCCGCAACGAGTTCATCGATCGCGATCTTCGCGTCTTGCGGCACGGGCCCGAGATCCAATTCGACCCGCACGGGCGAATCACCGCCCATCTCGAGCACCCTGTGGGTCGCCCGTCGCTGGTGAACGAACGGGTCGTCGACGAAGTCTGCACCCGGTGCCTGCGGCGCGGCCGTCTCGGCCCGCTCGTCGTAGCGACGCGCCAGGGCCTGGGCCACGGGTACTTCCTTGACCGGATCTTCAGTCAAGGAGACGCGAATCGTCTCGCCGATGCCATCCTCGAGCAGGGCGCCGATTCCGATCGCACTCTTCACGCGCCCGTCGTCGCCGTCGCCCGCCTCCGTCACCCCGACGTGAAAGGGATAGCTGGGAAGGTCTGGGGCGCGTTCGGCGAGACGTGCGGAGAGCAGACGATAGGCGTGGATCGCAACCTGGGGGTTGCTCGCCTTCATGCTGAAGACCACGTCGTGAAAGGCCTCGGCCTCGCAGACATCCAGGAACTCCAGCGCGCTCTCGACCATGCCACCCGGCGAATCTCCGTACCGGTTCATGATCCGGTCGGAGAGCGAGCCATGATTCGTTCCGATCCGCAGGGCACGTCCGAGCTCTTTGCAGCGCAGCACCAATGGCAGGAAACGTTCGGCCACGCGGGCCAACTCCTCGGCGTACTGAGCCTCGCTGTACTCGCGGATTTCGAAGCGCTTCTTGTCGGCGTAGTTGCCCGGGTTGATCCGAACCTTCTCCACGTGGATCGCCGCTTCGAGTGCAGCATTCGGCGTGAAGTGGATGTCGGCGACGAGCGGGACGTCCACACCGCGCTCGAGGCAAGCCTGCTTGATCGGCCCGAGGTTCTCGGCGTCCTTGATACCCGGCGCCGTGATGCGCACGATCTCACAGCCGGCCTGGGCAAGCCGGGTGACCTGGGCCGCGGTGGCTTCCGTATCCTGGGTATCGGTCGTCGTCATCGATTGAACGCGGATCGAATTCGTCCCACCGACCCCGACGTTCCCGATGCGAACTTCCCGGGTTGGCCGGCGCGCCCAGACGAACGGGCTTGCCACGCTACTCAAGCGAGCCTCGAGGCCACCGCCGTTCCGAAGGCTGCAAGCGCATCGTCGATGCGGGAGACGTCGGTACCACCGCCCTGGGCGAAATCAGGACGTCCGCCGCCCTTGCCGCCGACGACCTTGGCCACGTCCTTCATCAGCTCCCCGGCCGGAAGCCGATCGCGCAGCTCCGGGGTGACGCCGATCGCCACAGCCACCTTGCCCTCGCCCGCGTCGGAGACGAGGCAGACGACCGCCGGCGACTTCTGGTTGCGGAGGTCGTCGACCATCGCACGCAATTCCTTGCCGTTCGCCCCCTCGAGCTTTCGTGCATAGCACCAGAGCTCGCCCTGCTGCTCCCAGCTACCGCTGTCACCGGAGCTGCTGCCTCCTTGCAGCTGAGCACGCTTCAGGGAGGCGATCTCCTTCTCGGCGGCCTTGCGCTCCTCCAGGATCTTTCGGATCCGGTCGGCCGCCTGATTCGCAGGCACCTTCAACAGCTCGCCCAGCTCTCGCAACGTGCGCTGCTGCTCCCGAAGATGATGGAGCGCGCCGAGCCCGGTGAGAGCCTCGATGCGACGCACTCCCGAGGCGATTCCCGTTTCAGAGATGATCTTCAACAGGCCGATGTCACCGGTCGCCGTGGCGTGGGTCCCGCCGCATAGCTCCGTCGATACGTCACCGAACGAGACGACTCTCACGTCGTCGGTGTATTTCTCGCCGAAGAGCGCCATCGCACCGGCATCGACTGCGGCCTTGTAGTCCATCGTTCGGATGGCGCCCGCATCATTGGCTTCGATCCAGGTATTCACCCTGTCCTCGATGCGTTCGATTTCTTCCTCGGTCAACGGAGAGTCGTGGTTGAAATCGAATCGAAGCCGATCGGGCGAAACCAGTGAACCTCTTTGCATCGCCTGGGGTCCCACGACCTCGCGCAATGCCGCGTGAAGCAGATGCGTCCCCGAGTGGTTGCGCACGGTCGCCGCCCTGGCCTCGGTGTCGACGGCGAGCCTCGCGGACTCTCCAACGCGAATGACACCAGAGGTCACTTTTCCCCGATGAACGACCAGCTCGCCGGAAGGTCGCTGCACGTCATTGACGTTCAGCTCTCCGCCCGGCGTCTTGACCGCGCCGACATCGCCGACCTGACCGCCACTCTCCGCATAGAAAGGTGTCTCGGCAACGATGAGCTCGATCTCGTCGCCGGCGGTCGCCTCATCCACGGGCTCACCGCCGCGAAGGATCGCGAGCACCGGCGCGGCGTGTTCGAGCGTCTGAAATCCGACGAAGGAGGTCGAAAGCTCCGAAGCCATGCGACCGTAGATCGCGGCGACCCCTTCGTCCCCGCTTCCCTTCCAAGCCTGCCGCGAGCGCGAGCGCTGCGCCTCCATCTCGGAGCGGAAGCCCTCCTGGTCGGCGTGCATGCCGCGGCCGCGCAAGATGTCGTCCGTGAGATCGACGGGAAAGCCAAAAGTATCGTACAAGCGAAACACGACGGGCCCGGGCAACACATCGGTGCCCGCTGCCTTGGCCTCTCCGATCTCGTCCTCGAGCAACGAAAGCCCCTTGCGAAGGGTCTCCAGGAAACGCTCTTCCTCCCGTTGCACCCGATCGATCACATAGTCCCGACGCTCTTCGAGCTCGGGGAAGACGCCACCCATCTCATCGATGACGGCACCCGCCACCGAATGAAGAAAGGGCCCGTCGATCCCCAACAACACGCCATGCCGCGAGGCGCGCCGCAAGATCCGCCGAAGGACATAGCCCCGCCCTTCGTTGGCCGGCAGTACACCATCCCCGATCAAGAAAGCGACCGCCCGAGCGTGATCCGCGACGACCTTCAGGGACACATCCTTGTCGGGATCGCTGCCAAGAGAAACACCCGCCAGCTCCTGGGCCCTGGCAAGAATCGGCGTGAAGAGATCCGTCTCGTAGGTGCTCTGCATCCCGTTCAGGACGGTGACGACCCGCTCGAGCCCAGCGCCCGTATCCACCGAGGGCTTCGGAAGCGGCTCCATGTTCCCCGCCGCATCCCGGTTGAACTGCATGAACACCAGGTTCCAGAACTCGAGGAAGCGACCGGACTCGCTGGAAGGATCGTCGTTCACGACACCCGGGATCGGCCCGCGATCGAGATGGATCTCCGTGCAAGGGCCACAGGGCCCCGTGTCTCCCATCGCCCAGAAATTTTCGTCTTCGTCGAGCCTGTAGATCTTGCTGGGCGGCAGCCCGATCTCGCGCTCCCAGATATCCGCGGCTTCGTCATCCTCGCGAAACACCGAAACCACCAGGTCCGCCGGATCGATCCGGTAGTGCTCGGTAATCAGTTCCCAGGCCAGCCGAATGGCGTCGTGCTTGAAGTAATCGCCAAACGAGAAGTTGCCGAGCATCTCGAAGAAGGTGTGATGGCGCGCGCTGCGTCCGACTTCCTCGAGATCATTGTGCTTGCCCGAAACACGCATGCACTTCTGGGTGGAGACAGCCCGGGTATATGCCCGCTTCTCCTCCCCCGTCAGCGCACGCTTGAAGGGAACCATCCCCGAGTTCACGAACAACAAGGTGGCATCGTTCTCGGGCACCAGCGCAGAGCTCGCAACACGGGTATGCCCCCGCTCCTCAAAGAACGAAAGAAACGTCTCGCGAACATCCCGCGCAGCCCAAACCACCACTCATCCTCCCAAACAGTGGCCAGAAGCCGCGAAAGATACCAGAGCCCCCCCACAACGCTCCTCCCAAGGAGCCCCAGCAGG
>JAFDCZ010000163.1 GCA_019312665.1 Deltaproteobacteria bacterium | reverse complement strand
CGCAGACCCGGCCGCCCGGCGTGCCGAACTGGAGGAGCAGTTCGCCTCGCGCCGCTCGCCCTACCCGCGGGCCGAGGCCTTTGGCGTGCACGATCTGCTCGACCCTCGTGAGACGCGACCGACACTCTGCCAATGGATCGAGCTTTGCGCGCCGCGGCTCGCGGCGCTGCGCGGGCCGCGGCAGTACAGCCTCCGGCCGTAGGAGGCTCTACGGCGCCGGGGCGGCGGGTGGCGCCGACGGCACGACGGCGTCGTCCGCGAGTTCCGCTGGAGCGGCGGGATCCTGGGATACGACGAGCGTACCCTTCGGGCCGGCCTCGGCCTTCGGTTCAGCCGAATCCTCCGTCGGCCCATCGGCCAGGGCGACGTCCTCTTCCGCGCCAACTCGCTCGATTCGCTCATCTGGTCGGGCTCCGTGGGCTCGAATCGAAGATCGCCGAGGTAGCCCTCACCGTCTCGTTCCAGCTCACCGGCGTCGAGCCAGGCGCCTAGCAACTCGTCATTCTCGTCCGCCAGGGCATCGGCCCAGTCGCCAGGCAGGCGGAGCTCCAGTTCGCCTTCGAGATTGGAGCCACCTTCGTCCACCAGCTCATCGAAGCGGATCTGACCGGAAACGTGAAACGGGCCCGATGCCGTCTGACCGTCGAGGGCCGTGATGTTCAACTCCGGCAGGAAGCCCAACAGCGTGGCCAGACTCGCCTCGGGCGAGGGCTCGTCCGTATCGAGATCGCGAAGGGCCTCGATTCCAACACGCACATCCGCGGCCTCGAGCGCATTCCAACGCACCTGGTCGAAGCCAGCCTCGACCCAAAGCTCTTCGGGGCGACTTTCGGTCGTCCATGCGATCCCCTCGAAGGCGATCTGGGTAGGCTGCGCAGCGGCGTCCGATGCTCCCTCAGCCGGCGCGGGCCAGGCCAGGGCGATCTTCTGGATGAAGTGCTCGCTGCGGCTCGGCTGGCTCGACTCGCTCAGCGGGAATTCGAGCTGGCCAGTCCACTCGCCCACTTCCAGGCTCATGTCGCTGCCACCCAGGTGAAGCCCCCCGGAGCGGAGACTCACCTGCAACAAATCGCTCTTCGGGGTGACCTCCAGGATCGCCCGAAGCCCCTCGAGCTGACCCACCCAGCGCGGCGTATCACCCGCCTCGACATCGCGGGGCCTCAGCTCGGCGGCGGGCATCGTGAGGCGACCCTTCACGTGTCCATCGGCGGCGACCTGCACGTAGAACTTGGCGGCCGGGAGCTTTCCGAACGCAGCCGCCACCTCCGCCCAGGCCTCCTGATCGAGTGTCAGGGTCGAATGCACGTGGGCCACGACGGGGGAGCCCACCGCGCCCGCATTCATCCATGACCAGAGGCTGGTCGGGCCGTGATCAAGTTGATGCTCGAGCCGGAATCCGATGCGCTGACGGACGTTCTCCTGGCCGGCCCATTCGAGAGGCCGTTGGAAGAGTGCACCCGCAGCACCGCGCAGCTCGAAGGTCGTCTCAGCGGTCGAGCCCAGAAAACCACGCTCGAAGGCGCTGCCGAGCACCCGCACGCCGGGCTGCTCTTCGAGGGCGGCGATCAGCTCCTGGTGGATGGCCTCGACGCGCAATCCGGCCCACACGGAAAGGCCCGAGAACACCAATCCAAGCAGGAGCAGGACGCTCAGGGTTTTCTTCATCCGGTGTTCGCCATCGCGACATCCATCGTCCTCCCCCCCTGCGCGCTTGAGGCACTTTGGGCCCCAGATCCGGTGCGCGCTCTCTGCTGAGGGAAGGAACGGCAGACATGGATTCGGCCGCGGTGACCGGGCTCACTCCGGGCTCCCAGCCGGCTCTACGGCTGGCTCTACGGCTGGGTCACGGCTGGATCTGGACCACCTGCCCCGCATCGATGAACCAGAGCTCGAATTGCGGCGGCTCGTCCAGCCCGAGCGCAGCCTGGACGGCTCGCACGTACACCCGACCCTGGCTTGCGTACGCCCGGCTGCGGCGGTCCAACTCCTCGGGCTCCCTGATCGCATCGGTCTTGTAGTCCGCCACGACGACCTGGCCGCGCTCGTCCCGGTAGAGCAGATCGATCGCCCCAGCGACGAAACCGACCGGCTCGTCCTCGCCCTTTTCCGGTGCAAGCAGGAGCGGCACTTCCCTCCCGATCAAGCGCTCGCCCAGACCCACCAGCCGCTCCGCCAAAGGAGAGGCAACGAAGCGCTCCGCCAGGGCCTTGGCTCTCGTGAGCATCTCGGAATCCAGGTCCTGCTCTTCCAGGCAGGCGTCCAGCCCGGCACGCCATGTATCCACCGGGGAGTCCAATGCAAGCCGTTCCACGGCCGTGTGAAATGCCGTACCGATTCGCATCGCCCTGCTGCGGGCCGCAACGCCGCCGGATGCTTCGCTGGCGAGCAGCGATGCGTCATGCCTCGAGGAAGCGGTGCCCCCAAAAGGTCGGGCCTGGTATCCCGCCGCAAACTCCCGCGCCGCGACCAGACGCTTCTCTTCTGCCAGCACTTCGGACGGCTCGGGCAGGGCCAACGCATTCGCTGCGGGCCCTGCGGGCGTCGGCAGTGGCCAGAGAATCGGAAGCCCCCAACGGACGCCATCGTCGTCCAGCACGCTGCCCCCCGCGACCCGGACGGCTTCCCCGTGCGCCATCAGATCTTCCGGGCTGCCGCGACGCGCTTCGAGGAGCCCGCTGAAACTCGCGTTCGCCAGACGAGGCGGCGCCGGCCCTCCGGCCTCGCTCGCTTCCGAACTCGGGGGACGGTGACCGACGATCACGAGCCTCTGTTTGGCACGTGTCGCGGCGACATACAGCAGGCGAACGCCTTCACAGGCATTTCGCCCTGCCCGTTCCTCCCCGAGAGCCAGCATGCCCGGGGTCGCGGCACCGAAGAGCACGTACTCGGCGCGCCCCCCACGTCGCTCCAAGGTCGTGTCGCCCGTAGCCTCCGAGCGTACGCCCTTATGGGTTTGAAGCAGGTAGACATGCTGAAAGCCAAGGCCCTTGGCCTTGTGCACGGTCATCACATGCACCGCGTTCTCACGGAAGGAGCGGCGGCGCCCTTCACGATGCTCTCGATCTCGGCTCCCGGCGCGACGCAGATGGGAAAGAACGGCTGCCGAGGAACCGCCGGTCGCTTCGAGGGCATCCGCCAACTCCCGAAACACCCGATCCAGGCTCCCCAGCCGATGGGCCCCGAGGTGCCGCCCGGCTTCGCCCACCTCCAGCCCCCACGGTCCGCGCAGGGCTTCGACGAAGCGATCCACCGGCCCCTCTTCTGCCAGGGCCCGTAGCGGGCCGAGTTCACCGAGAAAGGCCACCAGGCCTTCTTCCCAGCCGGCGATCCGCTCGATCCCGGGAACGCCTGAGGGCAAGGCCGCCGCCACGGCCCGCACTTCGTTGCCCAACGTTTCGAGATCCTCTCCGCCGGCACCGTGCAATCGACCCGCGCGTTCGGGCAGACCGATGCGCCAGAGCGGGATCAACGCGGCATCGGGAACACCGACCAGAGAGGAGCGCAGTGTCGCCACCAGGGCCAAGGCGTCATTTGGATCCAGCAGGCAGCGGATCCAGGCCATCGCATCCACCACTTCGCGGCGACGGCCGTGCTGCTCCTCACGCTCGACCACGAAGGGGATGCCCGCCTCTCGCAATGCGGTCAGATACACATCGAAATCGCTCGAGGAGCGCATCAACAAGGCAACGTCACCGGGTGAGACTCCGGCTTCGCGCAGCCGCTGTAGATCCGCCGCCACCGCATGAGCCTCGATCTCGGTGGAGAGACGTTTGGGCCGGTTCGGATCCGGGGCGCCCTCGTCATCCAATGGCCAGCTCAGCCAATGCTCGACCGGCTGGCAGCCCTCGGGTAGCCACTCGGGGATCTCTCCTTCCCGGGGCAAGAGGCGCTGAAAGGCGGGCTGGAGGCCGGGCGCCTGCTGCATGATGGGCGCAACGACGCGCTCGACCTCGTCCAGCACGGCACCCGTCGAGCGGAAATTCACGATCAGGGGAAGCACCTCCCCACCGGCTTCGCAGGCCTTGGCGACGAAGCCCTCGTAGGCGCGGAGGTCCGCTCCTCGCCAGCCGTAGATGGACTGCTTGGGATCTCCGACGAGGAAGAGCCCGGGCCGCTCGGAAGCCTCGCCTCCCAACGCCAACGCCTCCAGGATTTCGCATTGCAACGCATCCGTGTCCTGGAATTCATCGACCAGGATCTGGTCGATTTCGCCGCGCAGCTTCTCCGCGACATCCGGCCGGTTGACCAGAAGATCCCGCGCACCGCGCAGCAGCCCACCGAACGTCACCACACCGGACTCGCGCAACCGTTCTTGCGCCTCGGCGAGCAGGCGCAGGAGAATCCGGCGGCTCGCGGCAAGCAGGATCGGATCGAAGGCCAACACATGCTTCAAGGTGAGCTGCAGCCGTCGCGCGGCGTCGGCCAGCGCAGGCGCATCGTCTTCCAGCGCAGCCTCCCCCTTCTTGCCGAACTTGCCGCGCGCGAACTCCTTGAGTTTCGCGCGCCGATCCTTCCAGCACTCCGCGATCTCTTCTCGCCACGGGCCCCATGTCTCGGCGTCTCGCGGAAGCTCCGCGCGGATCGCGGCACGGGTCCCCATCACGGCTTCCACCGCCTCGACAACCGCAGAAGCCCCTTTGGCGAGCGCCAACAATCGGCCCGCTTCGAGCCTGAGAAATTCGTCGCTGGCCTCGCGGAGCTGGATCGCCAGGCCGGCCAAGGCATCCGGCTCGATCGGATCGACGGCCAAATCCTCGGCCAGTGCGCCCTCGCCGAGCAGGCTGACCAGGGCCACCTCCACATCCCGCGGGCCGAGCCCCGCGTCTGCCAACACAGCGAAATCCGGATCGAACGGCTCGCCGAAGGCTTCGGGAAGATGCGCTTCCAACACTTCCCGCACGATCTCGACCTGACGTTGACCATCCGCGTCGATCTCGAAGCCAGGGCGCAGCCCCGCGTCCACCGCATGGGCGGAGAGCCAACGCCGGCAGGTCGCGTGAATGGTACGCACTGCCAATTGGTCGAGCGCGCCTACCAACGCCTCGGCTCGCGAATCCCGAAGTGAAACCGAAGGCAACGCTTCCTCGTCGAAGCCGACGGGGATTTCCCGAGCGCGCAACGAGAGCAATGCCGCCCCTACGCGCGAAGCCATTTCCGCGGCGGCGGCCTCGGTAAAGGTAATCGCGACCACACCGCGCAGCACCTCTGCCGCAATCTGGTCTTCCGTCGGTGCGGGAACGCCGACCAGGCTGCGCTCCTCAACCCGCAGCCTGGCGCGCTGCCAGCCGAGGTCGAGACACCAGGCCACGATCCGCGAGACCAGCACAGCGGTCTTCCCGGTGCCGGCGCCGGCTTCGAGTACCAGGGGAGACCCGAAATGCCGCTGGGCAAGCTCTCGTGCTCGTCGATCGTCCGCTCGGGAGGTCATCGAAACTCCCCCTGGGACGCGTCGGTGGACCAGCTCATCCGCTGCCGCCCCCGAGATCGAAGACAGCCCGCGCCGCGCGCTCGGCTTCGGAGCCCCCGTCGCTGGCGATCCAGGTTCGAAAACGACGCCTGGCTCCGCTGTCCCCCCGTGTGCAGGCCTCGGCCAGTTCGCAATACGCGCACTGCTTCGCCTCGTCGGTGAGTGCGGGGTTCAACAGCCGCGGAGGCAGAGCGCCGGCACCCAGGGCGCCGAGCAAGGTTCCGACCGCATCCTCAAACGCCGCACGCCCTTCCGCATCGCCGGGTTGGAGGCTCACCCGAGCGTGCTCGTCCTCCGCTTCCGGCCGGCCAAAGACGAGACGCCCCTCACTCAGCAGACCCTTCGCCTCGAACCCCGCGTAGGCGGCGATCTGCAGACGCTGCCCTTCACGAATCCCCGCGATCAGATGGGCTTCCCGCGTCGAAGCGCGCTTCGCGTCCGTGAAGGGCTTGCCCGTCTTGTAGTCGACCAATGCGAGCTGCTTCTCGCCCATATCAACACGGTCGGCGCGAAATGCCAGCTCGAGCGAAACACCGCCAGGGCCGACGACCGGAAGCGATGCCTCGAGTTCGGCACCGATGACACCAGGCAGCACACCGTCCCGCGTTTCGAGTTCGGCGATCCGTTCGAGAATCGGCCGGGCCCGACGTGCAAGAAAGCGGGCGAAAGCAGGTAGCACGATGCCCTCTTCCAACGCCGCCTCACGAGCTGCGTTCTGCAACAAGACGTCCAGCTCTGCTGCAGCCGGCCAGGCAACATTTCGCGGCGCGGCCGACAGCTGAGCGAGAAGCGGCACCCGAGTCGGCGCACCGGAGCGGGCAACGATGGCTTCGAGGACATTGTGAACGACGTTTCCAAGCAGGGCTGGGCTCGCATCCGGGAGCGCTGCGATCGCGTCGGGCACCGGTTCCAGGCCAAGGCTGCGTCCCAGGAAATGTTGCCAGGGACAGCGGGCAAGACCCTCGAGCCGCGTGACGTACAGCCTCTGAAAACGGGTGCTGTCCTCTCCGATGAAGCCTGAGTACGGACCGGCGAGTTGCCAGCGCTCACCTCGCGCCTCGAGTTCGTCCAGGATGGCCATGCGCGCTGCGCCCCGGACAGGGTCGAGTGCGCGCATGAGCAAGCCTTGCGCGGCAGCGCCCCCATGAAGCGCCGCGCATTGCAGATGCTCCTGAAGCGGTCGGACACGGAGTTCCGCCTCGAGGGGTGCCAGCGCATCGTGCACCGGTAGCTCCCGGCGCGTGAGCAGGATGCGCTCGACCAGCGGCGAGCGCGGCCGCTCCTTGCCGTCTTCACTGACCGCCTGCCAGGAGAGGACCACCTCCGGCGCTGCCGAACACAGCCAGGCGAACAGATGCCGCTCCTCGTCGAATCCGCGGCTCTTCACCGGGATGCCTGGCAACAGAGGCAAGAGCGCCCGGCGCAGCGAATCCGGCAGGATCGGATCTTCTGCGACGGGACGCGGAAACACATCGCGATTCAGACCGACCAGGAAGAGCAGATCGAAGGTTCGCCCGCGGGCTTCCATGGCCGTCAACACCTGCACGCCGGCGCCGGCACCCCCGAGCGCACCCTGTCCCGCATCCTCGAGGAGCCGGCCGAGCAGTAGTGCCACCTCCGGGCCATCGAAGCTCCACTCGGGCAGCACCCGCGCCACCAGATCCTCACCCGCCGCTTCGATCAGGCCCGCACCGGAGGTCGTCGCGCCCCAGGAAAGCGGACCGGCAAGCAGCTCCTCGAGCCGGGCGAGTTGGGCTTCCAAGCTGCGCGGCTCGGAAGCCAGCTCGAGCCAGCGCAACGTGGCAGCGGCGGCATCCACCGCCCAGGCCAGCGTTTCCCGCGAGATCGTTCGCCTCTCCAGCCGAATCGCTGTGCTGGACGCCGAGCCCTCCGAGCTTGACGAAGGAATGCTTTCTTCGTCGCTGGCGATCCCGCGCACCGAAGGCAACCGGAGGCCCCTGCGCTCACCCAGCCGCTCCTCGAGAACGAGGGCGGCCAGATCGCGTAGGCGTCCGACGCCGAGGCCGTGAAGGCCGAGCCGAAGATCGCTGAGCTCGGCGCCTCGGAAGCGATCCGTTGCATCGAGCCAGAGATCGACGACACATCCGTCACCCGCGGAGAGCAGGCCAAGCAAAGCTCGCACGCGGCGGCTCTCGCGGGTGGGAAAGCCCAGGCCGCCTGAGAACGGAATTCCCAACGCCCGGAATTCGTGGGAGACGGCCAGACGATACCCATCCAGATCCCGTGCAACGAACCCGATGCGCTCGGGAACCGCACCGGCATCGAGCAAGATGCGCACCCGCGCAGCCGCCGCACGCACTTCTGCGTTCGCGCCCTGGGCCCGCTGGAGACCCAGCTTCGTCGGTTCCGGAACGGGACCCTGCTCGGAAAGAGGGGGCTCACCAAGCTGCTCTCGCAACCGTTCCGTGAAGCGATGCCCCGGCGCCGGCTTGCCAGGCGAGGAGGGATCGGGGGGACGTGCGGGATCCGGTGGCATGGGAAGCCAGAGCTGGGCGCCGTGAACGCGCACCAACGCGGAAATCAACTCGCTGGTGACGCCGGTCGCGTCTGCCACACCATGGATGAAGATCGCGCTTGCGGGGAAAGCGGCCGACCCGTCTCGTTCGAGCCTCTCGCTTGCCTCGAGGAAAAGAGCCGACCGGGGCTGCAACCCGCCGTTCTCGCAGGCGACGAGCACCCGCCGGGCAACGCGCACCACGGCCTCGGCCCGTGCCCGCACGCGGCCGGTTGAAACTTCCGCAAGCCGCTCGCAGATGCCTTCCTCGTGAGGCCGAAGAAAGGCCGCGTCGAGCAGGTCGCGTACGACTCCGACCAACGCGCCATCACCCTCAGACGGCTCGCGCAGCTCACGCAGCAGCTCCGGCTCTTCAGCCGCCGCGCGTCGTACCAACACGGGAAACAGCAGATCGCCATCGGCAGCGGGCGCTTCACCCCCGTCCGCGTGCACCAGCTGATGGGCGACCGAGGCGAGCGTCTGGACCACCACTCCGAGGAGTGCTGGCCGCTCCTGGGCGAGCCTTGCAGAGAAATGCTGCCGAAGACTGTCCGAGGGCACGATCACCCGCACAGGCCGAAGCAAGCCCCCGGGCGTACGAATCGCGCCTTCGGCCAGGCCCACGACCTCCGCGACGAGCAGGTCTTCAGCCGCGCGTGCCCCGCGGGCCGCAACGACTCCCCCCTGCGAGGCTTGCGGTGCTTGCGGTGCCCCGTCGCCCAATCGAACCCCCGTGATGTCCGCAGGCTACTGCGGAGCCGTGACCGATCCGGTCACGCGCCGGTGGCCGCTTACGCGCCCACCCGGATTTCGATGACAGCGCGGTCGGCATAGCGTCCCGAGAATCGCGAAGCGAGAAGGGCCAGTCGCATCTGCAGCCCATATTTCCGGATGATCGCCTCGAGCCCGAGCTCGCGTTCGTTCGGAGTGTCGAGCATACGGGCCTCGGCCTCGGTCCAGTCGCCTGTCACATGCCCGGAAGCTGTGCACGGCGCGAGCCGTACCCGCGCTCCATTGCGGATGCGCTTCACCTTGCCCGACGTCCGGTTGGTATAGACATAGAGAACCTCCCCCGTCGCACTCTGCGCGATCCACACTGGCGTCCGAACTTCCACACCTGACTTCCGGAAAGTTCCGAGGCTCACATAACGTTCATCGCCCAAATCGGTCATGGCATCTCCTCGACGCGCAGCAAACGGTCCCCAGAAAAAGTACCGATCCACAGGACGCTTTCATGTTCGAGCGCAACGGAAGCCGCTCCGCCTACACGTGCGGGATCGTGACGAAGGAGAGGCGTGAGTTCGAAGCTTCCCGGCTCCAGCGCGTCGACCGCAATCGCAAGGCCGCACGTCCCACTCTCTTTCTCCATGCAGGAGGTGATCCCGCTGAGCGCGTCGATCTGGCCTGCCACCAACAAGCGACCGTCGGGGCTCCATGTCAGGTTGTCCGGATGGAAGTCGAGGTCGTGCTCGACCCGATCCGTGCCGTCTCTGCCAATCCTCACCAGGCGCTTTCCACCCCAAGCGGCATAGTAGACCTGAGTTTCGTCGGGCGAGAGTTCGACGCCATTGGGCCCGCTGTCTTCGGTGCCCGGCAACTGGCTCCACCCGCTGGCCGGCTGCCATTCGAGCAGGAAGCCCGTATTCCAACCAAGGGCCATACGAACCATGGACACCGGACCCGAAGCCCGGGGCAACATCCGCGTGGCGATCACTCCGTCGCCTTCGAGGCCCACCACGTCATTCGCCTTGTCGCCGTCCGGAAGCGGAATGCAGCCCACCCAGCGCAGACGCGGCTCGCCGTCCGCACTCTCTACCGCAAAGAACTCGATCGCTTCGCGCCCGCCATGGTTCACCACCAGCAACTGGTCCCCGTGAGAGCCGTGGCGAAGATCGATGCCATGGGGAGCGAACCGGGCAGCGTCCGGAGGTTCGGTACACGAAGGATCGCCGAGTGAGGTTTCTGCTGTTGTACTCGCCACCGGAAACAGCTTTCGCTTCGCCCCGTCGGACGGTCGAAACGCCACAAGGCTGCCGTTGCTCACCTCGCCCTCTCGTGCCGAGGGGTACTGGCTCACGAAGAGCCACTCGCCGCCCGGTGCAACGGCCAGATCTTCCGGGTTGATGAAGCCGCAAACCGGAACCAGGCCATCCCCCGGCTCGCAGCTCGTGACATGTTCCACCGAGCCTACGCAGCCAACTCCGAGCAGGGCGACGAGCAGGATCGCGGCAGGGGATCGTTTCATTTCGCCCTTCCTTGCCACAGCGTTCTTCACAGGGCGGCGAGAATGGCTTCGACGCTGGAAACGTCGAATTTCATCGGGGTCTCGATGGCCAGATGCGTGACCACGCCGTCTTCGGCCACCAACGCGTAGCGCTGGGAACGGGTTCCCATGCCAAAATTTCCGGCATCGAAATCCAGACCCACTGCGCGGGTGAACTCCGCCGAACCGTC
>JAFDCZ010000162.1 GCA_019312665.1 Deltaproteobacteria bacterium | reverse complement strand
GACGAGTTCCTTGGTGAGGGCTGGCCCGATTTCGCGGACCAGCCGCGGAATGCCGCCCCAGGCAAGCGGGATTCCCAGGTCGATTTCGGGGATCGAGAAGCGAGCGTCTTCCGCGGCGAGGCGGAGATCGCAGGCGGCGGCCAGCACCAGCCCCCCGCCGACACACCAGCCACGGATCTCGGCGATGCTCACGGCTCGCATGGCCTCGAGCGCGTCTGCCATCTGTCGGCCGACGTCTGCCGCGTCCCGGGCGGAGCCTTCGGCGGGCCCGGAGAAGGTGCTGAGGTCTGCCCCAGCCGAGAACACGCGGCCGGCGCCGCTCACGATCACGACCTTGATTTCCCGCTGCTCATCGAACCAGCGAGCCGCAGCAGCGATCTCTCCGAGCGTCTGGGTGGAGAGCGGATTCAGCTTGTCTTCGCGGTTCAGGGTCAAGCGGCCAATCGGGCCTTGGGTCTCGGCGAGCAGGGTTTCGAACATGGATCCTCCGGGCGGTCAGGGTACCGCGCGGCAGCCCCCGGGGAACCATTTCTTTCGGTTGCGCGTGGCAGGGCCGGGCTGTTAACTAGAAGGCACCCCCAACAGCCTGAGCCAGCAATTTTGTGCCCCGTGGGGGTCTACCGGTCTTCTCCAACTGGCGGACTCCAAGGGGCAAAGAGGTTCAGTTGCGCGTCAAGTCGCTGCAGATCACGGGGTTCAAATCCTTCGTCGATAAAACGGCGTTTTCCTTTCAGCCTGGGATCACCGGAATCGTCGGTCCCAATGGTTGCGGGAAGTCGAATGTCGTCGATGCCATCCGCTGGGCCATGGGCGAGCAATCGCCTCGCCGACTGCGCGGCAAGGGCATGGAAGACATCATCTTCGCGGGCTCCGAGGCAAGGTCGCCGGTCGGCCTCGCGGAGGTGGTGCTCACCTTCGACAACAGCGATGGCGTGGCCCCGGCCGAGTTCGCGTCCTTCTCCGAGATCGCGGTGGCGCGGCGCTTGTACCGCTCCGGCGAGAGCGAGTACCTGATCAACAAGACCGCCGTGCGGTTGCGCGATGTCCAGGACTTCTTCCGTGATACCGGGATCGGGACCAAGGGCTACACGATCGTCGAGCAGGGCCGGATCGCCGAGATCGTGTCCGCCAAGGCCGAGGAACGCCGCAGCCTGATCGAAGAAGCGGCGGGCATCAGCAAGTACAAGGCCCGGCGGCGGGAGGCCGAGCGCAAGCTCGAAGCCACCGATACCAACCTTACCCGGGTGCGGGATGTGCTGGCCGAGATCAAACGGCAGATCTCCTCGATCGAGCGCCAGGCCAAGAAGGCCGCCCGCTTCAAGCGGCTGCGCGAGCTTCAGCGCCTGCTCGAGCTTTCGCTGGCTGCCGACGATCGCGCCGAGCTGACCCGCTCTCTCGAGCAGGGGCGGGGGCATTTGAGTGCGCTTCGGGACGCGGCGACCCAGGCCGAGACGCGCCTGCAGGAGCGTGAGGCCGGTCTCGAGGAGAAGCGACTCGATCTGACTGACCTCGAGCGAACCCTGGGCCAGGGCAACGAAGTGCTCTTCCATCTGCGCGGGCAGATCAAAGAGTTCGAGAGCCAGATGGCCTACGAGCGCCGCGAGCGCGCGTCCCTGGCCGAGGCGAATGAGGCCCGGGCGGTCGAGAAGGAGCAGCTCCAGGGCCAGCTCGCGACGGCGCTCGAAGAAGCGGGCCGCGTGGGCGATGAGCTGCGCGGTGTCGAGACGGCGCTTGGCGAAGCGGGCGAGGCCATGCGCCTGGCGGATTCCGAAGCCCGCACGGCCGAGCAGGCCCTGCGCGGCTTCGAGCAGGCGCGGGATACCCAGAACCAAGGCCTGGTCGAGGTACTCACCGGCGTCGCTCGAGCCGAGGACCGTCAAGCGGCCTTGGCCGATCGGCGCGCCGAGATCGATCGCCGCCTGCGCAGCACAGACGAGCAGCTCGAAGTGCAGCAGGGCGAAGCCTCGCGCGCCGACCAGGAACAGGAGGCCCTGGAAGAGGGTCTGCGCAACTTGCTGGCCGAGCGCGATCGGCTGATGGGGCTGGTCCGTGATGCGCTGGCGGGCCATGCCGAATCGGTGGAGGCGGCCCGCACGGCGACGGAGCAGTTGCAGGCCCGGCGCGAGCTGCGCGAAACCCGACGCGCTCGCCTCACTTCGCTTCAGGAGCTGCTGAGCCGCCAGGAGGATGTGGGCCAGGGCGCCCGTCATCTGCTTCGCCTGGATGCCGAAGAACGTCGCTCTCTCGGGCTACGGGGGTTGGTGCGCGATGCCTTCGATGCCGATCCGGGCGTCGAGAAGGCCGTCGAGGCGGTTCTCGCCGAGCGCGCCGAGGCGCTGATCGTCGAGAACGGCTCGAAGGCCCTGGAAGCGTTGGCCGCGTTGCGAAGCTCCTCGGCAGGCCGCGCCGTGTTGGTGCTCCAGCAACACGGAGAGGATCAGCCGCTGGGCTTCGTGCCTCTGGGTGAGCCTTTGCTAGGCCGCGTCTCGCCTCGTCCCGGTTCTGAAGCGATTGCGCGTTCGCTGCTTGGCCGGGTCAATCTGGTGGAGAGCCTGCGGGAGCCGCTCGAGCACTACGGCAGCGCCAGTATTCCGTGCACCTTCGTGACTCCGGCCGGCGATCTGCTGACTCGCGACGGCGTCGTTCATGGCGGAGGCGACGCTTCCCAGACCGGAATTCTCACGCGCGTCCGCGAAGTGCGTGAGCTCGAGGACGAAGTTGTGGCCCTCGATCTGGAAGTCGAGGCCCATGCGACATCCCGGCGCGCCTCGGAGGAGCGGCTGGCGAGCGCGTCGGATGAGCTCGAGAATTTCCGCAATCGTCACCACACTGCGGCGTTGGCCGTGGCGAATCACGAGAAGGATCTGGAGCGAACCCGTGAGCGGGTGAAAGCGATCGGAGAGGCCCAGGAGGGCCGGGTCGCCGAGCGCTCCGATCTTCTGGCCGAGGTAGAGGCCATCCTGGAAGAGGGGGAGAGCCTGGAGCGCCGTCTGATCGGGGAGCGCGAAGACCGGACCCGGCGCCAGAGGGCCCTCGAACAGATGGGCCTGCAGATCGGTTCCGCGGGCCGTGAGGTCTCGCGGCTCGAAGCCGTGGCCACCGAGCGGCGGGTGCTTCACGAGGGACGCGAAGACGGTGCTACCCGGTTGCGCAGCGCTCTCGAACGGGCGGAAGCCTCGGTGCGCGAGAGCCGTGGCTGGATCCAGCGCAGGGATGCTGAGATGCAGACCGCAGAAACCCGCCGCGACGCGTTGGCGGAGCGGATCGCTGAAGCCGAGCGGAACCTCGCCGAGCGGCTTCAGGAGGAGGAGGTCGCGCGTCTCGGGAACGAGGAGAAGCGCGATGCCTACGAGCAGCGGGCTTCGACGGTGCGCGAACTCGAAGAAGAGGCCCGCGGTGTACGCATCGATCTGGAAGCGCGGCGCGACGAGGCGCAGCAGGCGGAGCTCGGTCTGCGGGAGCAGGAGTTGCGTCTCCAGCACCTGGACGAATCGATTCTCGAGAAGTGGAATGTCGACATCGTCCATTGGAAGCCGCCGGCACCGGCACTGGAAGTGGAGGAGGCGCCGGAAGTCGTAGAGACCCTCGAGCTGCCCGGCGAAGACGAGGATCCGACGCTTGCCCGAAGCGCGGCCGGCGAAGACGAGGATCCGACGCTTGCCCGAAGCGCGGCCGGCGAGGACCGCGATGCGCGCAAGGAAGCCCGGGAGATTGCAGAACTGATGGCGCTCGACGTCGATGGGCGCCGCGAGCGCCTGGTCGATGTCCGAAAGCGGGTCGAGGCCATCGGCGAAGTGAACCTCGGCGCGATCGAAGAGCATGAGGAGCTTCGCGAGCGCTTCCGCTTCCTTGGAGAGCAGCAGGTCGATCTGGAAAGCAGCGTTGCCCAGCTTCGCGACGCCATTTCGCGGATCAACCGGACCAGCCGCAAGCGTTTCCGCGAGACCTTCGATGCGGTCAAGGAACGCTTCGAGAAGAACTTCCCCCGGATGTTCCGGGGCGGCAAAGCAAGCCTCGCTCTTACCGATAGTGAGGACGTGCTCGAAGCGGGCATCGACATCATGGCCCAGCCCCCGGGCAAACGGCTGCAGAACGTGAACCTGTTGAGCGGCGGCGAGAAGACCATGACCGCCATCGCCCTGCTGGTCTCGGTCTTTCAGGTCCGGCCGTCCCCCTTCTTCCTGCTCGACGAGGTCGATGCGGCACTCGACGACGCCAACGTCGGCCGCTTCAACGAGATCGTGAAGGAGATGGCCGAGGATTCCCAGTTCCTGCTCATCACCCACAACAAGCGCACGATCGAGATCGCCGACATCCTCTACGGCGTCACCATGGAAGAAAAGGGCGTCTCCAAGCTCGTCGCCGTCGAGGTCCACTGACCGCAACAGAGGAGCGTCCCTCTATCGCGTCTACTCGCTCAGGGTGAGTTCTCGGGTGAGACCGAAACGCAGGGCGAGGTAGGCGAGCAGGCCGAGAGGCCCGAGCATCAGGGTGAGCACCAGGCAGGGAACCACCCAGAGGTGAGCGATGCCACGCCGCCTGGCGTCACGGACCTCCCAGGCGCCGACGAAGAGATCGAACGCCAGGTAGTGGATCCAGCCGCCGAGGGCGGCCCATGGCTGGGTGAAGAGGGCCATCACTCCCGCGAGGCTCCCGAATCCGCCGTCTTCAGGCGCGTTCGAGAGGCCCTGGACGATCGCGAAGCCGTAGGCGAGGGCGAGCAGGCACGGGATCCAGACCGCATGGATCAGCCGGGTCGTCCAGACCCAGCCAGGAGCGACGGCGAGCAGCAACCACGCGGGCAAGACCCCGTTGTTGCAGATGAGAAAGAGGAGATCGGGCGACATGGCTCTTTCGTAGCTCAGCCGGATGGCGAGGGCGCGCTGGGATTCACCCCCGCCGACGGCTTCCGCGTGCGCTGCTAGGATGCCACGGCTGACTGACCAGGAGTCCCTCCGTGCTGCAGCGATTGAAATCCGCTCGTCAGGATCGCCCTGTCGATTTCTTCCGAGGCTTCCTCGACCGCCCCATGCAGGTGGGCTCGGTCATCCCTAGTTCGCGCTTTCTCGAGCGACGTGTGGTTGGAGCTGCGGACCTGGCCGACGCTCGTGTCGTCGTAGAACTCGGGCCCGGAACCGGTGGCTCCACCCGAGCGCTGCTGAAGGCGCTCCCGGCGGATGCGACCTTGATCGCGATCGAGATCAACCCGGATTTCGTGAAGGTGCTGAAGCGCCACATGCCGGATCCGCGCCTGATCGTCCACGAAGGCAGCGCTGAGGATGTGCGCGGCGCCCTGGCCAAGCACGGCTTCGAGGCGGCGGACGTCGTCATCTCCGGGATTCCGTTCTCGACGATGCCGGAAGCCCTCGGTGCTGCGATCGTCAGCGAAGTCCACGCGAGTCTGGTGCCCGGCGGCCGATTCGTGGCCTACCAGGTTCGCGACAAGGTTCATGAGCTCGGGCGGCGCGTCTTTGGCCGCGCCCGCGTCAAGACGGAACTACGCAACGTGCCCCCCATGCGGGTCTACCGCTGGGAGCGCACACGGGAGGCGAGCTAGCCATGGCTGCCGTGAGCGAGGGAGCCCAGGCTCCTGCCTTCGAGGGTCGCACCTCGACCGGAGGAAGCCTGTCCCTGGAGGATTTCCGGGGGAGTCGACACCTGGTGTTGTTCTTCTACATGAAGGACTACACGCCTGGTTGAACCATCGAGGCGCGTGATTTCCGCGGGCACTACACGGAATTCACTGCGCTCGGCGCCGAGGTCGTCGGCGTCAGCAACGACTCACCGGATCGGCACGCATCCTTTGCCGAAAGCCTCGAACTTCCCTACCCGCTGCTCAGCGATCCCAAGGGCGCAATTGCGAAGTCCTTCGGCTTGGCTCGGGCCGGTGGCTGGTTGCCGAACAAGCGCGCCACCGTGGTGATCGACCGGGAGGGCATCGTGCGCAAGGTCATTGCGGCCGAGCTCGACATCGCCCAACACGCACGCGAAGCGTTGGAAGTGCTCGCGACTCTCTAGATCCGTTCGCGAGGTGCAAGGCCGGGCGTGTGCTTCCCCTCAGATCCGTGGCACCGGCCGGCGGTGGGTTCGTTATCCTCGGCGCCCGATGGATTCGCTGCTGCATTCCTTTGCGGTGTGGGCAAGCGCCCACTCCGCCTGGCTACCCCTGCTCGCCTTGGCGCTGCCGATTCCGTTCCTCGTATGGGCTACCCCTGCTCGCCTTGGCGCTGCCGGTTCCGTTCCTCGTATGGGGTGCCCTGCGCGGGGAGAGTGCGTCGTTGGACGCCCTGGCCCAGCCGGAAGCGGCCCCCCGCGCCCCCGAACTCGCGGTCCAACCCGAGCCCACCGCGGAACCGGAACCGACTCCCGAACCGGAACCTGAGCCCGAACCCGAACTTGAGCCCGAACCCGAACCGGTCCGGGTTTCCCTGCGCGAGCGTCTGGTCCGTACCCAGGAGGCGCTGGTCGGGCGGCTAGGCGGCTTGTTCGCAGCCGGCACCATCGACGACGCGCTCCTCGAGGAGCTGGAGGCGGTGTTGTTCACCGCGGATCTCGGGGTCGCAACGGCGGAGAGCCTGCTCGATGAGGTTCGGTCTTCCGCGCGGGGCGAGCCGGCTTCGCGTGTTCGGGAAATCCTGCGGGAAGGCATTGCCGCGAAGCTCGCGTCGGTGCAGGGTTCGGAGACCGGGCTGCAGGTGACGGGTGCTCCGCATGTCGTGCTGGTGCTGGGTGTGAACGGCTCGGGCAAGACCACCACCATTGGCAAGCTCGCGGCACGCTACCGGGCGGCCGGACACAGTGTGATCCTCGGAGCTGGCGATACCTTTCGAGCGGCAGCACGAGAGCAGCTCCAGGCCTGGGGTGAACGGGCGGGATGCGACGTGGTCGTTGGCGCGGACGGCGGCGATCCCGCTGCGGTTGCCTTCGACACGGTGAAGGCAGCCCGAGCTCGTGGGATCGACGTGGCTTTGATCGATACCGCAGGCCGTTTGCAGACGAAGGCGCCGTTGATGGAAGAGCTGGCGAAGATTGCACGGGTGATCGGCAAGGACCTTCCCGAGGCTCCCCATGAAACGCTCCTCGTGCTCGATGCCAACACCGGGCAGAACGCGATCTCCCAGGCCCGGGAGTTCACCCAGGCCGCACCGGTCACGGGGCTGGTCCTCACCAAGCTCGATGGCACGGCCAAGGGCGGCGTGATCATCGGTCTGGCGGACGAGTTCCACATTCCGGTGCGCTATGTGGGGGTGGGCGAGGGGGTCGACGATCTGCGCGATTTCTCCGCTGACGAGTTCGTGGACGCGTTGTTCGGCTGAAGGCCGGCTGCGCGAGGAGGCCCGGTCATGGCCCGCTTCATACTGGCGCTCGACCAGGGGACGACGTCTTCTCGGGCGATCCTGTTCGATGCAGCTGGAGGCGTTGCCGCTGTCGACCAGCATGAGTTCGAGCAGCACTTTCCGAAGCCGGGCTGGGTCGAGCACGATCCCACGGAGATCTGGACGAGCCAGCTTCGCGCGGCCCGCGGTGTGCTCGGGAAGGCTGGCGCGAGTGCATCCGATGTTGCCGCCATCGGGATCACGAACCAACGTGAGACCGCCCTGGTCTGGGATCGCAAAACAGGAGAGCCGATCCATCGGGCGATCGTCTGGCAGTCACGGCAGACCGCGCCGATCTGCGAGGAGCTTCGCAGCCGAGGCCTCCAAGAAGAGGTGCGGCGGCGCACGGGTCTGGTGATCGACGCCTACTTCTCGGCCACCAAGATTCGCTTCATCCTGGATGCGGTTCCCGGCGCGCAGGCTCGCGCCGAGCGCGGCGAACTGGCCTTCGGAACCGTAGACACCTGGCTGCTCTGGAAGCTGACCAAGGGTGCGGTGCACGCCACCGAGTTCTCGAATGCTTCGCGCACCATGCTCTACGGGATCCGCGATTGCCAATGGGATGATTCGCTGCTCGCGGCGCTGAACCTGCCCCGGGAGCTGCTTCCGGAGGTACGCGATTCGAGCGGTGTCTTTGGAGAGGCTGATGCGGAGTGGTTCGGCGGGAACATTCTGGTTGCGGGAATCGCCGGCGACCAGCAAGCCGCCCTGTTCGGGCAAGGCTGTTTTGCACCGGGCAGCGCAAAGAACACTTACGGTACGGGCTGCTTCCTGCTGATGAATACAGGCCCGGAGGCTCCGGAATCGAAGACCGGCCTGGTGACGACGATTGCCTGGGGCATCGGCGGTGCCGTCGAATACGCTCTCGAAGGCAGCATCTTCGTGGCGGGTGCCTCGGTTCAGTGGCTGAGAGACGGCCTCGGCCTCGTGGCTCATGCGGCCGATACGGAGGCCGCTGCGAACTCGGTCGAAGATACGGGCGGTGTGTATCTGGTGCCCGCGTTCACTGGGCTGGGTGCGCCCTATTGGGATGAGCGGGCGCGCGGCACGATCGTCGGGCTGACCCGCGGCACGACGCGGGAGCACATCATTCGCGCCACCCTCGAAGCGATCGCCTATCAAAGCCGGGATGTCATCGATTGCCTGCGTGAAGATTCGGGGCTCGCGCTGGACGCGTTGCGTGTGGATGGTGGTGCCTGCCAGAACGATTTCCTCATGCAATTCCAGGCGGATGTCCTGGGCGTTCCGGTGCGCCGTCCGAAAGTGCTCGAAGTGACGGCGCTCGGTGCGGCTGCGCTGGCCGGGCTCGCGGTGGATTTCTGGTCCGATCGAAGCGCGCTCGAATCGGTCACCTTGGACGGTGCCCGCACCTTCGAGCCCGCCATGTCCGAGGATCGACGGGAGAGTCTCTACGCAGGCTGGCGCCGAGCGGTGGAACGCTCCCGGGATTGGGCCGACGCATGAGTTCCAACAAGCGGCCCCTGGTCATCGCTCACCGCGGCGCCTCGGGCCGGCTTCCCGAGAACACACTGCCCGCCTATGAGCTTGCGATCGAGATGGCCAGCGATTGCATCGAGATCGATCTCCACCGCACGCGGGACGGTCATGTGGTGATCGCCCATGACGAAGAGCTTGCCGAGCTGGGCGGGAAGGGCGAAATCGCCGATGCCAGCCTGGCCGAAATCCGCCAGCTCGACGCCGGCGGGGGCGAGCCCGTTCCAACCCTGGAAGAGGTGCTCGACCAGTTCGGCCGTCGCATCCCGTTCAATCTGGAGTTGAAGCGTGGAACGCAGGCAGCCTATCCGGGGCTCGAGGCCCAGGCCCTGGGCGCCGTGACATCACGCGGGCTCCTGGCCGAGACACTCTTCAGCTCCTTCTACGATCCTGTCCTGAAGGAGCTTCGTGGGCTTTCGAGCGACGCTCGGTTGGCCCTGCTGATTTCGCGTCGTTTTCCCGACGGCTGGCCCGAGCGGGCTCGGGCCCTCGGTGCGGAGGCGCTGAATCCGGAGGATTCACTGGTGGATGAGGTGATGATCCAGCAAGCCCACGATCAGGGATTGGCGGTCTACGTGTTTACCGTCGACGCGCCCCAGCGAATGGACGCCCTGATGGGTTGGGGTGTAGATGGCCTCTTCACCAACCACCCGGACAGGATGCGATCTCTGCTGGAGGGGCTGCAAGTTTGACGCGCTGAGTCAATCGCGAACTCAGGCCTTTGCTTGACACGTATGGAGTGATCGTTTAGCCTGCGATCTCCCAAAAAACCAGGACTCTCGCGCACTTCCGGCATTTCATCGCCGCCTCAAGAGCCAGTCTGAACGCATCGGGACGCCGATCTCTCAGGGACGAATGGCTCGCGGCGAGGAGTGTAACTCCCGCTCTCCGACTCGGCTTCGGCCTCCGAGCGCCCCGCTCCAGACAATCGTGCTGCATCGCGTCAAGAGTCCGCCCGAACCATCAGGGTGAACGCATGACCGATCCGGGACTCCCGCCGAAGCAAGGCCTCTACGACCCCGCTCACGAGCACGATGCGTGCGGCGTGGGATTCGTGGCGAACGTCCGCGGCGAGAAATCCCACGAGCTCGTCCAGAAGGGGATCCAGGTTCTCGTCCAGCTCGAGCACCGAGGCGCCTGCGGTTGCGATCCGGATACGGGCGATGGCGCCGGCCTGCTGGTGCAGATCCCGGACGCTTTCCTGCGCCGGGAATGCACGGGACAAGGCATCACGTTGCCGGCTCCCGGCAAGTACGCGGTGGGCATGATCTTCCTCTCTCAGGACGAGACGGCTGCGACCCGGCAGGCGGCGATGCTCGAGGAGATCGTCGCCAACGAAGGCCAGAGCGTGCTCGGCTGGCGGGAGGTTCCTCACGACCCGCAGGCGATCGGCTATCAGGCGCGGGAGAGCCTTCCGCGCATGCGCCAGATCTTCATCGAGGCGAAGGGAGCTGCCGCCGAGGACCAGGACGCCTTCGAGCGGAAGCTTTACGTGATCCGGCGCCTCGCCGAAAAGCAGATTGCAGAGGCGCTCCCGGACGGTCCCTTCTTCTACGTCACCAGCCTGTCGAGCCGCACGATCGTCTACACGGGCCTGCTGATTTCGAGGCAGATCGAGGGCTTCTTCCCGGACGTGGCGGATCCGGATTTCATTTCGGCCCTCTGTCTGGTGCATTCGCGCTACAGCACGAACACCTTGGGCAGCTGGGATCTTGCCCACCCGTTCCGCTACCTGGCACATAACGGCGAGATCAACACCATCCAAGGCAACCAGAACTGGATGCGCGCCCGCCAGGGCACGATGGAGTCGGAGCTCTTCGGCGACGATCTCCAGAAGCTCTACCCGATCATGCGCGAAGGTCCGGTTTCCGATTCCGCGCGCTTCGACAATGCGCTCGAGTTCCTCTGCCTGGCCGGGCGAGAGCTCCCGGAAGCCGTGTTGATGATGGTCCCCGAGGCCTGGGAGAACCAGGACGACATGGACCCGGAGCTGCGGGCCTTCTACGAGTATCGCTCCCTGATGCTCGAGCCTTGGGATGGCCCGGCTTCGCTGGCATTCACCGACGGCCGCAAGATCGGAGCCGTTCTCGACCGCAACGGTCTTCGCCCCTCTCGTTATGTCGTGACGAAGGACGGTTTCGTCGTGATGGCCTCCGAAGTAGGCGTGGTCGACATCGAGCCCAGCAACGTGCTCAAGAAGGGTCGGCTGCATCCGGGGAAGATCTTCTTCATCGACCTCGAAGAGGGACGAATCGTCGAGGACGAGGAAATCAAGCGCGAGTACAAGACGCGCAAGCCCTACGGGGAATGGCTCGAGCGACAACGGGTGATCCTGAAGGACCTGCCCCGAGCCGAGGTTCCGGCCGAGCATCGCAGCGACGATCCTCGCAACCCGAAGTGGCGCTTCGTCCAGCAACAGGCGTTCGGGTACACGAACGAGGATCTCAAGGTCCTGCTCGCGCCGATGGCGGCCGATGGCAAGTGGCCCACCGGCTCGATGGGCGAGGACGCGGCGTTGGCCTGCCTCTCGGATCGCCCGCAGATGCTCTACCGCTACTTCAAGCAGCTCTTCGCGCAGGTATCGAACCCTGCGATGGATTCGATCAACGAGCGGCCCGTCATGGCGCTCTACTCGACGATTGGCAGCGAGGGCAACCTGCTGACCGAGACCGAAGACAACGCGAGGATGATCCGGGTCGATCACCCGGTGATCACCGACGAGCAACTCGAAACCCTGCGGCAGATCGATCGGCCTGGCTTTGCTTCGCGCACGCTCTCCTGCGTCTTCAAGCCTGCGGATGGCGGAGACGGGCTTCGGGCGGCGCTCGATCAGCTCTGCGCCGAGGCCGAGGCCGCCGTGCGCGGAGGCGTGAACATCCTGATCCTCTCGGATCGCGGCATCGGCCCGGATCTGGCACCGATCCCGATGTTGCTCGCCACCGGCTCGGTGCACCATCACCTGATTCGAGAGACCCTGCGCACCCGTTGCGGAATCGTCTGTGAGACGGGCGAAGCGCGAGAGGTGGCGCAGATCGCTTTGCTGATCGGCTATGGCGCGGCGGCCATCAATCCCTATCTGGCGTTCCAGACGATCGAAGAGCTGGTCGCCGAGGGTCGATATGCACTCGAAGGCTTCGACCCGGAAGCCGCGAAGCAGAATTTCATCAAGGCCAATGACAAGGGGCTGCTCAAGACGTTCGCGAAGATGGGCATCTCGACCCTGGCTTCCTACCGCGGCGCCCAGATCTTCGAGGCGATTGGTCTCGACCGGGAGCTCGTGGCGCGCTGCTTCACTGGCACCGCCTCGCGGGTATCGGGTGTCGGTTACGACGTGCTCGCGAAGGAGGCGGCACAGCGCCACGCGCGGGCCTTCGCCGGCGACGACTTCGCCTATCCGGAGCTCGATCCTGGCGGCCTCTACCAATGGCGAACCCGTGGAGAGCGCCACACGTTCAACCCGGATACGGTCTCGCGGCTCCAGATCGCGCTGAAGCGGAAGAGCTACGACGACTACAAGCTCTTCTCGGAAGCCGCGGACGGCGAAGCGGCGACCGCTTGCACCTTGCGCGGCCTGTTCGCGTTCAAGAGTGGCTTGCGGCCTTCGGTTCCGCTCGACGAAGTCGAGCCGGCCAGCGAGATCGTGAAGCGCTTCTGCACGGGCGCGATGTCCTACGGATCGATCTCGCTCGAAGCACATCAGACTCTCGCGATCGCCATGAATCGGCTCGGCGGAAAGTCGAATACGGGCGAGGGCGGCGAGGATCCCGATCGCTTCACGCCCGAAGAGAACGGGGACCTGCGGCGGAGCGCCATCAAGCAGGTCGCCTCGGGTCGCTTTGGTGTCACCAGCTGGTATCTGGTCAACTCCGACGAGATCCAGATCAAGGTGGCCCAGGGTGCCAAGCCCGGTGAGGGCGGTGAACTCCCGGGCCACAAGGTGAACGAGACCATCGCCAAGGTGCGGCACTCGACTCCGGGTGTCGGCCTGATTTCGCCTCCGCCCCACCACGACATCTATTCGATCGAGGATCTCTCCCAGCTGATCTACGACCTGAAGAATGCGAACCGGCAGGCGCGGGTTTCCGTGAAGCTCGTGTCGTTGACCGGGGTCGGAACGATCGCGGCCGGAGTCTCCAAAGGGAAGGCCGATGGCGTGCTGATCAGCGGCATGGATGGCGGGACCGGCGCGTCGCCCCAGGCATCGATCAAGTACGCGGGCATGCCTTGGGAGATCGGCCTTGCCGAGACTCAGCAAACCCTGGTGTTGAACGATCTTCGCGGCCGGATCCGCGTTCAGACCGATGGCGGCCTGAAGACCGGGCGCGATGTCGTGATCGCCGCATTGCTAGGCGCGGACGAGTACGGCTTCGCGACGGCACCGCTCGTCGCGATGGGCTGCATCCTGATGCGCGTCTGCCACCTGAATACGTGCCCGGTTGGAATCGCCACCCAGGATCCGGTGCTTCGCGAGCGGTTTGCTGGAACGCCCGACAGTGTGGTGCAGTACCTGCTCTGGGTCGCCGAAGAGGCCCGCGAAACCATGGCGAAGCTCGGGTTTCGCAACCTCCAGGAGATGATCGGCCACGTCGAGGTGTTGGATGTCGACAAGGTGCCCAATCACTGGAAGCAGGAAGGGCTCGATTTCTCGGAACTCTTCCACGCTCCGGACGTGCCCCATTCGATCGTGAACGATACGACCCAGACCCTGGCCGAGGAGCTGGAAGCGGTGCTCGACATGGAGCTCCTGCGCCGGGCCGAGCCGGCCCTTGCGAGGGGCGAGAAGGTCGAGATCGAGCTGCCGATCCGGAACACGAATCGCACCGCCGGCACCATCCTGGGCTCCGAGGTGTCTCGGAAGTACGGTGAAGAGGGACTGCCCGAAGACACGATCACCGTTCGCTTCAAAGGCAGCGCTGGCCAGAGCCTGGCGGCCTTCTGCCCGCGCGGGCTCACCTTCGAGATCGAAGGGGACGCCAACGATTACGTGGGCAAGGGCCTTTCGGGAGCGAAGGTCATCGTTCGCGTTCCCCAAGGATCCACCTTCGATCCCGCGGAGAACATCATTGCGGGGAACGTCCTGCTCTACGGGGCAACGGCTGGAGAGGCCTACTTCCAGGGCAAGGCCGGGGAACGCTTCTGTGTGCGCAACAGTGGTGCCACCGCGGTCGTCGAAGGCGTCGGAGAACACGGCTGTGAGTACATGACGGGCGGGCGCGCCATCATCCTGGGCGAGACGGGTCACAACTTCGGTGCGGGCATGAGCGGTGGAATCGCCTACGTACTGGACGAAGACGGCCAGTTCGCGACCCGGGTCAATCCGGGGACGGTCGATCTCGACCCGACGGATGAAGAGGATCTCGAGTTCCTCCAGCGGATGATTCGCAACCACTTCAAGTACACGCGGAGTGCAAAGGCCGACGAGGTGCTCCGAAAATGGGAGACCCTGGCGAAGCGCTTCGTGAAGGTCTTTCCGAAGGATTACAAGCGGGCGTTGGATCAGCGCCTGTCGGCGGAGAGTGGCAATGGGTGATGCGCGGGGGTTCCTGAAGCACGGCCGGGAGGGCACCTCCTACCGACCGGTCGAGGACCGCCTCGACGATTGGCAATGCGTTCAGGAAGATTTTCCGACGCAGAAGGCGGAGACCCAGGCGTCCCGCTGTATGGATTGCGGCATCCCCTTCTGCAACAGCGGCTGCCCACTCGGCAACGTCATCCCTGACTTCAACGATCTGGTCTTCCGCGACAAATGGGAGGACGCGCTCGCGCGGCTGCACTCGACGAACAATTTCCCCGAGTTCACGGGCATGGTCTGCCCGGCGCCCTGCGAGCAGGCCTGCGTCCTGGGCATCAACCAGGATCCGGTGACGATCAAACAGATCGAATGGGAGATCGTGCGCCGCGGCTGGGATGAGGGTTGGGTACGAGCCCAGAAGCCCGAACGCCGAACCGGCCGCTCGGTCGCGGTGGTCGGAAGCGGTCCGGCAGGCCTGTCTGCAGCCCAGCAACTCACCCGCGCGGGGCATACCGTCACGCTCTTCGAGAAGAGTGATCGCATCGGTGGCCTGCTTCGCTACGGCATTCCGGATTTCAAGCTCGAGAAGGGCGCAATTGATCGACGCCTGGAGCAGATGCGCGAAGAGGGCGTGAGTTTCCAGACCGGCGTGCAGGTCGGGGTGGATCTCTCGGTGGCCGAGCTGCGCAAGAGCTTCGATGCGGTGCTGCTCTGCCTGGGTGCCGAGCAGCCTCGAGATCTCCCTGTGCCCGGGCGCGAGCTCGTCGGCGTCCACTTCGCGATGGATTTCCTGCCCCAGCAGAATCGCCGCGTCGCCGGAGATACGGTGCCCGAGGCCGAGGCGATCCTGGCCGGCGGCAAGCATGTGGTCGTGCTCGGCGGCGGCGATACGGGCTCCGATTGCATCGGCACCTCGCTCCGGCATGGCGCTGCATCGGTCACCTCGCTCGAACTCCTGCCGCAACCGCCCGAGGGCCGGCACGAATCCGAGCCGTGGCCCCAGGCCAAGAAGTACTACTTCAACGTCTCCAGCTCCCATGTCGAGGGTGGTGAGCGCCGCTACGCCATGATGACCAAGGATCTCGTGGGGGAGGGCGGCCAGGTGAAGACGCTCCGCGGTGTGGAGGTCGCATTCGACCGCGACGAGCTGAACCGCCCGCTCATGCCCAGCATGCGCGAAGTGCCCGGAAGCGAGTTCGAACTCCCGGCCGATCTGGTGCTCCTGGCAATGGGCTTCCTGGGGCCGGTGAAGGAGGGCCTGGTCGAAGGCCTGGGTGTCGAACTGGACCCGCGAGGCAACGTCCTGGCGGATACGAAGGGCTTCGCCACCAGCGAGGCTGGCGTCTTTGCCGCGGGTGACTGTCGTCGCGGCCAATCGCTCGTCGTCTGGGCCCAATGGGAGGGCCGAGAGGCCGCCCGCGCCGTCGATGCCTACCTGATGGGGAGTTCCCGCCTCCAGGCGCGCGATCAATACGTCTGAAAATTCGCGCGGCAAACCCCGTTCTGGCATGTAACGATTGACGGGTTTCCCCCGCTGCCGGTAGCATCACTGGAAGGGGGAGTGGCGGATGGCGCGAGGACCGGGGGCTCGATCGACGGGTTTGGAGGCTCGGTCAACGGGCTCGGGGGCTCGGTCAACGGGCTCGGAGGCTCGGTCGAATACGGGCGAAGGGTCGGAGACTCGTACTGCGGCGGAATCCGAATTCGTCAAGTTCGAGCGCCTCGACCAGTTGGTTCGCACGTTGGTCGAACGCTTTCAATCATTGCAAGCCGAGCATACGCAGACCCTCGTCCAGCTCGGCCAGCGCGACGAACAGATCCGCGACCTGAACCAACGCCGCCAGGATGCGGGCAAGCGCCTCGACGATGTGCTCGCACGCCTCGATCAACTCGACAG
>JAFDCZ010000316.1 GCA_019312665.1 Deltaproteobacteria bacterium | reverse complement strand
GACGACGAGCAGCAGTACGAGCGCAGCGATGCCACCCAGCAACGAAAGAGACGTGTTCATGCGCGCCACTTCGCACGATTAGCTTTGTATTGTCAAGAACTCTTGACGTGGGGCTTCGAGATCGCGAATGCGGTGTGGGGCCACCTTGTGCTGGGTCGATCACTCTACGAACGAACTCTCCCGGAAATCCGGTGTGGTTCAGACTGGCGCAAGGGCGAGGTCACGGTCGCAGCCGGCGACGTGCCACTGTTCGAGACCGACCTCTCAGCGCGATGATCGCAGGACGGCCCGGCAGGCAGGAGTATCATCCGCCGCCAAATCTGAACACCGCGAGCCAAATGGCACCGGCGAGGCCGACGAAGGCCAGGAGAGCGGCCGCAGCGATCGCTCCGCCGATGATCTGGAGTTTCAGGCGAGCGTTTCTTTGCGCCTCGTTCAGGAGTCGCCGCTCGGCGTCGGGGGAGAGGTTGACGGCGGGTACGACCGAACCCAGCGCCTGGCTCTCCTTCAGTTTGGAGGCATAGGCGCTGTCCTCAGCCAGAAAGGCATCGACCAGCGTCTTGCTGTCGGGGCTCGCCTCGCCCGCCCGGCACAGGGGCCACAGGTCCTTCACGACATTGCGGGTCACTTCCAGCTTCATGGGTTCCTCCTGTTGGAGTTCATCGCGTTCGCAAGCCGTAGGCGGGCCCGGTGAACCCTGACCTTGGCGGCCGCCACCGATATCCCGAGGGCGCTGGCGATCTCATCGTAGGAGAGATCGTGATCGACGCGAAGGAGCAGCGCCGCTCGCTCACTCTCCGGCAGATCGCGAACGGCGCTGAGCACCGACGCCAGACGAGCCTGGTCGTCCAGCCGGGACACTAGGTCATTACCCGGATCGCGGAGCTCCTCTGCCAGCGGCACTTCCCGCCGTCGTCGCCGCCGACCGCTGAGATAGGCATTGCGGGCTATCGCCAGCAGATAAGCCAGCGCGGTGCGGGTCTCGATGCGCGGTGCCCTGGTAAGCAGCCGCGTGAAGGTCTCCGAAACCAGGTCTTCGGCCGCGCTGCGGTCGCCGGTGAGGCCCCAGGCGAACCGGAAGACGGCCGAGGCATGCCGGCGGTATATAGTAACGATGTCATCCATGGCTCTAGACCGTAATTCGTCCCCAACAACCAGCAAGCTACACCACGAGTCCCCGGCTGGCTGTATCGATAAGCACCGAGTCAACCGTTCGTTGGCGCGAACGTCTCTTCCTTTCCGTTGTCGTAGCACAGGACCAACCGGCGAACCGCCCCGGCTTCGTCCCGGTCGAAGCGCAGCCGCACGTAATACAGTTCTGCGCTCTCGAATTCAAACCAATCCGGAATCATCGGGACCAGGTGCTGTTCGTCTTGCCCCGCCCGCCAGTAGTGCAGAACGCCGTCTCCGACCCACGTCCGGCGTTCGCCAAACGTCCCGGTGTATTCTCGCAACTCTGCTTCGGATGGGGTGGCCTGCTCAAGCTCCGCACGCTTGCCCACTAGCGCCCACTTCCGCTCGGCCGTCTGGTATGCCGGCGCATCGGCCGCCTGCTCGAGTAGAGCTTCGAGCGCCATCACATGCGCGGTTGCCAGCGCTTCTGCAGCGGGAACCTCAACGTCAGGCGTGACGCCGACACCATCCCAGCCCTCGCCCGTTTCGGGGTCGACATCGACGGCATGCGGAATGTACATCTCGACCCGAAGGCCCTCGATCGTCGAGCGGTGCGTGCGGCTACCGGCGCCGCGGGTTGTCTCACCGATGATCGTGCCACGCCCGGTGTTCTGGAGCACAAACGGCAACAGCTCGCCCCCGGATGCGGTCTCCCAACTGGTCAGAACGAAGACCGGAATCTCCGTGAGGCGTGCGCCCGGGATGATCCCGAAGGTCCATTGCTCGCGCGTAATCCCCTTCTGCCGATCGATCGTGGTAGCGAAATGGGTGGGTTCCTCAAACAGATAGCTCAACACCATCTGGGCCGGGTAGGCCCGACCACCGAGATGACGCCGAACGTCGACGATCAAGGCGTCCACGCCCTTGAGCAACTCCAGGGCGGCGATGAGTGGACCAGCCGCGAGTTCTTCGGAAGGCCATAAACGGAGGTCGATGCGTCCGATATTGCCTTCCATACGGGATACCTGGTAAATGCCGTAGTTCTCGTAGTCGTAGAACTCCTTCCAGAACGCCGCCTGCTCGGCAGACATCTCTCCGCCTTCGGACGGTGGCGGCGAGTTATCGTCGAGAAGCCGAAGGCCCAGGTGAGGATCCCGCTGCACGAACTGCAGATCCTCTGCGAGCGCTTCGAGAAGATCTCCGTGTGCAGTGTGAGACTCGTAGGCACCCTTGCTGAAGCGCTCTCGGAGGCGTGCGGCCATGGCACCGGCGACATCGGGATACACGTACTCGTCGACGAGTCTGCCGGCGACCGCATCGACGATCGCCCACCTGACCTCGTCAGTCAGAGGAGGACTGCCAGAACCCGGCGCCGCCAGCGCCGTGGACGCGGCGGGGACGAGCACCACGAGCCACACGAGCACGGAGCTGGCGCTAACGGTGCGGCAGAATCGATACATGCTCTATCTCCCATAGCGATGGTCTCATCCATGACCTCCGATCATGAATACTCACAAACAGCCGCTGAGTTACATGGTCAGCAGTGTGCGAGGCGTCCGGGCATTTGAAGCTTGCGAAGACGTCACACAATCAGGCCGCGAACTGAGATCGTGCCCGGTGGGTATGACCCGTAGCGACGAGCGGCCGAGGCAAGCATTTCGGCAAGCGGCCGAAGTGTGCGGCGGTGGCGGCTACGGTCACAATTTCGCCCTTGGCGAATCGTCAGGCTACTGCGCGGTTCGTGTGGGCCACTGGAGGCTCATGGTGCCGGAGCCGGGACTCGAACCCGGATGAGCGTTGGCTCGGGGGATTTTAAGTCCTTCGCGGATAGGGGTCTGGAGCGAGACTATAGACATACATCGTACAAGAGACGCAACTTAGATGGGCTTCAGCGGTAGGCCGTTTTGTCGTTGGTTGACGATGGTTGACGATAGTTCCGACACAGTTGTGACACAGTCTTCCGGAGGGACCATCATCTTCAGCGAAACCTGCGCGATCAGATTGCCACCGCGGAGTGCAGTGTCATGGTGGCTCGCCCGCCGTCACTTCCCGATCAACTCGTCGAAAAGCGCCATTTCTTTACCGAGAGCTGAATCGCATCTCGCTCGAGGTCTTGTCGTACACCTCGAGCCAGGGCTGGTTCGGTGGGCCCTCGGTCGTCTCCATGAGGTTGTGCAACATGGTCAGCTTGGCCAGGGCCTTCGTGGGCTGACTGATGATCTGGACCAGGGTCGTGCCCGTCGATACGAGGGTGGATTCGAGATCGGCGCAGAGCTTGTCGATGGCTGCGGCCCGGGATGCGAGATCGCCGGATCCGCCCAAGGCTCCGGCGACCTTCTCCTTCGCCGCGTGCGCCCTGAGCACGGCCTGGACACCATCTTCGGCCTTGGCCTGCAACGCCATCCAGCCCTTGCCCTTCCGGTCCGTTTCTTCGCGGCTGTAGCTCTCGTTCGGGTTGATATTCAACTCGAAGGATTGCGTCTGCGCCTTGCCATCGACCGTCAGCCGCACCTGGTAGATTCCGGGCTTGGCGAACGGCTTGATGTTGACCGGCGGCAGCCCGGGGACCTGGGAGACTGTGGGATATCGCGTGTCCCAGATGAATCGGTTGAGCCCCTTGCTGATGCTGACCCTGGGCTGCCCTGCGGCCTGGCCCCCGCTGTATTCACGATCCACGACCGAACGGAACTGTTGCTTGGGGATCTCGTCCGCGCCGAAGATCCGGATCTCGTGTCCCTGCTCGTCGAGAATTGACAGGCTGACGTCCTTGGCCTTGTCGCTCAACAGGTAGTAGAGGATCACGCCCTGGGGGCGCGCGTCGCCGGCGTTGATGTACTCGCGCTTCCTCTCGCCGTTCACCACCCCCCGCTCATAGAAGGTGTAGCCCGCCTCGGCGTTGCGGACGAAGTAGTACTTCTTGTCCGAGGGGGGGCCGCCGCCGTAGTCCAGCCACCAGTTGTATCCGAAGCGGAAGTGGTCTTCGGGCTCGAACAGGTGCGCGGTCTGCTGGGCGAGATCGGCCGAGTACTGCCGGATCGGGCTGATGTCGTCGAGGATCCAGAAGCCGGCGCCGTGGGTCGCAATGACCAGATCCGCGTTCTTGACCTCGATGTCGAAGAC
>JAFDCZ010000315.1 GCA_019312665.1 Deltaproteobacteria bacterium | reverse complement strand
CGATCTCGTTGGCTGCGCGTTCGCGGGGATCTTCTTCCTCCGGGTCGCGCAGCTCGGCGATCTCTGGATGCCGAAAGAGTGCGTTGTCATCGAAGCCAAGCTTCCCATCCAGCGCGAGGAGATCCCCGTCCGCTGTGACGACGAGCGGGTTGATCTCGACGAGCGAACCATCCTTCTCCGTGAAGAGCTTGTAGAGACCCTTCAAGAAGACATCGAGCTTCGCGGTCTGCGCTTTGTCGAGCTTCAGCGCCTTGGCAACCTTGCGAACCTGATAGCTCTGGAGGCCCACGTTCGGATCGATGAACTCGTTGTGGATCTTCTCAGGCGTGCTCTCGGCGACTTCCTCGATGTTCATGCCGCCTTCGGTCGAGGCGATGATCGCGAAATTCTCGGTCGCGCGGTCGAGGGTCAGCGCCAGGTAGAGCTCGCGATCGATATCCGAGCCTGCTTCGACATAGACCTTGCGTACGAGCTTGCCCGCCGGGCCGGTCTGATGGGTGACGAGGGTCATCCCGAGGATGTCACTCGCGTGCTGCTTCGCCTCGGCGGGGCTCTTGGCCAGCTTCACGCCGCCGCCCTTGCCTCGGCCACCTGCGTGGATCTGCGCCTTCACCACCGTCACCGGCGTGCCGAGCCGCTTCGCAGCAGCCTCCGCCTCGGCGGGAGTGGAGGCCAGATGCCCTTCGGGAACGGCGACCCCATAGGCGCGGAACAACTCCTTCGCCTGATACTCGTGGACGTTCATGCGTAACGCTCCTGAGCGCCGAAAAGATCCGGCGCGGATCATCCCGTCGCTGAAGCGGCCCTAGAGGTCGATCTGCTCGACCAGGGTCTTCACATGCTCGACGCTGGCGTCGAAGAGCGCGCGCTCCTCGGCGTTCAGCTCGACCTCGAGCACCCGCTCGACGCCCCCGGCGCCAAGCACGCAGGGCACGCCGACATACAGGCCATCGACACCGAACTCGCCCTCGAGCAGGCAAGCGCAGGCCAACACCCGCTTCTTGTCGCGCAGGATCGACTCGGCCATCTCGATGGCGGAAACTGCCGGTGAAACGAACGCCGAACCGGTCTTCAGCAGGCCGACGACCTCGCCGCCTGCCTTCTTCGTGCGCTCGACGATCGCATCGATCTTGTCGGCAGAGAGCAGCTGCTGGAGCGGAATGCCGGCCACCGTGCAGTAGCGCACGAGGGGAACCATCGTATCTCCGTGGCCCCCGAGCACCAGCGCTGTGACGTCCTGCACCGAAACATCCAGCTCCCAGGCGACGAAGGCGCGGAAGCGGGTGGAATCCAGAACGCCGGCCATGCCGACGACGCGGTTCTTGGGGAAACCCGAAACCTCTTTGAAGGTGTAGACCATGGCGTCGAGGGGATTCGAGATCACGATCACGTAGGCATCCGGTGCGTGGTCCCGAACGCCCTCTGCAACCTGCTTCATGATCTTGAGATTCGTGTTGAGCAGATCGTCACGAGACATGCCGGGCTTGCGTGCGAGTCCGGCGGTGATGATCACCAGGTTGGCGCCCGCGATGCCTTCATAGGAATTCGTTCCGGAGATCTTCGCATCGGAATCGAGGAGCGGAGCGCCTTCGGCCATGTCGAGGGCCTTGCCCTGAGGCAGGCCATCGACCACGTCGAAGATCACGACGTCGCCGAGTTCACGATAGGCGGCCTGCTCTGCGAGAACTCCGCCGATGTTTCCACCGCCGATCAGGGCGATCTTGGGTCGTGCCATGGTGGGGATTCTTCCTTTTCGGGCCTTAGCCCATGTTGGAGATGATGGCGTCGCCGAATTCCGAGCATTTGAGCTTGGTGGCGCCGTCCATCAGGCGTTCAAAATCATAGGTGACGGTCTTGTTGGCGATCGAGGTGGTGATGCCCGTCTCGATCAGGTCCCCCGCCTCCTTCCAGCCGAGATGCTCGAGCATCATCACGCCGGAGAGGATGACGGAACTCGGGTTCACCTTGTCCTGGCCGGCGTACTTGGGCGCCGTGCCATGGGTGGCCTCGAAGATGCCGTTGCCCGTGTCGTAGTTGATGTTTGCACCGGGAGCGATTCCGATGCCGCCCACCTGCGCGGCGAGTGCGTCCGAAAGATAGTCGCCGTTCAGGTTCAACGTGGCGATCACGTCGAACTCCTTGGCGCGGGTCATCACCTGCTGGAGCGTGATGTCAGCGATCGCATCCTTGACGAGCACCTGGCCGTCCGGCGGGTTCCCGTCGCAATCGTCCCAGCCAATGGCCTGCCCGGCGAACTCGTCCTTCGTGATCTGATAGCCCCAATCGCGAAAGGCACCTTCCGTGAATTTCATGATGTTGCCCTTGTGGACCAACGTCACGCTCTTCCGCTTCTTCTCGATCGCATAGCGAATGGCGGCGCGCACGAGCCGGTACGTCCCCTCCTGGGAGACGGGCTTGATCCCGATCCCCGAACTGTCCGGGAAACGGATCTTCTCCACCCCCATCTCGTCCTGAAGAAAGTCGATGACCTTCTTCACTTCCGGCGTGCCGCTCTCCCACTCGATCCCGGCGTAGATGTCCTCCGAGTTCTCCCGGAAGATCACCATGTCGACATCCTGGGGTCTCTTCACCGGGCTCGGCACGCCCGGGTACCACTTCACCGGGCGCAGGCAGACATACAGATCCAGGATCTGGCGCAGCGCCACGTTCAGGCTGCGAATGCCGCCGCCGATCGGCGTGGTCAGCGGCCCTTTGAGCCCGACCAGGTAGTGACGAAAGGCTTCGAGGGTTTCCTCGGGCAGCCAGCTTCCCGTCTCGTCGAAGGCCTTCTGGCCCGCCAGCACTTCCTTCCAGACGATCTTGCGCTTCCCGCCGTAAGCCTTCTCGACTGCGGCATCGAAGACACGCACCGAAGCGGCCCAGATATCGGGTCCGATGCCGTCTCCCTCGATGAAGGGAATGATGGGCTGGTCCGGGACGGCGAGCGTCCCGGAAGCGTCCTGGGTGATCTGGCCTTGTTCCGTCATGGGGAGGCGATGTAGCCGATCTCCGGCCGGGCCGCATCCCGGGAAGGGTTTGGTCTCATGCCTGGGCGTAGCCAGGGCGGGTGGGGGTGCCTGCGCTGGTCTCCTTGACTCTGAGGTTACGTGTGGCTGGGGGCCCCTTGGTGCATGGATGTGGGCGTTCGTAGATGCCGACGTGGCCGGGGCCTCGGCCTCGGCGCTGGACCCGCGCCAGTCTTCCTAGCGTTTCGGCTGGAACCGTCGCTCGCTCCGGCACCCCCACCCGCCCAGGGACGCGGAGGCAACCCGTGCAGCAGGAGGGGAACTCCAGAACCCGGCAATGAGAAGAAGCGGGGGAGAGGGGACGAAGTCCCCAATTCCACCAACCCGAA
>JAFDCZ010000314.1 GCA_019312665.1 Deltaproteobacteria bacterium | reverse complement strand
CGTCCACGCAGTCTATCTGCGCTGCATATTGTTCTTCGCTGTCGTTCTCGGCTGCGAGATTGTGACATACTTCCACGGGCTTGGGTGAACGTGGGCCGTCGAAGGGGTGGTGATAGGCTGCGGGATTCAGCGGTCTAGTTTCGGAGTCGGGAATGCAGGGAGCCGGCCGGGACGGCTCCCTGTCGCTTCGCCTCCCGCTTTCAAACTCGCCGCCGGGTTGGTCTTCGTTGGGAATTCGGGCGAGGCGGTCGGCGGGGCTTTCGATTCCGCAACTATCGGGAGGAAGTCGGAATTGATTGCTGCCTGGATTCCGCTCCCGCTGCCCAACTCGTATTCGACCTCCGGGCGGCTTGCTCGCTCCAGGCGACCAAACAGCCATCTGTCCGATTCGACTTCGCAAGAGTGGAGCAATTCCGAAAGCCCATAGCCTCCGTATCAACTCCAGCCGCACGGTACCTGGCCGCTGAATGATGCGCGGCGGATGTGGTGCGGTGGTACCGGTTGACGATCCGTGAGCGCGGATCCCCGGAGTCCAGCCGAACTGTGTTTCGCCCGCTGCGCTACGGGTAGCTGAATTCGGTCAGCTGTTCGCTGATTGCCCAGAGGCGCCCGGCGGTTTCCGGGTTCGTGGCGTGGGCGGACGGGCGTGAAGGGCGCTTGTTGGCGAAGTAGCGGCCGGATGCGTCGGCGACGTCTGGTGAGGCCACCAGGTGAAGCGAGGTCTGTGCGCCTTGTTCGGCGGTCTTGAAGAACGGATACAGGACGATTCCAATGGCGTCGTGGACACGGTCCAGCAGGGCGCCGTTGCCGCGGCCCAGATTGCTCTTGATCATGCCCGGGTGGAGGCAGTTCGCGGTGACGTTCGTGCCTTCGAGGCGTCGCGCAAGTTCGACCGTGAAGAGGATGTTGGCGGTCTTCGATTGACCGTAGACCCGCAGCATGGCATAGCGTCGCTCGTTCTGGAGATCGTCCAGGTCGAGCTTTCCGAAGCGATGGCCTTCGGAGGCCACGGTGACGATCCGCGGCGCGGGAGATCGCCGAAGCAGGGGGAGCAGGAGGCCCGTCAGCAAGAAGGGCGCAAGGTGGTTCACGCCGAAGGTCTTCTCGAATCCGTCGTCGGTGAGTTGTCGCGAGCTCAGCGTCAGGCCTGCGTTGTTGAGTAGGACATCCAGATGGTCGGTGCGTTCCGAGACGGCCTCGGCAAGGCTGCGAACGCCGGCCAAAGAGGAAAGATCTGCCTGCAGCAGCTCCGGCGGCGCCCCGGTGGCGGAGCGGCGGATCTCGTCCATGGCCTCTTCGCAGCGCTCGGGTGTCCGGCCCTGGACGAGCAGCCGTGCTCCGCGGCTGGCCAGCTCTACGGCGGTTGCGCGTCCGATGCCGGAACTTCCGCCGGTGATCAGGATGGTCTTGTCCTTCATGCGGTCTCCTCCTACTCCAAGTGGATCGCGTCGCTGAGTGCAGCGACGGCTCCGACGAGTACGAGCATGGCACTGCCCAGTACGATCAGCGAACCGTTCGGGCCCAGGCTGGCGGTGGTGTAGCCCGCCAGAAGCGAGCCCACGGGCGCGGCTCCGAGGAAGCCGAGCTGGTTCACGGCCAGCACGCGGGCGCGCGCGGGCCCGACGGCGCGCTCCTGGAAGAGCGTCCTGCTCATGTTCATGAAGACGGCACCGCACAAACCCCAGCCCAGGGTGGCCAGGACAGCTCCCCAGAAGGGTAGACCCAGGCCTGCTGCGATGAGGCAGAGCGCGCCGATGGCAAGGGCCAGCATGAGCGCGCGCCCCTTGCGACGGATTCCGCCGCGCTTCAACAAGACCAGGCTCCCGGCGATGGTCCCGATCGGAAACATCATCATCAGCAACGAGAGCTGCTGGACGTTCCCCTGGTAGTGGCCGTGAACCAGGTGCGGGAAGACGACGTGGTAGCTGCCCATGAAGAAGAGGCCGACTCCGCCGATCAGGATGAAGATCGGACGCAGTTCGGAGCCCCATACGAAGCGCACGCCCTCGGTCATTCCGGCGAACGAAAACCGTGGGCCGCCGGTCAGCTTCTGGGCCGGCCGGCCAGGCAGCCGGCGAGCGAAGAGCGCGCCCGCGGCGAGCACGACGGCTTGAGTCACAAGAGTGGCCTCGGTTCCGATCCAACGGGCGAGGCCGACGATGCTCATGCCGATCGTCTGGGAACCGAATTGCACGGCGGTCACTCCTGTGACCGCACGTTCGAGATCGTCCCCGGCGACGTCCGATAGCAGGCTGTCACGAGCCGGGGTGCTGAAGGCGCTGCTCACGCCGACTCCGAGCCCGCAGAGCACCAGGACAGGCAGCGAGAGCCATCCACCGGCGACGGCGGCGAGCAAGAGGCCCACGGGCAGCACTCCGGCGAGGTGCATGAGGATCAGCAGGCGCCGGGGATCGAACCGGTCGGCCACCGCGCCTCCCACCAGCAGGAATGCCAGGTTGGAGATCAACACGGACATCTGGGCGATGCCGGTGTTCTCTGCACTGGACTGGAGCACGCCGACGACCAGCCAGGGGAAGAGCACCTGTTGCATGCCCCAACCGCCGAACCACGAAGAAATCGTCGCCAGGTACCAGGGGAAGAGCCGTCGCCGAGCGCGCTCCATGGAGTCGTCGGAAGGGGCGGCCGTCGGCGGGCCGGGTCTGGGGTCAGGCTCCGCCATGGGCGCATGGTACCGGTCGATCGAAGGGTCGCGTAGAGTCGCGGGGCACCCGGAAGGAAGCCGCCATGCGCATCGGTCTGCAGGTTCCGAACTTCACCTGGCCCGGGGGCCCCGAAGCGATGGCCGGGACCCTGCGGCAGATCGCCGAGACGGTCGATGAGGGAGGTTTCGCAAGCCTCTGGGTGATGGATCACCTCTTCCAGATTCCCATGGTCGGCCCTGCCGAGACCGACATGCTCGAGGGCTACGGCGCGCTTCACTATCTGGCGGGAATCACCCGCCGCGTGCGGCTCGGCACGATGGTGACCGGGGTGACCTACCGCCATCCGGGCGTGCTCGTGAAGACCGTGAGTACACTCGACGTTCTCTCCGGCGGTCGCGCGACCCTGGGGATTGGCGCGGCCTGGTTCGACCGGGAGCACCACGGTCTGGGGATTCCCTATCCGTCGCTCGGGGAGCGCTTCGAGCGCTTGGAAGAGACGTTGCAGATCGCGGAACAGATGTGGTCCGACGATGACGGGCCCTTCGATGGGCATCACTACCAGCTCGCCGAAACCCTCTGCATCCCCCAGCCTCTTCAGCGTCCCCGGCCGCCGATCCTGATCGGTGGCATGGGCGAGCGGAAGACGCTGCGCCTGGTCGCGCTCTACGCCGACGCCTGCAATCTCTTCGCCCACG
>JAFDCZ010000313.1 GCA_019312665.1 Deltaproteobacteria bacterium | reverse complement strand
GGTCGAAACGCCACAAGGCTGCCGTTGCTCACCTCGCCCTCTCGTGCCGAGGGGTACTGGCTCACGAAGAGCCACTCGCCGCCCGGAGCAACGGTCAGATCTTCCGGGTTGATGAAGCCGCAAACCGGAACCAGGCCATCCCCCGGTTCGCAACTCGTGACATGTTCCACCGAGCCTAAGCAGCCAACTCCGACCAGGGCGACGAGCAGGATCGCGGCAGGGGATCGTTTCATTTCGCCCTTCCTTGCCACAGCGATCTTCACAGGACGGCGAGAATGGCTTCGACGCTGGAAACGTCGAATTTCATCGGGGTCTCGATGGCCAGATGCGTGACTACTCCGTCTTCGGCCACCAACGCGTAGCGCTGGGAACGGGTTCCCATGCCAAAATTTCCGGCATCGAAATCCAGACCCACTGCGCGGGTGAACTCCGCCGAACCGTCTGCGACCAGCGTCACTGCGTCGCCCGCGCCCCGATCTCGAGCCCATGCCTCCATCACGAAGATGTCGTTCACGGACACGCACAGGATGCGGTCGACACCCTTCGCCCGTAGCGCCTCCGCGTTGCGAATGTAGCCGGGCAGATGCTGGGAAGAGCAGACCGGGGTGAAGGCTCCGGGCACGCCGAACACGACGATCTTCTTGCCGGCGAAGAGCTCCTCCGTCGTAGCATCCATCTGGCCCGAGGGCGTCACGATTTTGAGCTTCACCGAGGGAAGCTTGTCGCCCACCTGGATGGCCACGGCGATCCTCCTGGTTCCGAGAGGCGGGATGTTCGCACAGGTCCCTCGGCTAGTCTGGCCCCATGGCCCAGCCGCGCATCGGCATCCCGCTCAGCCTCGACGCGGAGGATCGCATCCGAGCGGGCCGTCGCTACCACTACATCGACGAAGCGTATGCAACGGCGGTGGCCGAGGCAGAAGGCACGCCGTGCTACCTGCCCCTGCCCGTCTCTCCCGAAGCGGCTTTGGAGGGGATCGACGGGCTGCTGCTCCCGGGCGGCGACGACTTCCCGCCGGCCAGGCCATACCCGGCCGAGGTTCGCTTCAGCCTGGTCCAACCTGACCAGAGAGCCTTCGACGCCGCACTGCTGGCGGTTGCGTTGGAGCGCGGCCTGCCTCTGCTCGGCATCTGCTACGGCATGCAGCTGATGGCGCTCGAAGCGGGAGGCGCATTGCATCATCACATTCCGGCTGACCGGCCAGACGCCGAATCCCACCAACTCGAAGAGCGGGACGGCCGCCATGGCCTCACGCTCGAGGCCGGCACCCGGCTCGCACGATGGTTGGGAGATTCGTCGGTCGAAGTCAACAGCCTGCACCACCAAGCCGTGGCCGCAGCTGGCACGGGTTATCGGATCGCGGCCCGTGCGCCGGATGGGATCATCGAGGCGATCGAGGCGGAAGGCCCTGTGCTCCGGCTCGGGGTGCAGTGGCATCCGGAGAAGCTCCAGGGGGCGAATCGGATGCGACTCTTCCGTGGCTTCGTCGACGCTTGCCGAGGAAGCTGAGGCCCGGGCCTGCATGCAGCGGGTCGAGCAGCCAATGCCAATCCCAAAGGCCGACGCGCACCCGGTGCCAGGTGGCCGCTCCGGGCACGGAGGCTCCCGCAGCTTCTCGAATCGCGAGCCCCCGGGCGTATGCGCGCGTGTCCGCGGGCGGATGGATGTGCGCCTGGGCGATGGCATCCGCCTCCGCCCATTCGCGCACCCGACCGCGCCCGCGCAACCGTCGGTGCCCACCGCGCGGCCCGAGATCGTGGTAGCGAAGGTCCGTGCGCAACATCCGAAAGACCAGCTGCCGCAGCCTCTCCTGCTCGCCATCGCACGTGCCGGCGGTGAGCAGGCGCCTTCCCTGGGCGGCAAGACGCATCCAATCCTCGGGGGAATTGCAGTCGCGATACAGCAAGCTGCGCTTGGCAATCCAGTCGACCCGATCCGCCAGCTCGTCCGGATCGCGCTCCCATTGATCGAGGGTCTCCTTCCAGAGAGCGAGCACACGCCTCTTCCAACTTTCGTTGATGTCCGGCAGTCGCTCGCGAACGTGCTGCAGCACCTGCCGTTGGATCGCGAGGGCGTTCGCCTTCGTGCCGTCACGGAGCCGCAGTACGGCTTCCGCATCGCGACTCAGGCTGCGCAAACCAGCCACCGGATCAGCCAACTCGGGCCAGGGCGCCTCGGGAAGGGCTTCGATGGCTTCGAGCACGAGAGCCGTGGTTCCGATCCGGAGGATGCTCGCCTGATCGCATTGGGTGGCATCGGCCAACATGAGGTGCAGCCGCCGGTAGCGGCCAAAGGCGCTCCACGGGCGAAAGAACAGATCACGCAGCTCGACGAGCGGGCGGTGCTCACCATGCGTGAAGATGTGGGCTGGAACGCGCATGAACTCCGCGCGCTGACTGCAATGCAACGGATCCCGGCCTTCGAAGACGAGCCGCCCGGCCCCACAATAGAGGGTACGTGTCACCAGGTGAGCCATCGCGCCGCGGATGGCGGGCCGAAAGAAGAAGCGGCGCGCGAATGCTGCATGCAGGCTCATGAAGGGCCGTATCGGCCAATCGATCCAGGCGAGATGTCGCGCGAGCAGCCCGGGATCCGCCTGAAGACGGGCCGCCACCCGAATCGGCACGGACGACAGACGCAAGGCCGCCCGCCGCCATGCCTGCGCCAGCTCGGGCCACACACGCCGAATGCCACGTGCCGCCAGACGGATGCCGCTCGCCAGAAGCGGGAGCAGGAGCAGCAGAAGCGGAGCCGTCAACATCAACAGGCTCACGCTCACGAGCCAGAGCAATGAAGGCAACGTCGCCAACCAGAGGAGCACCCAGAGAGGTGCCAATGCCAGCCGGGTTTCAACCGGCAGGGGATCGTCGATCCAATAGCTCTCGTGGGAGCCAAACGTGTGGCCGTGCGCATCAACGTTGCTCTTGAAGATGCGCACCTCCCCGCGCCAACCCCGCGCGCGAAGATCCCGGTTCACATCCACCCGAAGCAGTTCGACCAGCTCATCCTTGGCACGCTCGTGCGCCAGCAGACTGAAGGGATCCCTGCACTCAGGGCTGGCGATCTCGAGCAATCCGTGCTCGAACGCGTCTGGCGTCGCTTCGTAGTGAAAGGACATGCCGTTCGCCAGAAACCGGCCGGGCTTGGCGCGCAGAAGCGAGAGCGTCCGAGGCACACTGGGGACCCGCGAGGACAGCTGGCCCTCGAAGAGTGGATACAACGACAAATTCGTCGGCCGCCCCTCCTCGCCACGAGCGGGGAAGTAGACGACGGCGTACTCCGTTTCGATACCGAAGACCCGTTCAAGCATGAACGGGTGAGGCTAGCGAGAAAGCTGTTCGGATTGTCTCGCGGGGTCGGATGA
>JAFDCZ010000312.1 GCA_019312665.1 Deltaproteobacteria bacterium | reverse complement strand
TGCTCAACGACCTGACCTTCAGTCTGGCCGATCGCGATAGCTACCATGGCTACGAGAAGAGCTACCACGAGTACTACAAGAAAGGGCGGAAGCGAAAACGATGACCCGGCCGGATCCAGAGCGAATCCCCGATTCGCGGACCGCTGCGCTGCCGCGCCGCGCAGTGGCGCTCGGCGGGGGGAGTGGTCTGCCCGCGGTTCTGCGCGGCTTGAGAGGCTTGGTGGCCAGCGGCGAAATGGCCGACCTTACCGGGGTCGTGGCCATGAGCGACGATGGTGGAAGCTCGGGCCGCCTGCGCCGTGTGCGTGGCCTGCCGCCGCCGGGTGACGTGCGCAACTGTCTCGTCGCTCTCTCCGAGGACGAGCACCTGCTGGCGGGGCTGTTCAAGCACCGCTACGACGGCGACGGCGAGCTTGCGGGTCACAACCTGGGCAATCTGATCCTGGCCGCGCTGGCCGAGCAGACCGGCAGTTTCCTGAAGGCGGTGGAGGTCTCGAGCCGGGTGCTGCGCACCACCGGTCGGATCCTCCCGGTGACCACCGAGGATGTCAGCCTGATCGCCGATCTTGAAGACGGCTCCCGTCTCACGGGCGAGTCGTTGATCGGTCCCTGCATGAAACGGATTCGCCAGGTTTCCCTGCGGCCAGCCTCGGCCCGACCGACGCCTGGTGTGATCGAGGCGATCCTGGAAGCCGACCTGGTCGTGATCGGGCCGGGCAGCCTCTTCACCAGCGTGATGCCGACCGTGGTGCTGGAGGGCGTCGGCCGTGCATTGTGCGAGACGCGCGCGGTGCGGGTCTTCGTGGCCAATCTGGTCAGCGAGCGTGGCGAGTCGTCCGGCCTCGACCTCAAGGACCACCTGCGAATCCTGGAAACCCATGCCGGTGGGCGAACGGTGGACGTGATCTTGGTTCACGATGGTGCCATCGGCGCCGGAACCCTCCGGCGCTACGAGGAAGAGGGTGCCGTGCCCCTGGCGCTGCGCGAGGAAATGTTCGACGGGAGACGGGTGCTGCACCACGATCTGCTCGCTCCGGGGCCCAAGCTGCGTCATGACCCCGGAGCTACGGCGCAGGCACTGGTCGCCGCCTGGCGGGCCTGTTCCGCGACCGGGCAGGGATCGTGATGACGGAGTGGGACGATATGGACACCACCAGGCTGACTCGAGAAGGCCAGCGCCCCCAGCCGCGCCGCGCGCGCACCGAGGACGAGATCCTTACTAGCCGCGAGGCGATGGGCCTGCTGAAGATCGGGCGGACCAAGTTGTGGGAGCTGACCCGCGATAACGTGATCCCGGCCTACCGCGTGGGCAACGGGAAGAGCTCGGCGTTGAGGTTCAAGCGAGTGGACCTTCTGGCCTGGCTGGAGCGGAACCGGATCTAAGGACCCGCGCAGAAATAACTCCCGGTTTTCATGACGGGTCGATCGTGTAGTTCCACGTGGGTAGAGTCTCATCTTTCGTGATGACCAACTCTTGCATCTGGGTATCGGTGACCTTGATTCTCTTTTTATAGCACCTTCGGATAAGATGGGCGCGGACGCACAAACCGGCGCTGGTCTTCGTCGTCCGGGCGTATTTGAGGATCGTCTCGTGGCTGTCGAGGGGGCGTCCTGCCCAGTTCTTGCTGAGCTCGCTGAAGAAACGGTGCTCGATGGGATTCCATTTCGAGGCCCCTGTCGGGTAGTGGGCGACAGTCACCGAGAGCCCGTGGCGATCGCACAGACGTCGCTGAAGTTCCACCTTCCAGGCACGACACCTTGAACCGTTGCTACCGCCACCGTCGGCCAAGATGGAGAGGCTCTCGGCATCGGCGTAGCGTTGCTGCCCCTCGGAGCGCCACCACTTCTCGACGCAGTCCACCGCGAACGCGGGTGTGTCGTAGGAGGTGCCGACGAACAGGGTGCCACGGTTGGCCTGCAAGTCGTACACGCCATAGGGAACGGCGATGCCATCAGCGTCCGAGCGGAAGTCGTGGTCATTGACGAGAACCGGCTCGCGATCCCACTTGACGCCGGCATTCTTGAAGGCTCCGAGCAGTTCCTTCTTCTTGGTGTCAACGCTGATGATCGGCTGGTGTTCGACGGCGCACCGCTCACGCAGTTCGGCGATGTGGATGAACTGAGCGTCTCTGTCCGGGTGAGAGCTGCCAGCGAGTTTCTTGTGATTAACGCGAAGCGAGAAGCCCATCTTCTTGAGCAATCCTGCCACCGTCCTTGTACCGACCTTGATCCCGATGGACTGTAGCCTGGCAGCGATCTTGGCCGTGGTCCGGCGGGTCCATTTCAGGCCGCTCATCGGGTCACCCGCAGTCTCATGCTTCATGAGTTCCTCGATTTGCGTGATGATTGTCGTTTTTTTTCCACGGCCTTGCGGCCTGCGCCTGCTCTCCGAACTCGTCCGACTTCGGCATTCTGCTCAAGTAGCTGATGCCGTCCTCTGGCGACCGTTCCGACGTCTAGGTCAAGCAGCTCGGCGATCCGCTGATCGCCACCATAGCCGGACTTGAGAGATTCGAGTCCAGCGAAGAGTCGACGCTGCTTCTCATCCAACAGGCTAACGAAGAGCACGATCGCGGCCTTGAGTTCATCGAGCGTGGCTGTTGGGTGCGAGCCGGCACTCGCCAAGCTGGTCTCGATCGCGAACGTCTTGCGCGCGAAAACCTGCTTTCGCCGTGTTGCCGAATCCGCGGAGCAGTAGAGCTGCTTGCTTTCGATCTTCTCACGGCTAATCCGTTTCTTGCGAACGAGTGCGAGCAATGCAGCCTTCATCGTGACGTCGAGAAGAGTCTCCAGTTCGCTGGCGTAGAATCCCGCTTCCGCGCCATGCACTAGCGCCTCTGTCGTCGCGAGCAACGTGCCGCGGCGAGAGAAGCAAACCGTTTGGCACGACCACAGGCCGAGTTCGTCGAACTTCGCGCTCTCTTCGAGTGCGTAGTACTTGCCGCTGTGCGAGTAACTCGTCAGGTACGACACCTGCTTCAGCTTCCGAAACACCGTTGCATCCGCCTGTGTTCCTAAAGCCTGTTTCAGATCGTCGATCGTTGCGATCCGCTTGTGCTTGAGGAGTCGCACGAGACTCTTGGAGTTGTAGCGTTCTGGTCTCATTATGATCGAGTTCCTCCCTTGATGGGTTGACTCTATCATAACTAGAGATCTTTGTCCTGCCGTCAAACACTCGTATCCTGCGCTGGAGTAGCTGTTTCTTGGCGAATTCACTGCTCACGCGAGATCCGTTATGCGTCAGTCGCACTGCACATCTCGGGACTTATTGTTGCGCGGGCCCTTAGCGCGGCATAGGGTGACAGATGAAGAAAAGCAGGTTTAAGGAAGAGCAGATCATCGGCACTCTTCAGAAGCTCGATGGCGG
>JAFDCZ010000311.1 GCA_019312665.1 Deltaproteobacteria bacterium | reverse complement strand
CGGCGACGATGCTGCGCCTTACAAGAATCGCTTCCAGGTCGGCACGCCAGATGAGGTCGAAGTCGAAGGTTCGCTGCAGGCGCAGCTCCCTGCCGATTCGGTGATCGCCTATCAATACGGCGGCGGCGGCGGCTTCGGCTCTCCTCTAGAGCGCGAGCCGGCTGCGGTTCGGGAGGACGTTCTGGACGAGTACGTCAGCCTCGATGCGGCCCGTGAGCGCTACGGAGTGGTCTTCGTTGGCAGCGCACCCGACGGCGATCTGCGCATCGACGAGGCGGCGACCCGCGAGCTTCGTACCCGGCTCGGAGCCGAGCGGGAATGAGCTGGCGCCTCGGCGTCGATATCGGCGGGACCTTCACGGATTTCGCGCTCATGAAGGAGGACGGCAGCGTTTTCGTCGACAAGGCGCTTTCGACTCCCCAGGACCGGTCACTGGCTGTGATGGAGGGCCTGGGCTCGCTCGCAGAGCGGGAGGGATGCTCGCTACGAGAGCTACTCGCGCAGATCGATTCGATCGTGCATGGCACGACCGTGGCAGACAACACCTTGATCGAGATGAGCGGCGCGCGGACGGGCTTGCTCACCACCCAGGGCTTTCGAGATGAGCTCGAGCTTCGCCGGGGTTTCAAGGAAGACATCTGGGATGTGCGGCTCCCACCGCCGCCCGTCATCGTGCCACGGCGGCGGCGCTTGACCGTTCCAGAGCGCATCCTCTTCGACGGTCGAATCCACCTTCCCCTGGACGAGCCCGCAGCGCGTCACGCGATCGCGCGATTGGAGGACCAGGGGGTGGAGTCGGTCGCGGTCGCCACCCTCTTCTCGTTCGTCAATCCGGTGCATGAGCTTCGCCTGGGCGAGCTTCTCGCCGAACTCCTGCCGGGCGTTCCTGTTTCTCTTTCGCATCAGGTCATGCCCAAAGCCCCGGAATTCGAGCGCACGAGCACCACGGTCTTGAATGCCTACATCGGCCCGCGGGTGACGGGCTATCTGGATCGGCTGGGAGAGCGTCTGCAGGCGGCTGGCTACGCCGGAGAGCTGTTGGTCATGCAATCGAGCGGGGGCGTGATGACCCGCGAGTACATCCGAAGAGCGCCCGTCCGCGTGCTTGCCTCCGGTCCGGCCGGCGGCGTGATCGGAAGTGCCCGTGCGGGCCTCGCAAAGGACGAGCCGCAACTTCTGTGCGTGGACATGGGGGGCACGAGCTATGACGTCTCGCTCGTTCGCGATGGCAGGGCACCCGCGGAGCCCGGCTGGAACTGGCATCACCGCTATGTGATCGGGCTTCCGATGGTCAGCGTCGAGACGCTCGGCGCAGGCGGTGGATCCCTGTGTCACGTCCACGAGGGGCGCCTCGAAGTCGGCCCCGGGAGCGCTGGCGCAGATCCGGGGCCCGTCTGTTATGGCCGGGGTGGGACGAGGCCCACCATCACCGATGCGAACCTGGTGCTCGGCCTGCTCTCTCCGGAGAGCCCGTTCGCGGGCGGTCGCTTCCGCCTCTCCCGCGATGGCGTGGATGAAGCGTTTCGGACGCACGTCGCGAACCCGATGGGATGCAGCGTCGAAGAAGCGGCCTTCGATTGCTGGCGGGTGGTGAACGCGAACATGTGCCAGGCGGTCCGGCGCCTCACGGCGGAGCGAGGGACCGACCCGCGAACGCTCACGCTGCTGGCCTACGGAGGCAACGGTCCCCTTTTCGCAGCCACCCAGGCCAGGGAGCTTGGCATCGGCCGGGTGGTGATCCCTCGCAGTTCTCCGGCCTTCTCGGCGCTCGGTGCACTCGTCGCGCTTCCGGGCCTCGACGAGGAGCGCTCCTATCTCGTCGCCGCCGGGAAGGCAGAGCCCGTTCGCCTCCGCGCGCTTTGGCGGGACCTGCACAGCGAGGCCCTCCGGCATCTCGCCGTCGCCGGCTTTGGCCCGGATGCTTGCCAGGTGAGATTCCAGCTGAATCTGCGCTATCCCGGGCAGAACTGGTCACTGGCCATCGACGCCCACGAGGGCTCCGGCGAGATCGACTGGACGTTCACCGAGAACGATCTCTTGCCGGCCATGGTCGAGCGCTTTCACCAGAGCCATGAGCGGGAATACGGGCACCGGCGGATGGGCGAGGAGCCCGAGATCACGGGCGCGCGCTTGATCAGCACGGCCGCGGTTGCCCAGCCGGCCTTTTCGGGCGGGTTCGAGGCGAACCCACGCGAGGCCAAGGCCACCGGCCGGCGGCGCGTGCAACTCGGTCGCGGTTTCGAGGAAGCAGATGTTTTCGTCGGAAGTGACCTGCAGCCCGGCGATCGTGCGGAAGGGCCGGCACTCGTGGAGGAGAGCTTCACGACGATCGTCTTGCCGCCGGGCTGGCAGCTGCGCGTCGATGACGCCGGGGATCTGCAGCTTGCTGCAGAGGTGAGCTGAGTTCGGCATCTTTGTTTCGAAAGAAGGATGAATCATGATCCTAGGCGTCCACCACCCTGCGCTCGCCGTCCCCGACATCGAAGCTGCGCTTCGCTTCTACTGCGAGGTCCTGGGCTTCGAGATCGTCATGGACGCCGAGATTCCCTCCGGCATCGCGCCGCTGAACGACGCATTCGGCGTCGAGGATGCCGGCTGCAAGGTACGCATGTTCCGCAAGGGGAACTCCTGCATCGAACTCTTCGAATTCAACAGCTCGGCAGACGGGCAGATCAACCGCCCGGTCAACCAGGCGGGGATCACCCACATCTGCTTGGCGACCGACGACTATACGGCCGCGATCCCTTTGGCAACGTTCTCGAACTCCTCGAGCACGCCCCTGAAGGGCCCACCTCGCTGCGCTTCGACACCTGAACGCCGCGTCTCATCAGGTCGGGCTCGGAGCGTGGCCTGTGTGGCTATCGACCCCATGCAGTCGGGTCAGATCTCCACATTGGGATGACTAACATCGAGTTCATGAGGAGCGTTCGATCCGCGTGATGCGATGACGTTCACGCCTCTGGCGCCTGCGCCAAGCGCGGGTAGTGTCTTTCGCCGTGCGAATGCTCAGTTCCCGCGGATCGGTCCTGGCAGGCTTCGCCTTGATCGGCCTCTACGTGGTCGCCGCCACGACGCCATGCCTGCCCGCGCTCAACCCTGTGCATCCAGCAAGCGTGGCTTCGGCCCACCAAAGCGCCGAGAACCCGCACGCCGGGCACGGGGCCCGGCATGGCTCCGAGGGCCCGCATTCGGGCCACGCCTCTCAGTCCATGCCGGCGAGGCAGATTCACCTCGAGGCTCCCTGCGCATGCGGCTGCGACGAGCGATCCACGCCGGGCGTCGCGAGCCTTTCCGCCCATGCCCCTGCGGGCACCCTCATGGCGCACCTCGAAAGAATCGTCGAGCGCGATCGCGTTGGTCCGGCCCTGTTCGGATCCGAATGGTTTCTCGCCCCGCCCGTTCCAGTCCCTCTCCTCGGCTAGGCGATCTGGCCTGACCAGGCCACGACCGCTTTCGCATGGCCGAATTCCATTCGTCGAGGAGACCGGAATGTCCATTCGCCGGGCCCATGCCCGAGTGCCCATCTTGTGCGCCCTGCTCGGGGCCCTCATCTCGCTTGCCCTTCCGCAAGCCACGTTCGCAGCTCACAGCCACGCCCATCACGACGCGACGGTAGATGCTCCCATCGGTGTCATGGGGGACCACTTGCATCCGCAAGGCGGGGTCATGCTCTCCTATCGCTACATGCGCATGAGCATGAACGGCAACCGGGATGGCACCTCTCGCCAGAGCGAGAACTCCGTGCATCGAAGCTTCCCGATCGCGCCGCTCGAGATGGATATGGAAGCGCATATGTTCAGTGTCATGTGGGCACCCCATGAGGATGTCACCCTGGCGGCGATGTTGCCGTTCAAGCGGCTGGACATGAAGCACCGCACACGCGGCGGCCGAAGCTTCACGACCCGATCCCACGGTATCGGCGACACGAAGTTCACGGCGCTTGTCCGCCTGTTCGACCGCGGCGAGCATCATCTCCACTTGAACCTGGGTGTGAGTGCTCCTACGGGCAGTATTTCGGCCAAGGATGACACCCCCATGGGGCGCAGTCGGTTGCCTTATCCGATGCAACTCGGATCAGGTACCTGGGATCTGCTGCCCGGCGCGACGTATACCGGCGCCTGGGAGAAGATCACGTGGGGTAGCCAGATCCTGGGCACGTTGCGTACGGGCATCAATCGCAAGGGCTACCGGTTGGGCCACCGCTTCGGAACCACGGGCTGGCTGGGCCTCGCGTTGGCTCCCTGGGTATCCACCTCCGTGCGCCTTGCCTACCAGGATTGGCGAGGCATTCGCGGAGACGATGATGACCTGAACCGGAACCAGGTTCCGACCGCCGATCCGGATCTTCGGGCTGGCCGGCGGCTCGACTTGTGGATCGGGCTCGACTTGAAGGCAACGAATGGAGCGCTCCGCGGTCATCGGCTGGCGCTCGAGGTCGGCAGGCCGGTCTATCAGAAGCTGGACGGGCCTCAACTGGAAACCGACTGGATGATCACCGTGGGCTGGCAGAAGATCTTCTAGGCCGACGCCGATGAGTTCGAGGATGAGTCGGCCACGCCCTCGCTGCGGGGGCGGCGGCCGACCATCAAGGCGCTCAGAAGGGCCGCCCCGAACAAGGCTTCATCGAAGCCGTGCCCGCCGCGGGCGTAGAGGGTGTCGATGGTCGCCGGGTCGAGATCCACGACTCGGGCCACCTGCTCCCCTGCGCCGACCCGCGAGAGGATCCGGCCAGCAGCGTCTACGACGAAGCCGGGCCCGCGGTTCGAGGCACGCAAGAAGGGACGCCCCAGCTCCACGCTGCGCATCAAGCCCATCGCCGCGTGTTGGGCCGCAGCGCGCTTGGGGAAGAAGGCGTCATTCGAGACGTTTACGAGGATTTCCGCTCCGAGTTCGACCGTGCGACGGCTGAGTTCGGGGAACATCGCTTCGTAGCAGACGAGTGCGCCGAGCTTGAAGCCGGCCACATCGAGGGGCTCCGAACTCTCACCCCTTGCATAGGATGTCTCGGCGGCCAGGCGGCGCAGACGGCGGCGCAGCCGGGGCCGCGCCTCGACCCAATCGGGAAGCTCCTCGACGAGCGGGACGAGAACCCTCTTGTCGTAGTGGCCGAGCCGCCGACCGTCGGAATCGAAGGCCGCCACGCTGTTGGTGAGGCGCCCATCAGGGCGCTCGAGCAGGAGCCCGGTGACGAGATCGGCCTCGAGTCTGCGTCCCAGGCGAGCGGCCAGATCCGGTATCTGCTGCGGAACGGTGTCGATCGCGGTTTCGCTCCACACGATGAGTTCCGCGCCCTCGGCTTGTGCCTGCTCACTGAGGCGGAGCTGACGCTCCAGATTCCTCTCCCAACTGCCTTCCGTCCAACGCTCATGTTGAGGAGTCGCCACCTGCACGAGCCCGACCCGGAGCGACGTGTCGTCCAATGGATGAAGGGCCAACCGGATCGCACCAAACGCCCCCCATCCGGCAAGGAGCATGGCTGCGGCCAGCGCGGCTCGGAGGCGACGGCGCTGCCATGCCTCGAACAACAACGCGTTCGTTGCCACGATGCCAAACGACAACAATGCGACACCGCCCACTGCAGCGGGTTGAACCCATACGTCCCGCCCCGCCAATGCGTCACCGAGCCTCATCCACGGGGAAATGCCGACGACCCGAAGCCACTCGGCGGCTCCCCAGGCAAGGCACGGTGTCAGCCACGAGATCCAACGGCTGCGCCCCATCCAGACGGTCAGCCCACCGAACACGGCGAACGGCCAGATCGTGGTCGCGACTGCTGCTACCGCGACGGCCAAGGCGACCTTCCGGGCGACGTGGAACTCGGCGGTGAGTGTTGGGAAGAGCCACGCCCAGCAAGCCAGTCCCATTCCGACGCCAAACAACAGACCCATCGCCGCCCCCGCGAGAGGCCGCTTCGTGCGGGAAAGCAGGGACAGGATGGGCAGCAAGACCAGCGGGGCCAGCCACCACAGCTCGAAGGGCGGGAAGAGAAGCGCCAACAAGGCACCGGAGCCGAGAGCGCCAGCTCCCAGGCCGAGGGAGCGAGAGACCGGCTGCCGTGTCAGGAACAGGTTGACGCCTAGCTCCCGCTCGCGCGGATCACATCATCCGAAAACGAGAC
>JAFDCZ010000310.1 GCA_019312665.1 Deltaproteobacteria bacterium | reverse complement strand
GCCGCGGTACTCGAGGGCGATGCCCTCTTGACCGAGCATCGCGACGCTGAACGAACCCACGGAATCCCGCCGCCGAATGCGGAAGCCTTCGCGCGTCGGTTCGCGATCGACGTGGAAGGGGAGCTCCCGGAGGGCTCGGCTTGGGTTCGCGCGATGTTCTTGCGCCCCTACCCGCTGGGTTACCAGTGGGTGTGGCGGGTGGCCGAGGCCGAAGGGTCAGCGGGATTGGTGAAGATGTTGGCAGCGCCCCCGCTCACCAGTGCGGCGTTGTTGCATCCCGGGCGCGACCGGACCGGGAGGAACGAGATCGAGGCGCGGGGGGAAGACTTTGGTCCGGACGAGCGCTGCCGCACAAGGACCACGAGCAGCTTCGGCGAGATCGGGCTCAGCACGTGGTTCGAGGCGGGCACGGTCCCGCCGTCCGAGATCGAAGCCTGGCGCGCGGATCGTGCGTGGCTGCTCGCATGTCCGAAGGGAGAGGCGCTCGCCTGGCTGCTGCTCCTCGACGGGCCGGAAGCGGCCCTGGCCCTGGAACCTCGGTTGCGCGAGCGTGGCGCTGCGCTGCCCGCGGGAGCTGCCCAGGTCGAGCGGTCGGGCGCGCGACTCCTGGTTCACCGCGGGCTCGATGAAGCGGGCCGCCGCTGGCTGCTCGAGCAGGCGCCTGTGCACTTCTACCCGGACTTGACCGCCTGGCTGGCGGCACATTCGGAAATCCTCGAGGCGGCGGCTGGCCTGCGTGAGGACGCTCTCGAGCACTGAGCCGCTACCCTCCGGCGCGCATGCCCCGTTTCCTTGCCATCCGTCACGCCGAATCCACCATGAACGCAGCCGGCTTGTGGCAGGGCCAGGCCGACGCACCGCTCTCACCGAGAGGGCGGGAGCAAGCCGGCGCCCTGGCCGAGGAGCTTCGTGGCCGAGCCATCGCAGCGCTGGTTTGCAGCGATCTTTCTCGCGCGCGGGAGACGGCAGAAATCCTGGCAGAGGTGCTTGGCCTCGTGCCACGCCTCGAACCCGATCTGCGTGAGATGGACGTCGGCGCGTGGAGCGCGCAGCCTCACGCCGAGTTGTTGGAACGCTATCCGGAGGACGTCGCGCGTGTGCGCGCCGGCGATTGGGACGTGCGTCCTGGCGGCGGGGAGTGCAGGCGCGAGGTTCGCAGCCGCGCCGTCGCGGCACTCGAACGCGCGCGGGAGGGTACCGGCGGCGGCTTGCTGGCGGTGGTCACGCATATGGGCGTGCTACGCGCGGTGGTCCCCGGGATCACCTTGGCCAATGCGGAAGCGCGGATGCTCCCTTGGGCCGCGCTTTCCGAGTTGGGTTCCGCCGACGATTCCAGCGAACCCGATGGAACGGCCGCCGCAGGAGGACCGCTCTGATGGCGCGTGTCTGGGTGTTGGTGGCGGTGGCTGGTGTCCTCGCGGCGACAGGTCTCGTGCTGAGCCCGGTAGCAGGTGCTTTCGCCTGTGGTCTCGGGCTCGTTCTCGGCGTCCTCGCCTTCCAACTCGCCCAGGGTGGCGGGCGGCGGCTCCCACCGTGGATCATCGCCGCCGGGGCCGCGACCGTCGGACTTGGCGGAGCCTGGGCCGTCGGGGGTGCCGTGGTGTCCGGGTTGATCGCGGGCTTGCTAGGCCTGGTCGTGTTCAGCACGGGCGCCCAGGCTTCGCTCTTCCAGGATGCACTGCCCGATGGCGTCGAGCTCCCGGACCCGCTCTCGCTTCGCACCCAGGCCGCTGTCGCGATCGACGAGAGCTTGCGGCTGTTGTGGGCCGTCACGGCCATGGCTTCGCCCCCACCGAAATCGGCGACGCTGGTGGAGGATCTGCGTGCGGCCGCCGAGCGCCACCGGGAGGCCGGGATTCTCGACGATCCGGCCGTCGCCCATCCCCGGCCGCCTGCGTTGGAGAAGGTCTCGCTCGTTTCGACGCCGGTCTGGGGTGCGGGCCGTGCAGAGCTGCTCCGCTTCGAGAGCGAGTACGAGCCACGAGATCCCGAGATCCGAGATCGCTACATCGCGGTCGAGCCGAATCGGACGGCCCACGTGCATCTCTGGCGCCATGGCGACCGACCGCGGCCGACGCTGATCTGTCTGCATGGCTACGGCATGGGTCGGATCGGATGGGACGCGCGTGCGTTCGATGTGGACGGGCTGCACCGGAAGCTCGGCCTGGATGTGGCGGTGCCGACCCTGCCTCTGCACGGCCCCCGCGCCATCGGCCGGCGCTCCGGCGCGGGCTTCCTGGACGATCATCCTCTGCAAACCAATGCGGCTTTTGGCCAGGCGATCTGGGACCTGCGGCGCCTCGCCGGTTGGCTTCGTCAGCAGGGCGCCCCGGCAGTCGGTGTCTACGGCATGAGCCTGGGCGGTTACCTGACGGCGCTCTGGGCGTCCCTCGATGCAGATCTGGCCTGCGCCATTCCGTCGATTCCTTTGGTCGCCCTTCAGGACTTGATGGAACGGGATCTGCGGCCGGAAGAGCGGCGGGCGCGAGAGGCGGGCGGAATCAGCGCGCAGGTCTGGCGGGATGTCTGGGCGCCGCATTCGCCGCTGGCCCACAAACCGCGGGTTTCCAAAGAGGCGAGCTTGATCCTCGCGGCCCGGGCCGATCGCATCTGTCCTCCCTCCCAGGCCCATGCGTTGTGGGAGCATTGGGATCGCCCGTCGATTCACTGGACCCCTGGGAGCCACCTCGTGCCGATCGGTCGGCGCGAGACCCGAGAGCGGCTGGCCCATCATCTGGAGACGACCCTGGTCGCGGCTGCAACGCCGACGCTCTCGAAGTTCCGACGCGTTCAGGCCTGAGCCACGAGCTGAACGTCGCGATGCTGAGAGTTCGGGCGAAGGTTCAGCGTCCACCTTCGGAGTCAGGCGTCGGGAGGCATTTCCCCGAGAAGCTTTTCGATCAGCATCTCCTGGAATCGTTTCGGCTCTTCCAGGTTGGGCATGTGCGCGGAGTTCTCGAACCAGACGATTTCTTTGTGGGGGGCGTCGAGAGTTTCGACGTACTCCTCGACGAGTTCGAAGGGCGTGTTGTAGTCGTGTCGACCGGAAAAAAAGAACGCCGGGACCCGTAGCGACGGAACGCTTGCCACGAAATCGACGTCTGCCACGCCGCTCGAAGCCTGGTCGAGAGAGTTCATCGCGCATGAATAGAACGACAGGATCTTTCGCGTGCTGTACTCGGGACTGAGAATGACGCCGAGGGCGAGCTTCGCGATGGCTGTTCGAGCGCCGTCTCGTTCCCCTCTGCCTTCGCTTGCTCCCGGACGAAGCGCAAGGAGACTTCTTCGTTGCGCAGCCCGTTGACGACTTGCCCCATGCCGACATAGGCATGCAGGAGATCCGGGTGACGCTGCGCCGTGACCAGGCCGAGCACGCTGCCCCAGGAATGACCCAGGAGGTAGATCTTGTCGTCGTCGAATCGGTGTCGCAACAGGTTCACGAGTTCGAGCGTGTCGGCGAGGTATTGCTCGAAATGGAGGCTCTCGTCCGGGACATCGGAAGAGCAGGAGTTTCCTGCGCCGCGCTGGTCCCAGTGAACCACGACGAAGTGTTCCTCCAGAAGAAGTCCGAACTCGCGAGCGCCGGGCATCGACGGAACGCCCGGCCCGCCGTGGAGGAAGAGCAGTACAGGGTTGTCCTGGTCCCGCCCGCGCAGATAGATCGTCTGCGGAACGCCGCCGAGCTGAATGACTTCGAGCGATTCGATGCCATTCGGGCTCTCGATCCGGGTGGAGTTGCGCGTCTGCCACTGCGCGATTTCGATCGAGGCGAGTCCGATCGCCGCACAGCCC
>JAFDCZ010000161.1 GCA_019312665.1 Deltaproteobacteria bacterium | reverse complement strand
ATCCGTTCGTTCGCTCGAGCCCGGATTTGAGCCAGCAGTTGGTGGGCCTGAACCTCGAGACTCTCGGCGTCGTCGAAGGGCTCGACGTCGAGTTCTTCGCCGTCCAGCAATGGGCAGAGGGCTTCACGGATCGCTCGGCCATCGGCGCGGAGTTTCGCTATGCGGCAGATGGCCGCTTTCTCGCGGGGCTCCTCGACTACGACGTCCACTTCAACGATCTGAATACGGCTTTCCTGGTAGGCAATCTCCGCCTTCGCCCGGACACGGATCTGAACCTGTTGGTCGATTGGCGACGCCTACCCAGCCTGGGCACACGCAATGCCCTGTTCGGACAGCAGGACGATTCACTCTCGGATCTGCACGATCGCTTTGGAACCGATGAAATCGAGGACCTGGCCGACGATCGAACCGCCCGTTCCCGATCCGTGAGCGTTGGCTTGACCCACCGGCTGAACGAGCGCTTCCAGATCTCCGGCGACGTCGGGATCTCCGATCTCTCGGGGACGCCTGCCTCTGGAGGGATCGAGGAATTCGAAGGCACCGGCCGTCAGATCTCGACCTACCTGCAAGCGACCGGCAGCGAGTTCTTCGTCGCCGGCGATATTGCCACGCTCGGCTTGCGCTGGGTGGAAGCCCAAACCATCGAAATCCTGGGTCTGCATTGGAGTTGGCGTTCGCCCATGTGGCGGCGCTTCCGCCTGAACCCGCTGGTCGATCTCGAGTGGAGAGATGCTCAGGATCGCGAGGGCGTGTTCACCCTCCGCCCGGGCTTTCGAGTCGACTTCCGCGTCGGCCGGATCACGCTCGACATGGAAGGCCACTACCGCTGGTCCAAGGGCGAACGTTTCCCAGGCGTAGGGGACGAGCAGGGCTACTCGGTCTTGTTGGGCGCCCGGTACGACTACTGACATCCGAGGATGCGCAAGATCCTGCGTGACTTGGATCACCTCCCAACGGCTCAGATTCCTCGATGCATCTTCCGTCAACACGAGGAGTCTTTCGTGGGCGAATTTGCAGCAGCCATCATCTCTCCCGCTGCCATCTACCTGGCGCCGCTTCTGGCGCTATTGGCGCTCTACTTCCGTTCGCGGAACCGGCGAGAAGGCCGGGCGCTACGCGATCTCCAACGCACCCAAGCCCTCGGCTCCGTCGAGCCGGTCTCGATGCACCCGGTCATCAATGGCAACCGCTGCCTTGGCTGTGGCTCCTGCGTAGATGCCTGTCCCCACGGCGATGTCCTCGGCGTGATCGGTGGCCACGCGGAGCTGGTCAACCCCACGAACTGCATCGGTCACGGCGCCTGTGCGGCAGCATGTCCGACGGATGCCATCCGCCTCGTGATCGGAAGCGAGCGGCGCGGCGTGAACATCCCGCTGCTCGGCCCGGACTTCCAGACCAATGTTCCCGGTGTGTTCGTCGCGGGAGAACTCGGAGGCATGGGTCTGATCCGAAACGCCATCGAGCAGGGGCGACAGGCCATCGAATCGATCACCAAACTGCCTGGGGTCGGTGACGAGCGCGACATCCTCGATACCGTGATCGTGGGTGCGGGCCCCGCGGGCTTTGGCGCCTCGCTCACCGCACTCCAGGCGGGCCTCCGCTTCGTCACGATCGAGCAGGAGCGCCTCGGCGGCTCCCTGGTCCACCATCCCCGTGGCAAGATCATCGTCACCCATCCCGTCAACGTACCGCTCGTGGGTCCGGTCGATATGCGAGAGACCCAGAAGGAAGAGCTGCTCGAATTCTGGGAGAAGGTGCGAGCCGACACAGGCCTTCGGGTGCGCGAAAAAGAACGCGTCCTTGCCGTGGAACGCCGATCGGACGGCAGCTTCGAAGTGCGGACCGATCGAGCGACGTTCGAAACCCGAAGCGTGCTTCTGGCCGTCGGCCGGCGCGGAACACCCCGCAAGCTCGAAGTGCCGGGAGAAGACTCGAGCAAGGTCGTGTACTCGTTGACGGATCCGGCTCAGTACGCAGGCAAGCGCGTGCTCGTGGTGGGCGGCGGCGATAGCGCACTCGAAGCCGCAGCTTCACTCGCCAATGAAGAGGGAACCCACGTCACGCTTTCCTATCGTGGCGACGCGTTTCATCGAGCGTGTCCGAACAGTCGCGAACTCGTGGACGAAGCCGTCAAACAACACCATCTCGAGGTTCTGCTCGACAGCCGGGTGGAGGAAATCCGCGCTGATCTCGTGATCATCCAGACCGAGGGCGGACGCCGGGAGCTGCCGAATGATGCAGTGGTGGTATGTGCCGGCGGCGTGCTTCCGAACGATTTCCTGCACAAGATCGGCGTCGAGATCGAAACGCGATACGGAACCCCTGTACACGCATGAAGCGCATCCACGCCCTGCTGTTCCTTCTGTGGCTCCCGGCCGCGGCCCTCGCCGCCTCCGTCGAAGAGATGCAGTTCGCGATCCGCACCCATGACTTCCCCAGAGTGGCCGAACTCTGCAGGGAGCTCGCGGAGGGCGGCAACATCGAAGCCCAGTACCAGCTCGGCGTGCTGTACCGATCGGGCCGAGGCGTTGCCAAGGATCTGATCGAGGCGCGGCAATGGCTCGACCGAGCGGCCGAGGCCGGACATGTGAAGGCCCAGTACCAGCTCGCCCAGCTCTACCGCAACGGTTGGGGCGGTGCTGCGGACCCGGAAGCCGCACGCGTCTGGTTGGCATCGGCGGCAGCACAGGGCTACGAGCCGGCCGCCCGGGCCCTCGCGAAAGCGGACGCGATCGGTGGCCTGACGACGGCCCGTGACGCAGAGCCCGGCGGAAATGCGGACGCGCGCTTGTTGCGCGCGGTCAACGCCCGCGATCTCGTCGCTGCCCGCGCCGCACTGCGATCCGGTGCGAACCCGAACCCTCCAGCCGGTCTGGGTAAAGAAACCGATTCCAGCGGGCGCCGGGTGCCGCTGGCCGCGCCCCTCCTGCACTCGGCGGTCGCCACCGGCTCGGTTCCGTTGGTCGAACTCCTGCTTGGCTCCGGTTCGAATGCCGGGGTTCGCGGCCGTGACGAAGAAACGGCCCTTCATCTGGCAGCACGCACCGACGACACAAGCATGGTCCCGCCACTCCTCTCGGCTGGCGCCGACCCCAATGCTCGAGACGTCCGACAGGCGACACCCCTTCATCTGGCGGCTCGGCGCGGCAGCCTCAAGATCACCCGGATGCTCGCGAAAGCCGGTGCGAACCTCGCGCGGAATGATCGCGCCGGGCGGAGCGCTCTCGACCTCGCAATTGCCGGTGACCACAAGGAAACAGCCACCTGGTTGCGAAATGCGGGCGCTCCGGTCGCCCAGCGGCGGACCTCATCGAAGCGATCAGCCCGCTGGATTTCCAAACAGGCCGTTTCGGAAAGCGGCTGGACCCCGCTGATGGCGGCGGCTTGGCATGGCGACGAAGACCTCGTTCGTTCTCTCCTGCGGGGCGAACATCGCATCCAGGCGCGCGGCCCGGAGGGCCACACGGCGCTCACTCGCGCCGCCTGGGCGGGAGACATGAAGATCGCCGCGCTCCTGGTCGAGGCCGGCGCGGATGTCCTTGCTCGCACCGAGACGGGGCGTGATGCGCTTTCTTTCTCCGCCAGCGCGGGCCACGCCCGCGTCGTGCACCTGCTCTTGTCGCACGGCGCCGAAATCGATCGGGCGGACGCCACCGGACGCACACCCCTCTTGTGGGCGGCCGCCGGCGACCATGAAGGGGCGGTGCGCACCCTGCTCGGCGCTGGAGCCGATGGCGGCCTCACGGATGCAAACCACCGAACGCCCCTTGCGCTGGCCCTTCGTTCGGGCCAAGGCGGTGCTGCCGCCGCGCTTCTCGAAGCGGGCGCCGTGCCCGACGCCAACGCTCTCTGCGATGCCGCAGCCAGCGAAGAAGCCGGTGCATTCCGTGCGTTGATGGACCAGGGCGGAAATCCGCAACTCCACTGCCCGAATGGTCTTCCCCTGCTGGCCGTTGCTGCGTGTCAGGGAGATCCGGACCGCCTGGGCCGCTTGCTGAAATCTGGCGCTGTCATCGATACGCCCTCTGAAGCCGGCGATACCGCGCTCGTGCTCGCGGCCGCGCGAGGCCACCTCTCCGTGGTGCGCCTCCTCGTCGATCGCGGCGCCGACCGCGACCACCGAGGGGCACGTCGCTACACGGCGTTGATGCACGCGTCGGACGCCGGCCACGAAGCCGTCGTTCGGCTCCTGCTGGAGAACGGGGCCCGGCTTCGCACCCGCAACGAGGATGGCGACACGGCCCTCGACCTGGCCCTGCGCGGCGACCACGAATCTGTTGCCGCCCTGCTCTCCCAGCCGCCCGCCAGCGCCGGTTGGCTCGATCGCCTGTAGCCAGACGCAGCCGCGGCTAACGCCCCAACTTCACCTTCGTCCAGTCCTGCTCACCGTGGCAACGCCCGCAATCGCGACCGAAGGCTCCGCGGTGGACATCGTCGGAGAGGTGGCAGCTCCCGCATTCATCCGCCAGCTCGATCTTCTCCGGAGCCTGCTCGACATGACAGGTCGTGCAGTCGACACCCTCGTGGGCACCGTGGAGTGGGAAGTCGGATTGGGCGTCGTGGTCGAAATGCCAGATCGCCCAACCGTTTGGATTGTGGCAGCTGGCGCAGGCCTCGGTCAGGCGCTGCTCGTGCTTGTCATCCGGGCGATGGCAAGCAACACAGTCGGTCTCCGCGTCGGCGTAGGCGTGCGTCGTGTGGCATTCCTCGCAGGCGACCGTGGCGTGGAGGCCCAACAACGGGAAATGCGTCAGATCGTGATCGAACCCGACAGTCTCCGTCCAGGAGTTCTCGTCGTGGCAACTCGCGCACTCTTCACCCTGCTGGCCTCGGTGCACATCGTCAGCCTGATGACAGCCCAGGCATTCCTTCTCGACCGGATCGTCGAGATTGCCCGGGTGGCAGCTCTCACATAACACCTGGGCGTGCCCGCCCCGGAGCGGCCATTTCGTATCCTCGTCGTGGTCGAATGCGATTTTCACCCAACTGCGCGTAGCATGACAATCCTGGCATTGATCGCCGTTTCGTTCGCCGTGCACGTCATCGGCCTGATGGCAGGCATTGCAGTCGGTTGGCGCCGGGTCGTCGTAGAGTTGGCCCTTGTGGCAGGCCCCGCAATCCGCGCCGACGTGTTTGCCATCCAACGGAAACTCCGTGTCGCGATCGTGGTCGAAGAGCTGCGACTTCCATTGGTTGGCATCGTGACAATCACCACATTGGGCGCCGAAGCTTCCCTTGTGGACATCCGCGCTGACGTGGCAGGTGGCGCAGTCGCTGGGCGTCTTCTCGAACCGCTCGTCGGCGTGGCACAAACGGCATGCCACGTCTTCGTGTGCTCCCTCGAGGCGGAACTTGGTGGTGTCGTGGTCGAAGGTCGCCTTCTTCCAGCTCGAATCCTCGTGACAGGCCGAGCAATCCTCGCCGAGGCCTCCGCGGTGCACATCGTCGCCCTCGTGGCAGGAAACACATTCGAGACTCGCCTCGCGATGCTTCTTTTCTGCGACATGGCAATCGGCACACGGAACCCGCACGTGGGCGCCCTGCAACGGGTAGTCCGTAAGGCCGTGATCGAAGGTCGCGGGATTCAGCCCCACGACATCCGCCTGCCTGCCCCGGTGGTCCGTGTGACAGCTGCGACACGCCGTTGCAGCCAAGCCTGGCGCGAGGCCATGAAACCCCTTGCCCGCTGTGAGATCGGCACCCACATCCTCATGGCAACCGAGGCAGAGCCCATCCTCTGCGGAACGGTCGAAGGGGCGGTGACAACTCGTGCACTCCTCTTCGATTTCCGCATGACCCTCGATCACAGGACCCGGCATCAACAAGGTCTCGGGGTCCGCAGCACGAAGCCCGGCCGGAAGAAGCCAGACGAACAGGAAGGAGATCAGGACACGAGCGATCAAAACAGGTGTACCGCGAGCACATGGACCGCCGCTGCACCAAAGAGCAGGAACGCCAGCGGGAGATGAATGGCATGCCATAGCGAGAACAACCGCTCCCAGGCACCGAACTGGGCCACGCGAACGCCGATCGATAGCTGGTTCTCGAGAGCATTCTCGAGAAACCAGAGGTCCTCGCGGCCGCTGCCGCGAAGGGCCGTGATGCAGCGCCGCTTCAGGGCTCGGCTTCGCACTCCGACCGTGAAGAAACGCGCCACTCCCGCGACCAGGCCGGGTGCGCGATCGAAAACCCAACGTTCGTGCGCGTCGAGATCGTCGGCCAGCGATGGCACGATCTCGGCGATGCGCTCGATCACACCGAAGCCTTCTTCAGCATCGCGCTTGAGCTGCGCCAGCGCCCGTCGCTCGCCGAACAGGCCGCGGTGCACCCGTGCGTAGAGAAAGCGTCCCATGTAGCCGCTGCCCGCCACGAGCAACATGCTCCAGAGGGCCACACTGCTGTTGATCGAGCCGAGCTGGAAATTCGCATGAAAGAGAATGGCCGTGGGGCCGACGATGCCTAGCACCATGTGCACGCGGAACCAGGACAACACATTGCCTGTCTCCGTCAGCCCCGGGCTGCGCTTCCGGACCGAGTAACCGAGAAGCGCGACGAGGCAACTGAGGCCAAGGATGCCAAAGGCGTACCCGAGCCCTCGTTCCGGAGTGAGATAGAACTCCTCGCGAACCGCCCATCCTGCGGCGAGGAGCAGACCACAGAACAGGCTGGTCAACGTGATCGTGAGCTCACGACGAGGTGCAGCGTGCAGCCTCTCCCGCGCAGCACGAGCGTCCCCATGAGCAGCAGTCATCGGTCATCTCTCGTCGGTACGAACATCACCCGCATCCACCCTTGCATCGGCGGTTTCCGGGGCGGAGTTGAACCGTGGGGCCATGGTGACCCGAAGTGCTACACCCCGTCCTCTCGCGGGTCGTACTCTACCCGCAAGACCACGAGCTCTCCGGTTCGCCCGTCCGTGGCGAAAAGCATCCGGCCTTGGCCGACGTACTTCCATTCGGTGCGACGCACATCGCTTCCGAAATAGAACGGCATGAATGCCCAGGCCGTGGGGACACGGCGCTGGGATGTCGGCTTGCCGACGGCTGCACGCACCGCGTCCGTCTCCATTCCCTGTCCGACCAGCGCAAACGGGTGGCCCGGCGGCGGCGCCGTGTACGCAGGCACTCCGGCACGAAGCTCGTCGGCAGCGCGCGGTGCGGGGTTCGGCGCACAGGCCATGGAGAAAGCCGCGAGCAGGATCGCTCCACCCCTACACCAACAGGGGAAACTCATTGGGCACGCCTCTGAAGGATCTCGTAGAAGCCGTCCTGCAAGGAGCCAAACATCTCGGGCACCTGCGGGTGGTCGATCGGCTTCCCGCTCGAATCCGGCAGCAGGTTCTGCTCCGACACGTAGGCGACGTAGGAGGTCTGCTCGTTCTCGGCCAGCAGATGGTAGTAGGGCTGGTCCTTGTGCGGACGAACGTCCTCGGGGATCGAGAGCCACCACTCTTCGGTATTGGCGAAGACCGGATCGACGTCGAAGACCACGCCCCGGAACGGGAACAGGCGGTGGCGAACGAGCTGTCCGATTCCGAACCGAGCTTCTCTTTCCTCCATCGCGAGAGGGTAGCGAGAGCCGTGCAAAGGAGCCGGAAAAGCCCTCATTCGCTCGCAACTATCGGCGAATCGGCTTGATTTTGCTTTGAAATCACGATGTCTGTGGGGATTTCCAAGAATGTGATTGACGTGGGAATGTTTCCCACGATACAATTCGATATGTGGGAAATATTCCCTCATTCCCCTTTCCCCACAGGAGTTCCACGATGACGTTCCAGAAGATCTGCCTCGCTTGGCTGGGCTTGCTTGTGCTTGGGGCTTTGGCCCTGAGCCCCGCCGCCTGGTCCCAAAGCCAGGCCAGCGTGACCGAACCCGCTCCGATCGAGATCGACCGCGATGCCGTCGACTTTCATCGGATCGTGCCGAAGCCCACCGACCCGCCTCTCGTCTACGACACCGCGCTCGTGTTCACGAACACCGGAAGCGACGACTCTCGTGTGATCTGCAAAGCGTTCGACGACGACGGCCATGCGGTCGGCCGCGCCGCAACCTCGGTTCCCGCCCTGGGCCTGCGCTATCTGCTGGCCTCTGACTTTTCCAATGGCGCAGCCGTGTTGGGCCATATCCAATGCGGCACCCACGACCCTGTGATCGGCTCAGCCTTCCTGCTGGGTGGACGCGCTGGAATCACCGAGGTGCCCGTCTCCCAGAACCCCGTCGATCCAAGGAAGCATCACGCGACGCGCATCCGCTTCCCGGTGGTGTTCGCACAATAAATGGCCAGGTTGGCCAGCGTTCGGGGTACCTGGGAGCGCTTTCACGCGGCCCTTCATCCTCCCAGGCCCCGCTCCGCGAGCCGTCGATGCCCCATGGCACCGGCGGCTCGCTTTTTCCGGTCGTGCCCACGAGTTCCCTCCTCGTTTGCGGCCTGGGTTAGCATGCGTCCTCCGCCCACCGAATCAGAGGCACTCCGTGATGGAACGCATTGCAACCCTGGCAATCCTCGGCCTCGCTCTCATCGCGCTCGGCTGCGGTCCGATCTGGATGATCCCGGGCGGCCGCCTCGACGGCGAAGTCGCTGCGACCCCCTCGGATTGGGCGATCGCAAACGACATCGAGGACCTGCAGCTCGAGACGCGACCTGGCGACCCCTACTCGGTGAATGTCTGGGGCGCCGGCGTGGGGGATCGCTTCTACATCGCTGCAGGCCGCGGAGAGGAATCTACGTGGGCCCAGAACATCGCCGCAGATCCCAATGTCCGCCTTCGGGTAGGCGAGTTCATCTACGAGCTTCAGGCCACCCGCATCGACGATGACGCCGAGCGCGACCTCTTCCTCGCTGCGGTAAAGAAAAAGTACGACTGGGAGCCGACCGAGGAAGAGGGAGAGAACGCGGTGCTCTTCCGCCTCACGCCCCGAAACGAAGAACAGTAGACGACGAGCTGACTCCCCCTGCCCGTTCTCCCGACCCGGCGAGGCGGTTCCAGTTACCGCGGCCAGCGCGGAAGTAAAAGCGGAGCCAGGCCCGAGAGTACGCGCCCCCGCACCGCGAGCTCGGCAAACCGGGTGCAAGCGCGTTGGACGGTCTGGTGAGCCATGGAGCGCTGGCCGCCCCCCGCCCCGCGATCCGCAACGAGAAGCGAAGCGGAGTTCGGGGGAGGAGCCACCAACCTGCCGCGGCGCTCCGCCTAGGCCAGCGCAAACTCCGCGCTCGATGAGGCACCGCGTCGGTCGACCATCATGCCGGCCTTCTTCCAGCCTTCTTCCGTACGCTCGGTGATCAGTCCGAGCCGTTGGAGGTTGGGCACGACCGTGTGCATGAACGCCATGCTGTTGAGCTCCGCATAGTTCGGCAGCCCCATCATCAGCTTCACGATGTTCTCAGGGTCGATGTCGTACTTCGGCCCGAGGACCTGGAGCATGTCGAGCTGCTGATTGGCGTTCAAGGCCTCGAGAATCTGGAACGCCCAATCCTCCATCTCGCCCATCTCTTCGCTGCTGGCTTCCTTCACCACGCGACGCATGGTCAGAACCCCGAATGCAGCGTGGCGCGCTTCATCCTGCTCGACCCGGGTGATCATCTCGGTGAAGAATGCATTGCGGCTCTCGTTGCGCATCAGGTTCATGATGCCGACGGCCGTGCCCTCGAAGAGGGTCTGCATGCCGAGCATCTTCTTCTGCATGCCTTCGGCCCCGAGCAGCTCATCGAGCAGGACCTTCAGCGTGGCACCGACGGGATAGAGCGTTCCCATCTTGCGCTGCAGGAACTTCGCGAACACCTCGGTATGACGTGCCTCGTCGATCACCTGGCTCGAGGCGTAGAGCTTCTGATCCATCGTCGGACAGATGTTCGTCAGCTGCCCACAAAGCTGCAGGGCGGCCTGTTCACCGTGAAGCAGCTGCGAGATGGAAAAAGCCAGCTCGTCGAAGGCCGCGGCCTTCTGGGTGGCCTCGTCCTTGCCCATCAGCTTGCAGGCCTGACCCATGAGGGAAGCTTCCGGGTTGAGCACCCACTCGTCCTTGGAGACCGGCATGTCCCAATCGAGATCGGTCTCGGCGTTCCACTGGTTCACCTTGCCCTTCTCGTAGAGGCTACGCAGCTCAGCGACCTCGCTGCCGTACTCCCAGGTCCAGTTGAGATCGAGAGGGACTTCAATGTCCGTCCGATTGCGAATCGCCTGGATCTCCGCCTCATCGACGAACTCGATCACTTCGAACTCGCCGAACTTCTTGCGGTGCTCTTCCATCAACTTCTTCACGATGCCTTCTCCTTGGGCGCGGAGTCGGTCTGGCGTGCCAGACCGAAGTGAACGAATGCTCTGACTTCCTCACGGCGGGCGCGGACGGCCTCTGCCGAGAAAATCGGACGCCCCAGCAGCTCGTCACCGAACTCACCGGACGCGAAGTGATACACGCAGGTTCCCACCAGCGTCTGCACCGTGTGGGGAACCGAGACCGGGCGGAAGCTGCCATCGGCGACTCCGGCTTCGATCACGGTATGGATCGCCCCGATGACCCGGGCGAGCGTGGCGTTCATCGCGTCTGCCTCGGGCAAGCCCCCTTCGGGAAGATCATCGTCCTCGAAGAGTGTGCGGAGAAGCAGACGCGCCGTCGTCGGCTGTTCGGCGAGAACCGAGATCAGCTCGTCGAGGCCAGCCTCCAAACGCTCGGGAGGTGCTTGCTCCGTACCCAGCGCCGGCCCCAGCCGGGCCTCCAGACGCCGAAGCACACCATCGAGCATGCTGCAGTAGAGCGCGGCCTTGCTCGGGAAATGGTGAAAGAGCGAAGACTTCGACAGCCCGGCTGCCTCCGCGACCTCGCGAAGACCGACGCCGGCGTATCCACGCTGGGCGAAGCGAGCTTCGGCGACCTCCAGAATCTTGTTCCTGGAGGTGGGACCAGGGGCCTCGGTCATGGGGCGAACAACCTCGCTTTGGGGCTCTATCCCTTCGACCGATCGGTCGGGGCGCTTGACTCTAGGCGACCGATCGGTCGGACGGCAAGCAGAATCGTCCCAGAAAAGGACATTCTTCGCGCCTGATCACACCTCGGGGTGCGGACTCAGGGCTGGACGACGCGAACCGGGCCGAACGTCTCGAGTTGAGGGACCAGGGCCTCGGCGGGCCCGACCACTACGATCAGCGCGTCGTCGGGCCTCACGAAATCATGGGCGGCGGCCGCCGTCTGCTCTGGGATCAGGGCTCGAATGCGGCCCCGGTAGGTATCCAGGGAATCCGCGGGCAGCCCCTGGACATCCAGCTCGACGAGACCGGAAAGCACCGCGGCGGAAGTCTCGAGACCCAACGCGAAGCGCCCGACCAACAAGCTCTTGGCCGCCGCCAGCTCTTCGGCAGAGGGCGGTTCGTTGCGGATCCGTGTGAGCTCGGCCAGGGTCAGCTCGACGACGCGACCCACCTCGGGAACACGCGTAAAGGTGCCGACGGCAAAAGGCCCGCGAAGACGGCGCCCAGCGAACTGGCTGTACACCCCGTAGGTAAGCCCCTCCTCGGCGCGAATCTTCGACATGAGCCGCGAAGAGAAACCCGCACTGCCGAGGACCGTATTCATCACTTGAATCGGGATGCGACGAGGCTCCTGACGCGTGATGCCCGGATGGCCGATGATGATCTGGGCCTGCCCCAGATCTGGGCGATCGACGACGACGATGTCACGACCCGTTCGGTCCGGGGGCTCAGGCCCCGGCTCGGGGACCGGCCCCGAGGCCCATCCTCCATAGGCTTCTTCGACGCGCGCGAGCAAGGCTTCCGGGTCGAGATCGCCGACCGCAAAGAAGATCGCGTTGGCGGGAACGAAGACGCGTTGGTGGAATGCGCGGGCTTGCTGGGCTCCGAGCCTGGCCACCGTCTCCGGCCGACCTGACGTCGGCCATTGATAGGGATGGCCCGGGTTGAGCGCGGCCGCAAAGTTCCAGGCGGCGAGGGTCTCCGGACTCTCCCGCGCCTTCTCGAGAGCGGCCAGCTGTTCGGCCCGCACGCGATCCACCTCGTCGGAATCGAAGCGAGGCCGCAGCACGACGTCCGCGAGCACCTCGAACAACACGTCCCGATCTCGGCTCAGGCCGCCTACTCCAGCGCTCAACGTGTCCCAGCTCGCCGATACCCCGAGCGAGGCGCCCAATGCATCGACGACCGAGGCCAGTTCGAGGGCCGTACGCGTTCCGGCGCCACGCCCCATGAGTTCGGCCGTGAAATCGGCCAGGCCGGCTTCCGAGGCCGGCACGATGGCGGCGCCGCGGCGTACGCGCACCCCCATGTCGAGCCGGGGAAGCCTGCGGTCTTCGAGGACGATCACCGTCAGACCATTGTCGAGCGTTCGCCGATGCAGGCGAGCCGCATCGACCACGGGACGGTCCTGGGCTGGCGCCGGGGCGAGCTCCCAGGCATGGGGAGTTCGGCCGGGCAGGCTCGGGAACGAACTGCAGCCGAACGTCAGGGCAAGAAACGCGACAAGCAGTGCTTTCGCCGGGAGGTACCTCACGAGCCTTCCTCCGACGGCGGCGGCATGAGGTGCAGCACCGTTCGCTTGTCCGGACGCAGGTAGGCCTCCGCGACCCGCTGGACATCCTCGGCAGTGACGCGCTGGATCGCGTCGAGCCGTTCCTGCAACGGCCGCACGCGCCCGAAGCTCAGCCACTCCCGACCCAGGCGCGAAGCCAACGCGTGGCTGGTGCCGAGGCCCCCGATCAAGGCGACCTCTAGAGCACGTTGCGCCTTCTCGAGTTCAGCCGCGGAAGGCGGCGCGACGCGCAGCGCCTCGATTTCTTCGAGGAAGACTTCTTCGGCGCGCTCGATCGCTACGCCGGGCCGCAGGCTGACGAAGCCGTAGACGAGACCGGCACGCTCGAGCTCCCAGTAGCTCGCGCTGGCACCGAGCGCGAGCGGCTCGTCATGCACCAACCGCTTGTAGAGCCGGCTGGTTCGCCCACTCGAGAGAATGGTGCTCATCACGTCCAGGGGTTCGGCATCCGGATGCCCGCTGGGCGGCGCATGCCAAGCCACGGCCAGGGTCGGAGCGCGTACGTCGAAGTGCACGACCGCGCGCCGCTCGCCGCGTTGCTCCGGCTCCTCGGTCGGATTGCGCGGAATATCCGAACTCGTGCGCAGGGGGCCGAGATGCTTTTCGATCAGGGCCAGGGTCTCGTCGGTATCGAAATCCCCCGCGATCGCGATGACCAGGTTGTTTGCTGCGTAGTAGTCGTCGAAGAAGGCGCGGCACTCGGCGACACCCATCTTTTCGAGATCGCTCTTCCAACCGATCGTCGGCACACGGTAGGGATGCGCCTGGAACACGAGCGCCATCAGCTGCTCGAAGAGTTTGCCTTCCGGGTTGCTTTCGGTGCGGAAACGGCGCTCTTCGATGACGACCTCGCGCTCGCTGGCCAGGCTGTCTTCGCTGATGTCGAGAAAGCGCAGCCGCTCGGCTTCGAGCTCGACTACCAGGGGCAGGTTCTCGCGGGTGACGTCGGCGAAATACACGGTGACGTCGCGGGAGGTGAAGGCGTTCAGCCGAGCACCGCGTTTCTCGAGGATGGTTTGATGGGCCTCGGGCGGGAGATGCTCGGAGCCGCGAAACATCATGTGCTCGAAGAGATGGGCGAGACCGGTCCAGCGCGCCTCGTCGCCGGAGCCAACGTCCACCCAGATCTGGAAGGAGACGACCGGCGTGCTCGGATCCTCGAGGGTGAGCACCGTCAGGCCATTGGGAAGAACCGTCGTGCGGGTCCGGGCGGCCGGATCCTCGAAGGCGGGCGGTTCCCCTGCAAGGGCGGCCGATGCGACGAAACCGCCCATGAAGGCTGCGAGCCACAGCGAGGTTGCGATCCACAGCGCCAGGCGCCCCGTTTTTCCGAGCGCCTGCCCGAGCTGGTTCATGGCGACGGACGGTACCCAGCGCCTACCTTCGGCGCCATGCCGATTCAGCAGGATGAAGCCCTGCGCCGATTGCTCGAGAGCGTTCGGACGATCGCGGTGGTCGGCATCAAGGCGGGTGTCAGCGACGACGCTTATCGGGTGCCGGCCTACATGCAGAGACAAGGCTACGAAATCCTCCCGGTCTCCCCGAAGCTCGACTCGGTGCTGGATGAAGGGTGCGTGGCAAACCTCAGCGCGCTGCCTGAGACCCCGGACCTGGTCAATTTGTTTCGTGCTGCCGGCCACATGCCGGCTCACGTGGACGAGATCCTCGCCCTCGACCCGTTGCCCCGGGCCGTCTGGATGCAGTTGGGCATTCGCCACACCGAGGCTGCCGAGCGCCTCGAAGCGGCGGGCATCGAAGTCATCCAGGATCGCTGCCTGATGGTCGACCACGGACGTTTGCTGGGGGCCGCACCGCCGCTACGCATTCCGCTGCACTACGACTTCGCGTCGACCGTCTGCTACGTGGCGCACCGGGTGCTGGCGCGAATGGCACCGACCCTTCGCGAGCTGGGCCTCGAGCTCGCATGGACGCCGGTCGACCTGACGGCCATCACCGGCTACGCCCGAGGCATGGAGATGCCAGAGACCAGCCGCGCCAATGCGCGCCGCATCGGGACCGATCTGGGAGTTGCCGTCGAGCCACCGCCGCATTGGATGGATTCGCGTCCCGCCGCCGCAGCAGCATTGTTGGCGGCGCGGACCGGGCGTGTCGGCGCCGAAGAAACCTGGCGCGAACGCATCTGGACGGCCCTCTTCGAAGAGCGCCGGAACGCTCCGAATGCAACCGAGGTGATCACCTGGGCCCACCAGCTGGGGTTCACGATCGATCCGGCCGCACTCGAGCGAGCGATCGACGAATTGGACGAGCTGACCCGCCAGGCCCGTGAGGATCAGGTCACCGGCGTCCCGACCTTCATGCTTGGCCGGTGGCCTTTCGGCGGCATCCAGACAGAGGAGACCATGGCCAACGTATTGGAACGCTATGCGCGCAAAAGCCGGAGTGGAGAGCTTTCGTGAGTGCACGAAGACGAGGTGACAACGACCGTACGGTCTGGTCGTCGGAACGCGGCGACCTGCGGTCCCCGCGCAGCCGGCCGCGGGACGAGGCGGCCGTCATCGCCAACGACGGCGTCGTCCGGGTTCGCCGCGAGACCAAGGGGAGAGGCGGAAAAACCGTGACCGCCATCTCGGGCGTCCCGCTCCCGGAACCTGAACTGCGCGATCTCGCCAAGGACCTGAAACGTCGCTGCGGCACCGGCGGCGCACTGAAAGACAACGTGATCGAAATCCAAGGCGACCACCGCGACACGCTCGTCGCCGAACTCGAAGCCCGCGGCTACACCGTCAACCGCGGCTAGGGAGCGTCCGCTCGGTCGCGTTCTTGGACCTGGTAGGAGAGGCGGCGGCTCTGCATCCAGCGGACGGCGAATACGTCGGCGAGTCCGACGAAGAGGCGGTTGCCGATGCCGTATTTCGACTGGCCGTGGAGGCGCGGGCGGTGGTTCACCGGCAGCTCCACGAGGCGAGCGCCCTCCATCCGCAGCAATGTTGGGAGAAAGCGGTGCATGCCGCGGTGGAGCTTCACGTTGCACAGGAAGGAGCGGCGCATCACGCGCAGCGAGCAGCCAACATCCGTGACGGATTCGCCGGTCATGCGATTCCGAAAGCCATTGCCCACGTGCGAAGAGAGTTTGCGTACCCAGGTATCCTGGCGGTTGGCGCGGACGCCGTTCACGACGTCTGCCTGATCCAGCGCCGCCAGCAAGCGCGGAAGATCCGCGGGATCGTTCTGTAGATCGGAATCCAGCGTCGCGACGATTTCTCCACGCGCTGCCTTGAAGCCAGCCTCCAGCGCGGCGCTCTGGCCGCTGTTCTTCTCGAGACACAGGACCCGCACGCGCTCGTCGCGCTTCGCCAGGCCCAGGAGGACGCCGACGCTGCCGTCGTGGCTGCCATCGTCGATGTAGAGGAACTCGACGCCACCGCCGACTTCTGCCAACGCCTGATCGAGTTCAGCGTGAAGCGTCTCGAGATTGTCGGCTTCGTCGTACACCGGTACGACGATCGAGAGGTAGATCTCGCTCTTCACGAGGCACCCTCGCCCTGTGCAAGCAACTCCGGATTCCGCGCCTCCACCATGCGTCGCAACCCCTCCCGCCATGAAACCTGAGAGGGACCCACTCGAGCTTCCAGCTTGGAAACGTCGAGCGGTAACGGAGCCAGGGTCTGATCGCCTGCGGTGAGCTTGGGCTCGAGGCCCGTCAACTCGCCGAGGTAAGCGCACCATTCCTCGATGCAGGTGTCCTCACTTCCGGCCCAGTTCACCAGCGTGGCTGGCACGCTCGCCATCTCCAACAAACCCTCGATGCTGCGCAGGTAGTCGTCCTCGTGGAAGAGCGGGAACCGATTGGGGCCATCCGGGTGAACCGGAATCGGCACACCGCTCTTCATCATCATCAGGTGATACCAGGGCCAGCCGCCCTCGTCGCCATAGGGCACTCCGAGTCGCGCGATCGTCGTGGGCAGCTTCCAGTGACGCGCTGCGAACCGGACGACCGCCTCGGCCGCGATCTTCGCCAGGCTATAGGTCGGCATCATCACCCGGTGGTGATCTCCCAACGGATCGCCCTCCGTCCGGGGTTCCCCTTCCGCCGCTTGATACACGCCGGCGGTCGAACAATGCAGGAAGGCACGGGCGTCCTTGCAATGGGCCATCAGCAAGCCGACGCCTTCGGCGTTCATCGCCAGGTCGCCGTCGAAGTCCGGCTGCGAGCTGCGAGCCACGGCGAAATGCAACACCGCATCGAGCTTGGTTGGAACCGAGGAGAAATTCCCCGTCACGAGGTCGGCCACCACGGCCTCGGCCCCGACGCCTTCGATACGCGCCCGATCCTCTTCTTTCTGGAAGCGCCCGAGGGCGAGCACGCGATTGTTTCGTGCCAGCTCTCGCGCGATCGGAAACGCCACCTGCCCGGTCGCACCGGTGATCAGAATCGTCCGGTCTTCCAGCATCAAGGCTCGCGGGTCAGCAGGAACCAGCTACCCAGGTCTTTTCCGCGACGGGCCGCCGAACCGATCGTCACATGCTCGGAAACCCGGCGCAGCGTATCGATCATGAAGCCGTAGACGAAGCGGCTGAGCCCGGTTTCGTTCGAACGAAGCGGCGGCCAACCGGCCGGCGCCTCGGACGGAACGAGGTTGTAGTCGACCCACACCTCGGGCGCGTCGGGCGAAGGCCTCGCCACGTAGTAGCCCGGGCCCGTCAGGGGTTGAAGCGTCTGGAAGTTGAAGCCCCAGAGTTCCTGCGGCGCCCCCGGATCCTGGCCGGGCGGCCGACAGAAACGCTTCTCGAACTGGGTAAACGCGGGAAGCGAGTTCTTTCCGAAATGGCGAACCGCTTTCCCGTCGCCGACCCCGGGCGGCACCAACTCCTCGAGCCGAACCGGCGCAAAACCTTTCGCAGCCCGATACAGCCTCGCCTGGGGCTTGCGCCCGACGCTGCGAGTGGCCTCGACCCGTTCCGCGTGGGTCAACCCGTCAAGAAAAGCCGCAACGCTTTCCATCTCGATCTCATCCTGACCAAGCAGGCCAAGCAATCCGTCACTGGGGGAATTCGCCATAGGGCACCTCCGTTCCCGAGAGGGTACCGTCTGCCGCGCGAAACTGAAGCGGAGGCACCCGTTGAGCGAGCTCCAGGCCGGACCCAGGCTGCACGCCGCCGTCCTGGCAGCGGCGTTGATCCTCCTGTGCACCTGGCTGGGCGGCGTCGATGCCTCCGCCCCGGACGAGCCCCGCTACCTGGCCGTCGCCGAGGAGATGCGCAGCTTCGTCCATGGGCCCGAAGGCCTGGTCGTGATGCATCTGAACGGCGAAGTCTACACCCAGAAGCCCCCTCTCTACTTCTGGATGGCCGCAGCCCTGGGCGCTCCATTCGGCCACGTCAGTGAGGGCCTGGCCCGGCTGCCATCGGCCCTCGCGGGGATTCTGTGCGTGGTCTTGACCTTGCTCCTGGGCTCGCGTCTGTTCGGGAGTGCCGCCGGCGTATTGGGCGCAGCCATTCTCCTCACCGTGTACGAATTCGGGCATCTCGGCCGGCGGGTCCAGCTCGACATCCTGCTCGCCGCCTGTGAGCTCGCCGCCCTGTTGGCCTTCTGGTGGGTCGACCGCGGGCTCGGCAAACGGCGCCGGTGGGTGGCGCTCCTTCATCTCGCCTTGGGTCTCGGCGTCCTCACCAAAGGGCCGGTCGGATTCCTGCTTCCGGTGCTGACCATCGTCGCCTTCCTGGGTTGGGAAGGGCGCCTTCGCGACCTCGGACGGCTCTTCCCTCCCTGGGCCCTGCTGCTCTCTCTGGGCCCGGGCCTGCTCTGGATTGCCGCAGCGACTTCCTTGGCACCGAGCGGCTTTGCCGACCAGGCCGTCGGCACCAACCTGTTCGGACGGTTCTTCCAGGGCACCTCTCACGCGCGCCCGTTCTACTACTTCCTCTTCCAGTTTCCGATCGAGTTCCTGCCCTGGACCCTGGTCTGGCCCGGCGTCTATTGGGTTGGCCGACATCGCGTGTTTGCCCCGAAAGGCGATCCGGAGGAGCGCTCCCGTCGAGCCTGGCGTTTCCTGCTCGCCTGGGTGGGTGCAAGCCTGGTGTTCTTCTCGATCTCGAGCGGCAAGCGCGGCTTGTACATGGTGCCAGCGTTTCCCGCGGCGGCCCTGCTATGCGCTGACACGTGTATCCGCGGCCTCGCGGGACGCACCACCTTGCCTCGGGGTGGCTCCGTGATCCCCGCCGCATTCGGCCTGCTTGCCTTCGCGGTCGGCATCGAATCCATCGCGGCCGGCCTCGGGCACTCCCTGGTTCCGATCGAAACCTGGCGGCTCATGCTTCCCGCGTTGAACGGCAGCTTCCTCGTCGCTTTTGGCTCGGGACTCGTGGGAATCGCCGCGGCGGGAGCGGTCGCGTGGATCGTCTTGTTGCGCAATCGTGCGCCGCTTCTGGCGCATGCCGCGATTGCACTCGGCACAGCCTTCGCGCTCGAACTCGCCGTCTTCGCGCTCCTTTATCCGGCCCTCGACCCGATCCGTTCGCCACGGCCCATCGCCGTGGCCGCCGCCGCCATCACACCTCCGGGGGAAGCGATCGGCCTGGTCGGCGACCGGGCGTTGGCGGGCGGGCTCAAATACTACGGGAATCGACCTGTCGACACGCTGCGTACGACGGAAGAAGCAAGCTCGATCGCATCGAGGCCGTCACACCGGTCGAGATCATCGGCAGCGCACGCACGGGGCGGAGGGAAATCGTCGTGGTCGTTCCCGCCCAAGCGGCGACTCTTCCCTAGCCCAGCCTGGGGCTTCCCACTGCCGGTGTCGGGGCTTCTCCGCGCGCGCCTGCGGGGCGGGCCCCCAGACACCCCATTTCATGCCGCACTGCGTCGACGCAATGCACCGAAGTGCTCGGTTTTCCGACGGAAACCAGCGTTCTTCAACTGTCGGCGCGAAGCGTCATTGGCTAATCTGCGAGCAAGATAAACCAAGTAGCAGGATGTTGAACGCGTCCGGCCCGTCCTGAACGACCACCGATTGCCTGCCAGGCAGCATGGTTCGCGGAGCCGGAACGCAACCCCAGGAGAGGAGGGAGTCCGCATGGCCGAGAAGGCAGAGCTTCGCATTGGAGGTGACGTCATCGAACTCGACGTCATCGTGGGAACCGAAGGAGAGCGGGCGATCAACATCGAGGAGCTCCGGAGCAAGACCGGACTGATCACCCTCGATCCCAGCTACGCAAACACGGGCTCCTGCGAGAGTTCGATCACGTTCATCGATGGCGAGAAGGGCATCCTCCGCTATCGCGGCTACGACATCGCCGAACTCGCTGAGAAGTGCACCTTCCTCGAGACGGCCTACCTGCTGATCGAGGGCAAGCTTCCGACCCGCGAAGAACTCGACAAATTTCGCGAGTCGATCCGCTACCACACGATGGTCCACGAGGACTTCCGCTTGTTCTATCGGGCGATGCCGAAGGACGCGCATCCGATGGCAGCCTGCTCCGCAGCCTGCGCATCGCTGGCGACCTTCTACCCGGATTCACTCGATCCGCGAGATCCGCGTGAAGTCGAGGTCGGCGTCCATCGTCTGATCGCGAAGCTGCCGACCATCGCGTCGTATGCGTACAAGCACGCGATCGGCCAACCCTTCATGTATCCCGACAACCGACTTTCCTATGTCGGAAATTTCCTGCACATGATGTTTGCCACACCGTGCGAGCCTTACGAGGTAGATCCGGTGGTGGAACGAGCGCTCGATCTGCTCTTCATCCTGCATGCGGATCACGAGCAGAACTGTTCGACGAGCACCGTCCGTATCGTCGGCTCGTCCCACGTCAACCTGTTCGCCTCGATCTCGGCGGGGATCAACGCACTCTGGGGTCCACGCCATGGTGGCGCCAACCAGGGCGTGATCGAAATGCTTCAGGCCATCGCCGAGGAAGGCATTACCGCGAAAGATTTCGTCGATCGAGCCAAGAGCCGGAACGACACCTCGCGGCTGGTCGGCTTCGGGCACCGGGTCTACAAGAATTTCGACCCGCGGGCGAAGATCATCAAGAAGGCCTGCTTCGATGTGCTCGCACGGCTCGGCGTGAACAGCAAGCTGCTAGAGATCGCAGTGGAGTTGGAGGAACTTGCGTTGAAGGACGATTACTTCGTCGAGCGCAAGCTGTATCCGAACGTCGACTTCTACTCCGGCGTCATCTACAACGCGATCGGAACTCCCGAGAGCATGTTCACCGCGATGTTTGCGATTGGTCGGCTGCCCGGGTGGATTGCCCAATGGGCCGAGATGCACGACCACCAGCACAAGATCGGGCGGCCGCGGCAGGTCTACCAGGGTGCCAACGAGCGATCCGTCCAGACCATCGACGAGCGCTAGGAGCAAGCCGCGGGGGCCCTCCTCTGGACAGACGGCGGTTGGAGCCCTTGGCAGGAAGGTGAGCCTCCTCAGGGGCCACGCTGCTACACGACGGGTCGCTTCGTCGATGGGCGTGTTCGTCACGGCGAAGACGTAGTTTCGCGGTGGATCACGGACGCCTCCAGCCTGGGGCTCGGGAGCGTGGATCCGGAGTTGGCCGGGAGGGCGATCCACCGCCTCGGGCAGGGAAGCTTCGGTGAACAGGGCGAGGGCATCGTTCGCGTCGAGGCGCGCGGCGGCCATGAGGGAACGCTCTGGATCGGCACCACTCGCGAACTCGGCGCGGAGCCTGCGACGTGGCGCGCCGGGCTCACTTCCGAGCCTCATCCTGGCCCCCGGGACGAAGTGGGCGCCAAGCGAGCCGACCGCGCCCTGTTGGATCGGGCCAGGGCGGCGGCCGGCGAACGGGGTTGGAACGAGGCCTTTCTGCTCGACGCGGAAGGCTTCGCAGTGGAAGGGACGCGCTCGAACCTGATCGTCGCGCTGGCTTCAGGACGGCTCGTCACGCCACCGCTTCGCCGGGGTGCCGTGCGCGGCGTGGCCCGTACGATCCTGATGCGTGCCCTGCCGGAACTCGAAGAGGCGGACGTGGTGGGCGAGGATCTCCCCCGTGCCGACGAGTTGATCGCCGTGAACGCGGTCCGCGGCGCTCGCCCGATCGTGGCGTTGGATGAGCTCCCCATCGCAGGCGGCAGTCCGGGCCCGTGGGCTGCTCAGCTCTCGCTCATCCTCGACGCGAACGCATAGCCGCCGTACGATCCGCCCTCCCCCAAGAACGCGAAGGAGCCGGGATGGACGTGGGACAGGTCGTTGCAGCGGTCACAGGAGGAGGCTCGGGCCTCGGAGAGGCCACCGCGAGAGAGATCGTGGCGCGGGGCGGCAAGGTCGCCATCCTCGATCTCGGCCGATCGAATGGCGAGGCGGTCGCGAAGGAACTCGGATCCGGCGCGATCTTCTGCGAGGCGAACGTCACCGACGAGGACCAGGTCAATGCGGCCCTCGACCGTGCGATCGAGGAACTCGGCCCGGTTCGCGCGGCCATCAACTGCGCCGGGATCGGAATGGCCGGCCGCACCGTCGGCAAGGACGGAACGCCCTTCGATCTGGGCCTGTTCCGCATGACGATCGAAGTGAACCTGATCGGCAGCTTCAACGTAATCCGCCTGGCCGCGGCGCGAATGGTCGGAAACGATCCGAACGAGGCAGGTGAACGCGGTGCGATCATCAATACCGCGTCGGTCGCAGCCTTCGAGGGCCAGGTCGGCCAATGCGCCTACTCCGCATCGAAGGGCGGCGTCGTCGGCATGACGCTGCCGATCGCGCGGGATCTCGCCGTCTCGGGCATCCGCGTCTGCACGATCGCACCTGGCCTCTTCCTGACGCCGATGCTGATGGGCCTGCCCGAACCTGCACGCGAGGCCCTGGGCCGCCAGGTCCCGTTCCCGCCGCGCCTGGGTAAGCCGCCGGAGTACGCGGCCCTGGCCTGCCACATCCTCGAGAACCCGATGCTCAACGGCGAGGTGATCCGGCTCGACGGCGCCATCCGCATGCAGCCCAAGTAGTGGCGGGGCCGCTGGGGAAACTCGCCTTCACCCTTCCCTTTGGCGACGCGCGCACCTCCGTCGAGCTGGCGAAGCGCGCGGAGCAGGACTGGGGCTACGAAGCCATCTGGATGGCCGAGACCGCGGGGCCGGATTCCTTCACGCTGGCGGGGGCCATCCTGCAGGCGACCCGCACGCTGACCCTCGGCACGGCCATCGTGCCGGTCTACAACCGCACGCCCGCCGTGTTGGCCATGAGTGCCGGAACGCTCGGCCAGCTTGCGCCGGGGCGTTTCCGTCTAGGCCTGGGTTCGTCGAGCCACGCGATCATCGGCGATTGGAACGGGGTGCCGTTCGAAGTGCCGTTCGAAGCGCCCCTTTCGACCGTGCGGGATTCCGTCGCGATCATCCGCCAGGCCCTGGCGGGCGAGAAGACGAGCTACGACGGCAAGCGCCTGCGCTCGAAGGGGCTGCGCCTCGGTTGCGTGCCGCCGGAGCCAGTGCCGATCTACCTGGCGGGGCTGCGAGAGAAGATGTTGAACCTGGCCGGAGAAATCGGCGAAGGACTCATCATCAACTTCCAGCCCGTCGAGGCGATGGCGCAGATCCTTTCTGCCTATCAAGCGGGGGCGGCCGCCGCCGGACGCGATGCCACCGGCGACGAAGTCGTGAGCCGCTTCCAATTCGCCGTCACCGACGATGTGCCCGCGGCCAGGAACATCGTGCGCGCTGGCTTCGGGGGCTATCTCGCGCAACCGGTCTACAACAAGTTCATCGCCTGGTGCGGCTTCGAGGAAGAGGCCCGTGCCATCCGCGAGGGCTTTGCCAGACGAGACCGCCAGGCGGTCGGTGAAGCGATCCACGACGAGCTGATCGACCGCATCGTGATCCTCGGCAATGAGGACGTGTGCCGCGAAAAACTGGCTGGCTTCGTCGCAGCGGGCGTGACGACTCCGGTTCTCGCACCACTGGCGGCTCGCAAAGAAGATGCGGTGCGCATGCTCGAAGCGTTCGCGCCCGCTCGCAGCGGATGAGCCGCGGCGCAGTCTGGCTGAGCGGAGGGACCGGTCTGCTCGGGAGCCAGCTCGTCCCGAAGCTCGTCGCGGACGGTTGGACTTTGCGCCGGCTGAGCCGGCGCGACTCGCCGGCAACACCGGCCATCGAGAATGTCCGTTGGGAAGGCCTCAAAGTCGACACCGACTCGTTGCGCGGCACGCGGGCGGTGATCCATCTCGCCGGCGAGCCGGTGTTCGGAGGCCTGCCAACCGCCGCGCGGCGCAAACGAATCTTTGCCAGCCGGGTCGAGTCCACCCGCTCCCTGGTCGGCGCCCTCACCGAGCTTCCGGAGCCCGAACGCCCCTCGGTGCTCCTCTGCGCTTCCGCGATCGGCTACTACGGCGAGCGTGGCGACGAGGAACTGAGCGAGGATGCGGCGCCCGGTGAAGGCTTTCTCGCGGACCTCTGCCGGGCTTGGGAGGAACAGGCGGCCCGGGTCGAAGAACTCGGCATGCGCCGGATCTCCCTGCGCTTTG
>JAFDCZ010000041.1 GCA_019312665.1 Deltaproteobacteria bacterium | reverse complement strand
GAACTCGAAGTGGAAATGGGCGAGCTGGCCCTGGAGATCCAGGGCAGCCGCGGCCTCCTGGCCCAGGGCGCCGATGAGGTTGTCGACGATGGTAAGTGGCAACGCATGGCGCTCTCCTGGCCTGAGGTCGTGATTGGCGGTGGCACGCCCAACATCCAGCGCAACATCATCGCCGAGCGTATCCTCGGCCTGCCGAAGGATCTCTAGCCCCATGAGTGATCGAAGCGAAAAGCTCGAAGCCGCGTTGCAAGAACGGCTGAATGCGGTGCATGTCGAAGTGGAAGACGAGAGCCATCTCCACGCCGGGCACGCCGGGGCTCGGGAAGGCGGCGGGCACTTCCGTGCGTTGATCGTCTCGGAGCGCTTCGAAGGGCTCACGCGTGTGCAGGCCCAGCGTGCCGTGTTCGACGCGGTGGCGACAGAGATGAATGAGTGGATCCACGCTCTTTCCCTGCGCACGCTCACGCCATCCCAATGGGACGAGGTTTCCTGACAGGCCGGACGATCTCTCCCTGGGTGGGATGCGCTTCAGCCCAGCCGGCGCCCTGCCGATCCCTCAGGGATGGCCACGGCCATCCCCAGTCGACCCGAAGCCCTCGCCACGACCTTTGGCGAGCTGGGCATGTCCGCGCGCGCGGCGGACACGCTCTCCGCGGATCTGGTGCTCTGCCATCCGATGACCCGGCGTCTCGGTGTGCGACGCATGGAAACCACCTTGCGCGAGCAGGGGTTGGCAGCCGAGCCGGCAGCGGACGCAGCGCCCATGCTATTTGCCCTGGAGAGCTTCGATCTGGGTCATTGGCTCGTCGACGTGCGTACCGAGCTGCGCATTGCGGGAGTGCCCGATGATCGAGCCGTGGCCGCTGTCTTCGAGGCCGCGCGTCTGCACCGGGAGAGCGCCGACCCGGAAACCGCGGTGCCGCTTACACCCGGGCTCGCGAGTCTGATCGCGGCAAGCCTGACGTTGTATACGGTTGCCGTGGCGTTGTGGTTGTTGGTCGAGGGCTAGGCCGGCCGGCGCCAGGCCTGCCGTCTCAAACGAACTTCGCCAACCATTCCTCGATCGTCACCGAAAACCCCGCAGCGTTCCGGTGCCCGCCGCCGCCGAATTTCCCGGCTACCGCGGCAACGTCGAAATCCCCGATCGAGTACACCGAGACATCCACGCGAGTCGAGGTCAGCCGGTAGACCGCACCGCAGGGCGAACCGAAGCGGGCGCGGGAGGCCAGCTCATGGCCGATCAAGCTCCGCTGTTCGCGGGCATTTACGGCTTCGACGCGTAGCGTTCCGAGGCTCACCGGGTGCGCGCTGTGGAGGGAACGTTCGACTTCGATCTGCTGGGCGCGGACGAGGGAGCTGCCTTCGGCGGCAAGCTCGGCGATCGGGCGTTTCGCCAGCATCTCCCAGGTTTCGAAATTGCGAGGGTAGGAGCCGATGGCGGCGTTCACCTCGCGGGATTGGGGGAGCTTCCAGTTCCAGAGGTCCATGTCCTGCACGTAGGCGAGCAGCTCCGGGGGTTCTTCCTCCGGATGGAAGTGGTGCCAGGAGAGGACGGCACCGCTGTGCTCGAGGTCGAAGACGATCTCGTGGCCAGAGGAGCGGAGGCCGTTGACCAGGCCGGGCTCGTCGTCGTAGTGACCTTTGGAGGAGAGGTGGTGGTCGAGTACGACGAGATGGCCCACGGCATCGGCCAGAGGCTGGGCTACGGGGGCGGGCGGCGCGATATCGACGAAGACGACCAGCGCGTCTTCGAAGCTCGCCGGACGCAGGGCGTCGTCGTGGCCCCTGGCCACGTAATCGGCTTCTTCGCCCCAGGCTCGCCAAGCGGCCCAGGCCGCACCGAAGCCGTCCGGGCATCCGGCGTGGTAGATGCAGACTCTCCGCATCGTGTCTCCTTCGGCCTCAGCCGCTGTTCCTTGAGGGGGAGGGTGGAAAGCGCCGGCTCAGCCAATCGATGAGCAGGCGGTTCAGCTCTTCCGGCTTTTCTTGCTGGGTCCAGTGCCCGCAGGTCTCGATCTGCTGCATCTCGAGATCGGGAATCAGCGCGGGCATGCCGGCTGCCATCTCGGGGCGCAGGGCTGCATCCCACTCGGCCGTGATCATCAAGCAGGGCACTTCGATCTTGGCGACGCCCACGTCCGGGGCGGTCTCCCAGTTGCGGTCGAAGTTGCGGTACCAGTTGATGCCGCCGCCGAAGCCGGTCTTCTCGAAGGTCTGGACGAAATGGTCGAGCTCTTCGGGCGTGAGGATCGGTACGCCATCCGGAATTTCGGCCAACTTGCGGAACGGGTTCATGTCGAGCTTGCCGTCCTCGCCGACCATTCGGGCCGCGCTCACGGCCGGATCCTCGGGCTGCCGCATCATCTTCTCGAAGAGCAGTCGGGTCTGCGCATCGAGCACGCCCTCTGCGACTCCTGGCTCCTGGAACCACAGGATGTACATGCGCTCGTCCTCGCCGCCGACCAGCGCTCGCATCATGCTGGTGGGAGCGATCGGCGAGCGCGGCATGTAGGGCGTGTTCACGCCGATCACGCCTGCTGTCCGATCCGGGTGGAGGATGGGCATCGCCCAGACGATGAAGCCGCCCCAATCGTGGCCGCAGAAGACGGCGCGTTCGATCTCGAGGCTGTCGAGGAGTGCGACCAGATCGCCCGTCAGATGCTGGATGTCGTAGGCGGCGATCTCGTCGGGGCGATCGCTGCCGCCGTAGCCGCGGCCATCCGCGGCGATCGCCCTGAAGCCGGCTTCCGCCAGCGGCCCGAACTGGTGGCGCCAGCTGTAGGCCAGCTCCGGGAATCCGTGACTGAACACCACGGCCGGGCCATCGCCGGCCTCGTGGACGGCAACCGAGATGCCGCCACCTCCACCGTTCTGGGCGGGTAGTTGGATGCGTCGGGCTTCCGAAAAGCTGGGAAGTTTCGTCATGGGAGCCGGCCAGTCTATCGCGGGCCGGGGCGCTAGTCTCGGCCCTTGGCTCTCCCCCCCTCGGAAATGCACACCGCGGTCGTCGCCAAGCCGGTTCCCATCGATGGGGAGCCCGCGGCTGCATGGCGAGAAATCGTTCATTCGCTTTCTCCCGGCCAGCGCTGGTGGCTTGATAGTGCCCAGGCCGGCCCGCCGCTCGGGCGTTGGTCCTTCGCTGGCGCCCACCCCTACGCCACCCTGCGCTGCTTCGGTGAGATCGGCGAGCTCGATGTGCATCGTCGCGTTCGGCCCGATTGGCCGGGCGTCGGGCGCCACCGACATGTCGGCCCGGTGCTCGAATGGCTGGCCGAGTTGGCGCCGCCGCCGCCGCAGAAGCCTCTCGAAATTCCGTTCAGCGCCGGTGCCGTGGGTGTGTTCGGCTATGAGTTGGCGGAACAGCTCGAGCGGGTGGGGCTCCCTGGGCAGGACGATCTCGGCTTGCCCGATGTCTGCTTGCAATGGGTGGATCAGGTCTGGGCGTTCGACCATCTGGAGGGGCGGCTCTGGGCCGTGGGCTGTGGTTTCGATCGCGACCCTGCCCGGGCCGGCGAACGCGCCAACGAAGCGGCTGGCTTGCTTCGCGCTGCAGCCGAGGCAAAGCCAGAGTGCCTGCCCCGCCGTTCCCGGGCTGGGCAGGAGCCCGCTCACGTCCCGGGGCCCAGTCACGATGCCGACGCCTACGCGAAGGCGATCGATTTCCTGCTGGAGCGCATCGAGGCGGGCGACCTCTATCAGGCCTGCCTCACCCGGCGGGAATCCCACACCCTCGAGGGTTCCCCTTGGCAGATGTACCTCCGCCTGCGCAAGTACAATCCAGCGCCGTTCGGTGCGTTCCTCGAGCTACCGGATGTCGTGGTGCTCGGAAGCTCGCCCGAGCGCTTCTTGCAGGTCAAACGAGACGGCTGGGTGGAGAGTCGGCCCATCAAGGGAACACGCCCGCGGGGTGCGGATCCGCGGGCCGATCGCGCGTTGCGCACTGAGCTCACGAACTCGCCCAAGGATCGCGCCGAGAATCTGATGATCGTCGATCTGGTGCGCAACGATCTGGGCCGCGTTTGCGAGTTCGGCAGCATCCATGTCCCCGAGCTGATGGCGGTCGAGGCCTATGCGAGCGTGTTCCAGATGGTCTCCACCGTGCGCGGTCGTCTGGCGCCGGGACGCGCCGCGCTGGATGCCTTTGCTGCGGCGTTTCCTCCCGGTTCGATGACGGGGGCGCCCAAGATCGCCGCCATGAACCTCCTGGCCGGGCTCGAGCCCGTACGCCGCGGCTTCTACGCGGGAGCACTCGGCTATCTGGATGTCACGGGCGCTTGTGACTTTTCCGTCGTGATCCGCACCGGCTTCGCCAAGGGAGGCCTTCTTCATCTGCACGCCGGCGGCGCCATCGTCGCCGATTCCAATGCCGCCGAGGAATGGAAAGAAACCACCGACAAGACCCGCCCGCTGCTGAGCGCCCTGGTCGAAGGCGACGCATGCGCGGAGTGATTCGCCTGATGGCACTGGATGTGGATGGCACGCTCGCTCGCCGCGGCGACGAGGTGTCGCCGGCCACACGCGAGGCGCTGCACCGGGTCCACGAAGAGGGTGTGGAAGTCGTGATTGCAACCGGGCGTCGTTACCGGACGACCAGGCGAGTGATCGACGGCCTGGGATTGGCGGTCGCGTCGGTCACTCTGGGTGGCGCCCTGGTGAAGGATGCCGAGGGAGCGACGATCCATTGCAAGACGCTCTCCGCCGCGGAGCTGCAGGATGTCGCGAGCGCTTATCGGGCGGTGGGTGTCTCCGGGGTGGGTCAGCGGGACGGCCATGCGGACGGAGGGCCGGATTTCGTGATCGACGGGTCCCTCGCCTGGAACGGCTGGACCTCCCGGTACGCGGAGAAGAACAGCGCGTGGTGCGAGTGGCGCAAGGATCTGGCGGCCGAAACGCGCGATGACGTGATCGAGCTATGCGCCTTCGGAACGGCAGAGGACCTCGGAGCGGCGGAAGCGGAAGTTCACCGTCGGCATCCGGGCCGGTTCGAATCGCTCATCCTGCCACTTCCGAGCGACGCCTCCAGCGGAGGCGGCTTCTTTCTCGAGGTCCGGCCACCGCGCACCTGCAAGTGGACCGGCCTTGGGACGCTCCTGGACGCACGCGGCCTCGAAGGCCATCAGGTCTGCGCCGTCGGAGACGAGCGCAACGATCTCAGCATGATCCGCGGAGCGGGCTTTGGTGTCGCGATGGCCAACGGCCATCCGGAGGTTCATGCTGCGGCGGATTGGATCACGGGCCGCCATGACGAGGATGGATTGGTTGCCGTGGTCGAACGCCTTCTGGGGTAGGCTTTCCGGCGAAATCAGCGGAGGTTTCCCATGCCGGTTCATCGTTTGGACGCCCTTGTCTTCGGTCTCGTGTTGGCTTCGTTCGTCGCCGGGGGGACGACTTCGGCCCACGCCGACGAGACCTGCCTGTCGCCCTACATGGCGAAGATCGTTGGCCAGGAAGATTTCGTCTACGTCTGGACCCTCGGAATGGAGGGGCTCGGCGATGCCCAGGACAAGCTGGTCACGGTCGATGCGCGTCCGACCTCGCCAACCTTCGGCAAGGTCATTCACAGCTTGTCCGTTGGCGGGCGAAATGAAGCGCACCATTCGGGCCTGACGGATGATCGCCGGTTCCTCTGGGCGGGTGGCCTCGACACCAGCAAGATCTTCATCTTCGACATCGCCTCGGACCCGGCGAAGCCGAAACTCGAGAAGGTCATCACGGATTTCGTGGCGAAAACCGGTGGCGTCGTCGGGCCGCATACCTTCTACGCCTTGCCCGGTCGCATGTTGATCACAGGGCTTTCGAACAACAAGGATCACGGTGGGCGCTCTGCCCAGGTCGAGTACAAGAACGACGGATCCTATATCACCACCCATTGGATGCCCGACGAGGACGACCTGCAGGGTAGCGTCAAAGCAGGTGAGTACGCCGACGGATACGGCTACGACACGCGGGCTCAGCCGAGGCTGAATGCGATGCTGACGTCGTCGTTCACGGGTTGGCTCAACTACATGATGGATTTCGGAAAGATGCTGAAGGACGAAGAGGCGATGAAGCGCTTCGGCAAGACCGTCGTTTTGTGGGATCTGCATACGCGCCAGCCCAAGAAGATCTTCGACGTTCCCGGCGCGCCGCTGGAGATTCGCTGGGCGCTTGGTGCGAACAACAACTACGCCTTCACGTCGACCGCACTGACGTCGAAGTTATGGCTCGTGGAGTTGGACGAGCATGGCGAGTGGAGCGCCAGCGAGGTGGCCGATATCGGCGATCCGTCGAAGATCCCGTTGCCCGTGGATATTTCGATCTCATCGGACGATCGTTTCCTCTGGGCCGATACCTTCCTGGATGGCACGGCGCATCTCTTCGACGTGACCAATCCTCGCGAACCCAAGGAAGTCTATTCCAAGAAAATCGGTTCCCAGGTGAACATGGTGTCCCAGAGTTGGGATGGAAAGCGCGTCTACTTTTCCAGCTCGCTGCTCGCGAATTGGGACAAGAAGGGCGAGGAGAACGAGCAGTTCGTGAAGCTCTATCTCTGGGATGGCAAGGAACTGAAGCATCAGTGGACGATCGACTTCATCAAAGAAAAGCTCGGTCGAGCCCACCAGATGCGCTTCGGCTCGGCGGCACTCTACGCATCCCCGACGACCGAGCATGATGTGAGCGTTGCCCTCCACTAGAGGACGGACGCGCGCCCGATTTCGCCTGGGGCTCGCCTTGCTGCTCGGGGTGGGAGCCATCGGCCCTGCGTCGGCACACGAGCCGCTGCCGGTTCGGGGGAAGCTCGATTTCGATCTCCCAGCCCCGGGTTCGTACGCGCTTCCGGATCTTGGAGACGCGGCGGACGGCAGTGTGCTCGACGAAGAGGGCGCATCGTCCAGCCTTCATCAGCTCTACGAGGACAAGCTGATCGTCCTGAGCTTCATCTTCGGCGCCTGTCACGACGCCAAGGGTTGTCCCCTCTCATTGGCGGTGCTGGACCAGCTGAAGGCACGCTGCGCTGGCGACCCGGAGCTTGCGAACGCAGCGCGGCTCATCACGATGAGCTTCGATCCCGAACGCGACACGCCGGAGGTCATGGCGCGCTTCCGCGCCAGCTTCGGCGGGGAGGAGGCGAACTGGCGGTTCCTGACGACGGCTTCCTCCGGCGAGCTCGAGCCGATCCTCGAGAGCTACGACCAATCGATCCAGGCGGAGTTCGACGAAGCGGGGAAGGCGACAGGCCAGTTCTCCCATGTGCTTCGCGTGTTCCTGATCGACCGGGAGAAGCGGGTTCGCAACATCTACAGCAGCTCGTTCCTCTACGCAGACATGATCCTGGCCGATCTGCGCACGCTGCTCCTGGAGGAGAACGCGAGCGCTGCGGCGCCAGCTGTAGAAAGCATTTCGTCGGTCGATCTATTCGGCCTGGTCCAGAACCCGCCACTCGGTCTGCCGCCCGTGCCGGTTCCCGAGGCGAATCCTCTTACCCGCGAGAATATCGCGCTGGGGCGCAAGCTCTTCTTCGATCGTCGGCTCTCCCACAACGGCACGATTTCCTGTGCCATGTGTCACGTGCCCGAGCAGGGCTTCACGAGCTACGAGCTGGAGACGGCAGTCGGGATCGAGGGTCGCACCGTGCGACGCAACGCGCCGACGATCTACAACGTGGCCTACGCCAAGCGACTCTTCCACGACGGAAGGGAGGATCGGCTGGAACAGCAGATCTGGGGCCCCTTGTTGGCAGCGAACGAAATGGGAAATCCCTCCGTCGGCAACCTGGTGCAGCGAATCGGCGGGCTGGAAGACTACGAGGGGTTGTTCCAGGCCGCGTTCGGCGGCCGAGGCCCAGGCATGGAAACCCTGGGGATGGCGTTGGCGAGCTATCAGCGAACGCTCGTATCGGGGAACAGCCCCTTTGACCGTTGGTACTTCGGCCAGGAGAAGAACGCGCTCAGCGAATCAGCCGTGCGCGGTTTCCGGTTGTTCTCGGGCCGTGCACGTTGCGGAACCTGCCATCGGGTAGGCGAGGCCGATGCCCAACTCACAGACCACGAGATGCACAACACGGGGATCGGTTACAGGCGGGCGATGGGAGACCCGGGCGACGTCAGGGTCGAGATCGCGCCGGACTCCTACACCGTGCTCGCAGAAGAGCTTCTGGCGCCGATCTCCGAAACGCCTCCCGGAGATCTCGGGCTCTACGAGATCACGCAGCAGCCCGACGATCGCTGGAAGTACAAGACGCCTTCTCTTCGCAATGTCGGCTTGACCCGACCCTATATGCACGATGGATCGCTCGGTTCCCTGCGAGAGGTCGTCGAATTCTACGATGTGGGTGGTGTTCCGAACGAGACGCTCGATCCCGTGATCTTGCCGCTGGGCCTCCGCGAGCAGGAAATCTCGGATCTCGTCGCCTTCCTGGAGTCACTGACGGGAGACAACACGAAGATGCTGGTCGACGATGCCATGGCGGTAGAGATCGGGGATCCCCGCTAGCTCGGTCGCCGCCGCTCCATCTCTTCGAGCGTTCGCGGCCAATCTTTCTTGAGCAGGCGTGAGAGTGCCCGGTCGGCCAGTAGCTTGCCGCCCGTCTGGCAGGTTGCGCAGTAGTTGGTTTCGTTCTCTGCGTGCACGATGCGTTGCACGGGCGAGTCGCAGACAGGGCAGGGCTCCCGGAACCGACCATGTACGGCCATCTCGGGCCGAAAGGCCGTGACCTTCTCCGGAAATCCCTCGCCGTTCTCCTTGCGAAGATGCGCGATCCACCATTCGAGCGTCGCTCGCGTCGCCACGAACAGCCGTTCGATTTCGTCGTCCTTCATCTTTTGCGAAAGCTTTACGGGGGAAAGGCCGGCGCGATGAAGGATCTCGTCCGAGTAGGCATTGCCGATACCGCTGAAGAAACGTGGATCGGTGAGCGTGCGCTTCAGGGTATGATTCTCACGAACGAGAGCCTCTTCGAAGGCGTCGCGATCGCAAGTCAGCACGTCGATGCCGCCCCGGTCGTGCAGGGCGAGCGCCTCTTCTCCCTGCACGGCGTGCAGCGTGGTCCGCTTCTTCGTGCCCTGCTCCGTCAAGACGAGCGTTCCGCTCGGAAACTGAAAGGCGCCATGCCCGACTCGGCCCGGCGGTTTCGCTCCGCGCTTCTTCCAACGGAAGCGCCCAGCGATCATCAAATGGAAGACGAGGAAACGCTCGTCATCGAAGCCCCAGACGATCCGTTTTCCGATCCGTCGCAGCTCCCGAACCACCCGTCCCTCGAAACTCGGCAGCGCTGGCTCCACCGAACGCAGCAGAGCGACCCCTCGGAGCTCGATCTTCTCCAGCGGCTCGCCCAGGGTCCGAGCCGCCAACGCCTCCAGGTAGACCGTGATATCCGGCAGCTCAGGCACGGCCCGATCGTAGCGGGTGGCGGGGACGTTCTTTCCGCTGTTTCCGTTGTTGTGCAGGGGCGAAGCCCCTGCCCAACAACGGAAACAGCGGAAAGAACGTCCCCGCGTCTCTCGCCTAGGCGGTACACAGGAAGTCCTGCGCTTCCTCGAAGCCCATCTCTGCGAGCGCGGCGCGGATTTCGGCACGCGGCCCGGCTCCTGCGACAGAGACGAGGAGGGGCAGCCTGGGGAGGGAGGGCAGGGCCTCCGGGGCCACGACCGGCGCGTCGTGGATCCGCTGGCCGAGGCGTCCAGGGTGAAGCTCGATGATGGCGCTGGGATGTTTTCCGTGGCCGCGAAGCTCTCGACTGAGAGCGCGGCCGGTATCGCCGAAACCCCAGAGGATGTAGTCGTTTCGTCCTGCCAGGAAGCCTCTCGCCAGAAAACTTGCTTTGCAGGCGACGAAGCGATCAGGTCGATATCGGGGGCTGCGGCGCGACAACCGGTCGGGCCCATCGCGCCAGCCATGCAGCCGCTCGGGAACGACGCCGAGCCTGTGCCCGGCCTCGCGCCAACGCAGCAGCAGGTCGTAGTCCTCCGGCCATTCGTTGTCGCGGTACCCTGTCTCGCCTAACAGGCCTCGGCGTACGAGCCAGGTGGGGTGGGCGATCGGGCATTCGATGAACGCGTTTCGGTGGATGTCTGTTTCGGTTTCGAGGCTGTTCAGCCAGGCTTCGTACTTGCGCATCCCGTCGCTGAGTGTTTCGCGGGGGAAGATGCGGACGTGGCAGCCGACGGCGCCGAGGCCAGGGTTCGCCTCCAGGGCTTCGAGTTGGCGGGCCAGCCGCCTGCGCCGCATCCAATCGTCGGCATCCATCCGCGCGATGAATGGCCCTCGGCATGCGGACACGCCTCGTGTGAGGGCGGGTACCAGGCCGAGGCGATCGGCGCGCAAGAGGCGGATTCGGGAATCGCTGGCGGCGAGCGCCGCGACCCGGCCTGGGCCGTCATCCCTCGAACCGTCGTCGATCGCGATGCACTCGAGGCGGGCCTCGCTCTGCCTCAGCACACTACGAACCGCAGCCTCCACGGTCTTCGCAGCGTCACGAAATGGGAGCAGCACGGAGACGAGCGGTTCCCTGCTCAACGCCTGTCCTTGGCGGCCATCCAGCGCGCACCGATCACCCGATGGTCGAGCCCGGCTGCCAGGTCCAGTACCCGAAGGGGTTCGGGCAGCTCGACCTCGGTCTTGAAGATTCCATCTCGCATGCCTCTCGAGGAGAGCCGCGCGGCGGTCGCGTCCCACCAGGGCGACGCACTCCCCGCCAGCGGCTCCAGGATCACGCACGCGGCGCCCCGGTCGATCGCCCGTTCGAGGCGCAGGATCAGCGCGTCCCGCGCGTCGGTGTCGAGTTCGTTCAACATCCAGCCGCAAATCAAGAGGTCGCCCCCGCCCACCTCGGGCAGGGCCTGAGGCAGCTCGCCGCGGCGGGTTCGCGCGCGCAACCCGAAATGGCGGTAGGTTCGCCGGGCTTCGCGAAGCGCCCAGCCCAACGCGTCGATGCCTTCGATGCGGGGACGCGGGGAGAGCTGCAGGGCCCAGGCGGCCCCGGCTGCGCCACTTCCGCAACCCAGATCGAGGATCCGGGTCGTCGGGGGGGCGTCCAGTGCATCGCGAATGGTTTCGTAGGCGTGCCAGAGGCAGAGGAAGTGAAGCGGAGCATAGAAGCGGGTGAACGCCGCACGTCTGGCATCGCTGTTCGTGGCGCGTCCGCGCAAGGCGCCCGCGTCCCTCTTCTCGACATACACCCGCGAAACGGCCCGAATCCCGCGGCCGAGTTCACGTGTCGTGAGTTCGGCCTGTCGCCCGGCGATTCCTTCAAGCCAGGCTTCGAAGCGTTCGATTTCAGTCGCGCTGAGGCTCGCAACGGCCATCAGCAAAGGCTCGTGTGGCGCCGGTCCCGGCTCTGCCGGCGGCGCTGCCCTGCCGGGAAAATGACTTCGCTCGGGTTGGCTGCCCGGTCCTCGGGGGACGGCAAGCCGACGGGCCAGCGGGGGGGAGCGGCGGGGACGACAGGCATTCGGGTTCCTCCGGCAGTATCGCAGAGATTCCTGGCCCGGTCCGGGTGTGCAATCCCCCAACCACCGGGGGCGACGAGGAAATCAGTCTCCTAGCCTACGCCCGTGCATCCCGAGCCGAGCTTCGCCCATCGCCTCCTGTTGGCCATCGTCTTGCTCCTCGCCAGCTTCCCGGCGGGGCTGGCGAGCGCCCAGGAGCCCACCGTCACATCCACCACCTGGGATGCGGTCGAGATCCTCGGCCGCAGCGTGGCCGCCGGTGGAAAGCGCCGGCTCTTCCTCCGGGCCAGCGAATCCTTCGCGGGCACATCGGTCGAGATCCCGGTGCTCGTGATTCGCGGGCTTACTCCGGGGCCAACCGTATGCCTCACGGCTGGCGTCCATGGGGACGAGCTCAACGGGATCGAGATCGTTCGCAAGGTTTTCGAGGAGATCGCACCACCGGATCTCTCGGGCATGTTGATTGGTGTTCCCGTGGCCAATCTTCATGGCTTCCGGCGCAGCTCCCGCTACCTGCCCGATCGACGCGACTTGAACCGCTTCTTCCCCGGCCATCCCGGGGGCAGCTCGGCCTCGCGGATCGCGAGCGCGCTGTTCCAGAATGTGGTGCTGCATTGTGACCAGTTGATCGATTTCCATACCGGATCTTTTCACCGCACCAACATCCCCCAGCTCCGCGCCGACCTGACGAGGCCCGCGGTCCTCGAAATGGCTCGCCTCTTCGGCACTCCCTTGATTCTTCACAGCGAAGGCGCGCCGGGAACACTCCGCAGGGCAGCGATGGACGCCAACATCACGGCGATCACCTACGAGGCTGGTGAGCCGATGCGCTTTCAGGCCGACGAGATTGAGCGCGGGGTCGAAGGCACGCGCCAGCTGTTGGCGAAGCTCGGCATGGTCGGTCGGCCGTCGCGGAGAGGGGACCCGGAAGTCTTCTATCGGTCGCGTTGGGTACGCGTGAATGACGGGGGGATCTTCCTCACCAACCATGAGCTCGGTGAGAGAGTCGAGGCGGGCACGATTCTCGGCACGGTCACCGATCCGGTCTCGAACGACCGTTCGCAGGTGATCGCTCCGGTGCCTGGCCGGATCATCGGCATGGCACTCTCCCAGGTCGTGATCCCGGGCTTCGCGGCCTTCCATATCGGGCTGCCCGGGGATGCCCCCTCACCGCAGCCGGACACGCCATCACAGCCTGCATTGCGTCCCGACCAACTCGATTCCCTCGAGCATCCGGAATAACCGTGAGCCGCTCGGTCCTCGTCACGGGTTTCCTGTTCCTTGCCGCCGGCCTCGGTTTGTTCGCAGCCAAGGTCTGGGTCTACGACATTCCGCTCGTACCAGCCGATACGCCGGGCCCCTGGCAAGTCGAGCTGCGGATTCACGTGCGTGGAGACGGAAAGAAGGGAAGCGTTCGCGCTCTTCTTCCGGCCGGATCCCAGGAGCAGCTGGTCTTCGATGAACGTTCCTCGTCGGATCGGCTGAGCTTCAGCATTCGCGAGCACGGAGGCAATCGGGTCGGCGTGTGGACGGGATGGCTCGAGGATATCCACGAGGTCGTCTACCAGTTCCGGATCCAGTCCGGAGAACTCGTGGTGGAGATTCCGCAGCAGACGGATCCGTCCCAACCGACGCGTGCACTCCGCAAACGCTACACCCAGCCGACGTCGGAGCTTCCCTCGACCTCGGCCGACGTGAAGGAGGTGCTCGAGGAGCTGGATCTCCCTTCGCCGGACGATCTGCTGGGCCGCGTTCGCAAGATCTTCGCCTTTGTCGTGCACGAGATTGACGCCGTGAATGGCGCGGGCAGCGACGCGCTCTTGACCCTGGCGCGACGAGAGGGGAGTGACGAAGGCAAGGAGCGGCTGCTGATCACGTTGCTCCGCGGAGCGGGCATCCCGGCGCGGGTAGTGCGTGGATTGGAATTGCGCGACGGCGCAGCGCCAGAGCCGCGCCTCTGGGCCGAAGCGAACCTGCGCGGCGTCTGGGTGCCGCTCTCCGCCGTGCAGGATTTCTTCGCGCGCCGGCCGGGTGGTTTCGTCGAATTGGGGCGGGGCGAGCAGCCGCTGGTGGAGGCGACCGGTGTGCGGGCGGTGGGGCATCGCTATCTCGCTCTGCGCGAGCCGCTTCGTCCCGATGAGATCGCCAGCCTGCTTGCGCCGGACAACCCGATCCTGGCCCGGCTCTCGTTGTACCGGTTGCCCGTCGATAGCCAGGCTGCGTTGCGCGTGCTGCTCCTGCTGCCTCTGGGTGCGCTCACGGTAGCTCTGTTTCGCAACCTCATCGGGATTCCTACCTACGGAACCTTCATGCCCGTCTTGATCGCCCTCTCCTTGAGGGAGTTCTCGTTGACGCTTGGGCTGGCGCTCGTCGGAGTGGTGACCGCTCTGGCCGTCGTGGCGCGTAGTGGTCTCGAGCGGCTTCGGCTTTTGATGGTTCCACGGCTCTCGATCTTGTTATGCATCGTCGTGCTCTTCGTCACCAGCATGGCGTTGGCGGCTGAGAGTTCGATGCTGCCGGATTTCTTCGCAGGTGTCGTCTTCCCGATCGTGATCCTCACGATGTTGGTCGAGCGCATCTACATCACCGCTGCGGAAGAAGGCCTGCAGGAAGCGCTGGCCCGTGGCCTCTGGTCCGTCGGCGTGGCCGCCGTCGTGCATCCGCTTCTGCGCAGCCCGAACGCCAGCTACCTGATGTTCTCGTTTCCCGAACTCGTGGTCGCGATCATGGGGCTGCTCGTCTGGATTGGCGGCTATACGGGTTATCGGCTGGCAGATCTCGTGCGCTTTCGCGGGTTGGCCCGTCCTCCGCTCGGCGAGGGTCCGGGCTGATGTGGCGCGCATTGCGACGTCAGGGCGTGCTGGGGATCAATCGGCGCAACGCCTGCTACACCCTGGCCGCAAACGATCGCAGCCTCTTCCCGCTGGTCGATGACAAGCTCGAAACCAAGCGGCTGTGCATCGAAGCGGGCATTCCCGTTCCCCGTCTGCTCGCCGAGGCGAGGCTTCATGTTGAAGCGCGTGGCCTGCCCGAGGCGCTTCGGAACGTGGAATCCTTCGTGTTGAAGCCCGCACGCGGCGCCATGGGGAACGGAATCCTGGTGATTCATGCGGATGGAAAGGGCGGATTCCTGCGCGGCGAGCGGTTGGTTTCACCCGAAGATCTGGTCTACCACGCGGCTGGCATCATCTCCGGCCTCTATTCGTTGGCAGGGCATCATGATGTCGCGCTGGTCGAAGAGTGCTTGCAGACCCACATTCTGTTGGCGCCGCTCTCCGCTGGCGGTGTGCCGGATGTCCGGGTGATCGTCTACCGCGGCATCCCCGTCATGGCGATGACGCGGCTGCCGACCGAACGGAGCGGAGGGCGCGCAAACCTGCATCAGGGTGCGATCGGCGCGGGCATCGATCTGGCGAGCGGCCGAACCTTGTTTGCGGTGCACAAGAACCGCTCCATCGTTCGCCACCCGGACAGCGATCAGCCGCTGGTGGACGTTCCGATCCCCGAATTCGAACGGGTGCTGGAGATCGCCGTCCGCGCGACCGATCGCACGGGTCTCGGTTACATCGGTGCGGATATGGTCGTCGACGCGGTGCGCGGGCCGGTGATTCTCGAGTTGAATGCGCGGCCCGGTCTCGCGATCCAACTTGCCAACAGGGCGGGTCTCCGGCCGCGGCTCGATGCGGTGGATCGCGCCCTCGGGGCTCCCGACACGGCCTGGCAGCAGGCCCTGCCAGTGGCCGAGCGCGTGGCGATGGGTCAGGCGTTTTCCAGTCGGAGTGCCGCCTGATGAGGTTCCACTGGCTTGTGTGGGCCCTGCTCGTGATGTGCATCGCAGTTCCGGCGTTGGCACAGGAGAAAAGGGTCACGACCACCTACGACGTGGTCTTCGAAGCCGCACTCATCCCTACGGAAAGAGTTGTCCGGGCGACGATTCGTCTTGGCCGTGGCGCCAGCGCGGTGCGTTGGATCCAGCTCAGCATCGATCCCGAGCGTCATCTGGATTTCAACGGCGACGGCGAGATCGAAGAGAGTGAGGGCCACATCCGCTGGACACCGCCCCGGGGCGGCGGAGAGCTTCACTACACCTTTCGCATCGATCACCTGCGCAACCAGGCGGCCTACGACGCCCGCTGCGCAGAGCAATGGGCGTTGTTTCGCGGAGGCGATCTGTTTCCGCCAGCGCGCGTGCGAGCGAAGAAAGGTGCCGAGTCCATTTCGGTCTTGAAGTTTCGCATGCCGAAGCGGTGGTCGTCGGCTGTCCCCTACCGACGTCTTTCAGAAGGTGCCTACCAGATCTTGAACCCGACCCGGCTCTTCGACCGCCCTACCGGCTGGATGCTGGTGGGCCGCCTCGGCATCCTGCGCGAGCGCATCGCCGGAAGTCACGTTGCCGTTGCGGGGCCGATCGGGCAGGGAGTGCGGCGGCAGGACATGCTCGCCTTCTTGCGCTGGACCCTTCCAGCCTTGCGGGATGCCACCGGTCCTCTGCCCGATCGTCTGCTGATCGTGAGCGCGGGAGATCCCATGTGGAGGGGCGGGCTTTCCGGCCCGCGATCTGCCTTCTTGCACGCCGAACGCCCGCTGATCACCACCGACGCAACCAGCCCACTCCTCCATGAGCTCGTTCACACCCAGATGGGGGCACGCGCCGGCGAAGATGGGGATTGGATCGTCGAAGGCCTCGCTGAACTCTACTCGTTGGAGATCCTGGTGCGCTCTCGCTCGATCAGCCGCCGCCGTTTCCGCGGCTCGCTCTCGCGTCTGGCCGATCGTGGAAGCGCCGCGCCGCGCCTTCGCACGGCCCACGCCGACCCGGTCATCACGGCGCGTGCGGTCGGGGTCTTGCATCGCCTCGACGAAGCGATTCGTGACGCCACCGAACACGAAGCCAGCCTGGATGACGTCGTGACGGAGTTGATGCGTACGCGTGGGCCCGTGACGACCGAGAGCTTCCGAGAGGCCATTCGCATTGTCGCGGGCCGCGATCTGCTCGGTGCCATCGCCGAGCGATGACCCGGCCCGCTCTCGTCCCGGAGCTTTCGGTCTCCGACTTGTCGAAGAGCATGGCATTCTACGTCGACCTCCTGGGTTTTCGTATCGAGTACGACCGCCCCGAGGAGAAGTTCGCCGCGCTCAGCCTGGGCTCCGCGCATCTCATGCTCGAGCAGGCCGCCTCGAACAAGCGCGCGACGGCCGAGGAATTTCAGGCGGGCCAATGGCGCACGGCCGACCTGGAGCGGCCCTTCGGCCGCGGGCTGAATCTCGAAATCGAAGTGGAGGACCTCGCACCGATGGTTTCCCGGCTCTCCGCCCACGCCTACAGCTTGCTCCTCGAACCCCACGAGAAATCCCGCCGGGTAGGGAAGAAGAATCGCGTGGTTCGCGAACTGTTGGTCGCAGACCCAGATGGCTACCTGATCCGCCTCTCCCAGCCGATCGACCGCGGCGGGATCTAGCGGGGCCTCAGTTCCTACGCCCTCCTCTCTTTCTGGAGCTCCGCTTCGCTTCTCATGGTGGATCGCGGGGCGGGGGGCGGCCAGCGCTGCATGGCTCACCAGACCGTCGAACGCGCGTGCACCGAGTTTGCCGAGCGCGCAGGGGGAGGGCGCGTACTCTCCGGGCTGGCTCCGCTTTTACTTCCGCGCTGACCGCCCCCCGCCCCGCGATTGGCCATGCTGGCAACTGAGGCTGCTTCGCCGGGGCTGGGCGCAGGCCGGGCGGAAATAAAGCGCAGGCATAGACAACCTCTAGCGTGAGCGTCGGTTGCCCGCGGCGAAGCCGCAAAGAGCAACACTCTGTCCCGCTCCCTACGCGGCCACCGGACACCCGGCCGAGCCATTTCGCCCGGCCTGTGCCCAGCCCTGGCGACTCCACTTCACGAACAAGAAGCGAAGCGGCTCGAGACCGACGAATGGAGAACGCACGCCCGGATCGCAGAGGGGTTGGTTAGGATCGGGATGGGTGGCTCGGGGTGGAAGCCCGGGCTTGTGCGGATCAGGTTGAGATCAGTTGGCCCATCGGATCGTCGGTTATGGCCTTGCCAGGGCGCTCGCAGTTCTCGGTATGGTCGTCGTCATTTTCAAAACGGTGATGGGGGCGAGCGAGAACGGCGCCGCTTGGCTCGTGAGCCTGGCCGGGCTTCTCGAGGGCCGAGCTGCCGCGACCTTCGTCGTTCTTGCGGGCGTTGGCACTTCCCTGCTCTCTCGCGAAGGGCGGGAGCGCGGGGATTCGAAGCTGCTTGCCGCGGATCGTCGCAGCCTGCTGAAGCGGGCCTTGTTCTTGTTCGTCGTTGGCTCGCTCTACACGCCGATCTGGCCGGCCGACATCCTGCATTTCTACGGGGTGTACATCGCGGCGGCTGCCTTCCTTCTCGCTGCGCCTGCTCGACGGTCTGGGCGCTCAGCGCGGCGCTCGTGTTGGGCTTTTGTGGGTTGCTCGCCGTTTTCGACTACGACGCCGGATGGGATTGGAGCGCACTTTCCTACGCAGGCTTGTGGACACCCGTCGGCATGGTTCGGCATGTGTTCTTCAACGGCTTCCATCCCGTCGTGCCGTGGTTGGCCTTCTTGTTTGTCGGAATGATCCTCGGGCGCCAGGACATGCAGCTACAACGAGTCCGCCGGCGCGTTCTGGCCTGGGGAGCAGGGATCGCATTGGCGACGGAATGCGTCAGCTGGTTGCTGGTCCATGCACTCCCTCGGGGCGGAGCTTCCACCGATGCCGCCCTTGCCCCTCTACATGATCGCCGGTGGCAGTACGGCGTGTGCCGTGATCGCGGCCTCGGTCGCCGTTGGAGAGCGCTGGGAAGATTCCTCATGGATCCGGCCACTCGTGGCGACGGGCCAGCTCGCACGGAGCCTGTATGTGGCTCATGTGGTCGTCGGCATGGGGATCCTGCAAGCCATCGGACGGCCCTCGGATCAGTCTCTGGTCTTCGCGCTGTCGGCCTCCGCCATCTTCTGCGCGGCGGGGATCGCGTTCTCCGTGGCGTGGCGAAAGCATTTCGCACACGGGCCTCTCGAAGCGATCATGAGGGCCGTCACGGAGTGAGGGCCTCGTGGCTCGACCACGTCTCGTTGCTGCTAGCTCCGTCCGACCTTCCCGAGTACCCTCCCGCACCGTCGTCATCCCATCCAACTACGAGGTGAACCCAGATGGACGTTCAGGCCAAGAAGACCGTACTCCGCATGATCCCCTATGGACTCTACGTTCTCACGGCGGAGTCGAACGGAAACGTCGCGGCGTCCACCGTCAACTGGGTGACCCAGGCGTCCTTCGAGCCGCCGCTGGTTGCAGTGGGCGTGAAGGCTGGCTCAGGCGCCCACGAGCTGATCAAGAAATCCAAAGCGTTCGCGCTGAACGTGCTCGGCAAGGGACAGAACGACATGGCGTTCTCGTTCTTCAAGCCGCTCGAGCGAGAGGGCGATTCGATCGGAGGCCAGGTGTTCACGATCGGTGACTCCGGTGCACCCGTGCTGGCCAATGCCGCGGCTTCCCTGGAGTGCAAGCTCGTCGAGACGTTGGAACACGGCGATCACTCGATCTTTCTCGGCGAGGTCATCGGGGCTGGGCTCAACGCCGAGATCGACGGCAGGCCGGACAACGCGACCCTCGCGCTCGGCGATCTCGGCGAGAGCACGTTCTACGGCGGCTAGGGGTGCGAGATGGAGATTCGGGAAGAAAGCCTGGCCCATCTCGAAGCTCATGCCCGCATCGAGATCGCGTTCGAGGTCACCCGTGTGTTCGATCTCAGGGTCCGAGATCAGGGCCTCGGGGGCTTCGATCTGATCGAACGCAGCGTCCTGCCTGCCTATCCAAAGAACTACGACGCGGCTCCGGGGAGCCATCCGACCGAGTGGGGCAGCCGTTTCGACCTCACCCACTGGGGGCTGGTCTCGGCCTGGGAAGGCGAGCAGCGGCTAGGTGGGGCGGTGATCGCCTTCGATACGAAGGGCCTGCAGATGCTGGAGGGTCGCAGGGATCTCGCGGTGCTTTGGGATCTTCGGGTTGCGAGGGAGGCTCGTCGCCAAGGTGTCGGTGCATCGCTCTTCGCGGCGGCGTGTGAATGGGCCGCCGCGCGTCGCTGTTCCCAACTCAAGGTCGAGACCCAGAACGTCAACGTACCCGCGTGCAGGTTCTACGCTCGCCAGGGCTGTGCTCTCCATGGCATCCACCGCTTCGCCTACCCCGATCTTCCTGAGGAGGTTCAGTTGCTCTGGTACAAGAGCCTCGTCGATCGCCCGGAAGTGCCGACACGCAAATGAGTAGGCAGCCGCATTGGATCCCGTGAGATCACTCGGGCTCGACAAGCACGTGGTCGAGCTGGTTCCCCATCGCTCGGAGTGGGCGAGGGCATTCGTGGAAGAAGAGGTGAGGCTGCGCGGTGGCCTCTCGCCACTGGCCTGCGAGATCGAGCATGTCGGCAGCACTTCCGTTCCCGGATTGCCGGCGAAGCCGATCCTCGATCTGGCCATCGGCGTCGCTTCAGGGAACGATGTGGCGGCCATCCTCTCGGGGCTCGATCGGCTCGGCTACGCCTACATGGGCGACGCAGGCGTCGAGGGTGGCCACGTGCTGATGCGCGAGTCCGCTCTTCACGTTCGCACGCATCATCTCCATGTCGTGACGTTGGAAGATCCTCAGTGGGAGGCCTACCTCTTGTTCCGGGATTTTCTGCGTCGCGATGCCAGCGCGCGAGACGCCTACGCTGCTGAAAAAGCCACGCTCGCAGCGCTGCATCCGACGGATCGAGAGGCCTACACGGCTGCGAAAGACGAGATCGCGCGGCGGCTCATCCTGGAAGCGCGTCACACCCTTCAGGCTGCGAACTGACGCCAGACTAACGCCACGCGAAGAGTGGTTGCTCGAAATGGGCGACACGGGTCCCTCGTCCCCACATGGCGACCTCCCGGAGCTGGTACAGGATGGCTGCCGTCGGGGCGTGGATATGCGTGCCGAGTAGCGGGATCGAGATGACCGGACGCTCGCTTTCCGGAATACGTCGAAGATGGGGAACGTCGGGGGCGTCGAGCAGCGCGAGGGCGACCCGGTAGACCTCGGCGACCTCGCTCGGGTCGGGAATGAGCTCTCGGGCGCCGCCGGCCCAGGCGACGACCGGGGTGATCACGAAGCCGCTGCGGGTCGGGTAGTCGTCGAGCAGGCCGAGGATGGAGCTGGGCTCGAGATCCAGGCCCACCTCCTCGTGAAGCTCCCTGAGAGCGGCGGTCTCCGGCGTTTCCCCCGGGTCGAGGCGGCCGCCAGGAAGGGCCCATTGGCCCGGATGGTTGCGCAGCCGTGCGGCCCGCCGCGTGAGGATGAAGCAGGCCCGTCCTTCGTCATCGGGGAGCAAGGCGAGGGCCACCGCGGCATGACGGCGCTCGCCAAGAGCTTCCGCCGTGCGATCGAAGCCGTCCATGTGGCCTTGGATACGCTCGCGGAGATCGGGGTCCAGGCTCGTCACCGGCGCAGGGTAACGGACCCGGCGGTCTGGGAAGGGGGCGGCTACCGTGTCCGGCCCATGCAGACCGCAGCCTCTCTTCTTGCCCAAGCTGCACAACGCAGCATCGTTCTGCCTGATCGGGGCGTCGAACTCGCGCTTCTGGATTGGGGTGGTGAGGGTCCGATCGCACTCCTGCACCACGCCAACGGCTTCTGCAAGGGAATGTGGGCGCAGGTCGCGGAAGGCTTGCGGGCCGACTATCGGGTGGTGGCCATCGATGCCCGCGGCCAAGGCGATTCTCCACGGCCCGCGGGAGATCCGGCGGACGTCTACGCCTGGGACGAGTTTGCGCTGGATCTGGTGGCGGTGGCCGAGCAACTACTCGCGGAATCGGGGGATCCCCAGATTGCCGTCGGAATCGGCCACTCCTTCGGCGGAACTTCGATGCTCGGTGCGGCCTCGCGCCGGCCCGAACTCTTCGGCCGGCTCGTGCTCGTCGATCCGGTGACTCCGCCGCCGCCGGACCAGGAACCTCCGGAGCGCCCCGCCCACTTGAACGACCTGGTCGGGCGCGCGTTGAAGCGCCGGGCGGATTGGCCGAGCGTGGAGGAAGCCCGGGAGTGGTGGGCGGAGCGGGATTTCTTCGCAGCCTGGCAGCCCGAGGCCCTCGACCTCTACGCGCTGGACGGTCTGCGCGAGCGGGCCGATGGCAGCGTGGAGCTCAAGTGTTCGCCGGAGGTCGAGGCGGCGGTGTTCAACCAGAGCCGGGGGATCGATGTGCGGGCGTTGGCGCGGCACACCCAGACGCCCTGCCTCTGGCTATGGGCCAAGGGCGGCAATTTCCCGCTGCCCTTCCACCAGGCGCTGGTCGCGACGATGCCGGAAGCGCGCCTCGAGGAGGTCGATGCAGGGCATCTGGTGCCGATGGAACGCCCCGAGCTGATCGTGGAGGCCGTGCGCGGTTTCGTCGCGGGCCCGGAGGGCTCATGAACCCGGGTTCGCGTTGCGGGGTCTCTCTGGTGGGGCATTCAGTCGATGCCTAGGCTACGCGTCTGTGTTTGGGCTTCATGCTCGGGCTAGGCCAGCCGATGACCGGAGGGCCAGGCCGTGCAGATGCCGAGGGGGCTCCGCAGGCTGGTCCCGAGTTCCGGCCGACAGGGTTGCCCCCAAGAAAAGGAAGGTGAGCGCCGTCCGCCAGAAAGGCCGCCCAGAGAAGGCGTCGGGCGACGGAGGCGGCGAAAAGCCCGCCCTCGGCAGCTTTGGTGTCAACGCAGGCATCGTCGCGGAGATCCGCGAGCGGTACACCCTCGACCCGGGTTCGGTCGATGCGAGCTGGGCCGAACTCTTCGGGGACGACAAGAGCCCTCGCCAACCGGCCGCACCTGTGAAACGTGCGCCGGCGCCGACCGCCGCCCCCAAGGCGGAAGCGGATGCCGTCGCGACGCCTGCCCCTCCCATCGCGAGCCCGCAGGTTGCCGAGAAGCACGCCCGGGTGCTGCGTCTGATTCACGCTTACCGCGCCCGCGGCCATCGGATCGCGGATTCGAACCCGTTGGGAGATTCGAGCCGCGAGTTCCCGGAACTCGACCCCGCCCACTACGGCCTTGGCGACGCTGACCAGGATCAGTCGTTCTTTGCGGGCGATCTCCCTGGTGGCCCGATCCAGACCCTCGGACAGATTCTCGACCGTTTGCGCTCGACCTACTGCCGCAAGATCGGCGTCGAGTTCACGCATATCCAGGACCCCGGCCGTCGTCAGTGGCTCTTGCAACAGATGGAAGAGCATGAGAACGACACCACCCAGCTTCCCGAAGAGCGCCTGCGCATTCTCGAGAAGATCTGTGCGGCGGAGCTCTTCGAGCGTTTCCTCCACACCAAGTTCCTTGGGCAGAAGCGCTTCTCACTCGAAGGGGCCGAAGCGCTGATCCCGCTGCTCGACACGATCGTCGAGGAGGCGCCGGCCCGCGGCGCCCGTGAGCTCGTGCTTGGCATGTCTCACCGCGGCCGGCTGAACGTGCTCTCCAACATTCTAGGCAAGAGCCTCGAAGCGATGTTCTCGGAGTTCGAGGACGTGGCGGAGCACGATTCCCCGTTCGGCTCCGGTGACGTCAAATACCACCGAGGCTTCTCGAGTGATCGCCGCACGCGCTCGGGCGAGCGCATCCACCTGAGCCTGACCGCCAATCCTTCCCACCTCGAGGCCGTGGATCCGGTCGTCGAAGGCCGGACCCGCGCCAAGCAGATTCGCAGTGGCGACGAAAAGGGTGAGCAAACCGTGCCGGTGCTCCTGCACGGCGATGCCGCTTTCGCAGGCCAGGGGATGGTGGCGGAAACCCTGAACCTCTCTCACCTGGATGGTTACTCGGTGGGCGGGACGATTCACGTCGTCGTGAACAACCAGATCGGTTTTACGACCACACCCAAGGAAGCGCGTTCGACGCTCTACGCGACGGACGTCGCGAAGATGATCCAGATTCCGATCTTCCACGTGAATGGGGATGATCCCGAAGCGGTGGTGTACGTCACGAAGCTGGCCTTCGCCTATCGTCAGCGTTTCGGCGACGATGTGGTCATCGACCTGATCTGCTACCGCCGCCACGGCCACAACGAAGCAGACGAGCCGAGCTTCACGAACCCGCTGCTCTACGCAAAGATTCGCGCGAAGGCGCCCCTGCGCCAGATCTATACCGAGCAGCTGGTGCGTGGTGGCACGCTCTCCCAGGCCGATGTGGAACGCATCGAAGAAGATCTGGGCGACCAGCTCCAGCAGGCACTCCAGATCATCAAGACCAGGCCGCCCGGACCGGACGAGCCCTATGAGCCGCGCGGGCCGTGGCAGGGTTTCGAGCGCACCGATTCCCATGCCGAAGCCGAGACGGCGGTTCCGGTCGAGCGGCTCGCGCAGATTGCCGAAGGCTTGGCGAGCGTTCCTGGTGAGTTCGAAGTGCATAAGAAGCTCAACGCGATGCTCGACAAGCGTCGCAAGGTCATTGCCGAGGATTCGCCGATCGATTGGGCCACGGGTGAGGCGCTGGCGTTCGGTAGCCTGCTCGTCGAAGGCACACCGGTTCGGCTCTCGGGGCAGGATTGCTCGCGGGGCACGTTCAGTCAGCGGCATGCGGTGCTCGTCCACCAGCGAACCGGCAACGAGTACGCGCCCCTCGATCATCTTTCGGAGACCCAGGCCCGCTTCGAAGTCTATGACAGCCATCTTTCCGAGGCGGCGGTGCTGGGCTTCGAGTACGGCTACAGCTTGGCCGATCCCACCACGCTGACGCTTTGGGAGGCCCAGTTCGGTGATTTCGCGAACGGCGCCCAGGTGATCATCGACCAGTTCATCACCTGCGCTCACGTCAAATGGCAACGCATGAGTGGGCTCGTGATGTTGTTGCCGCACGGCTACGAGGGCCAGGGGCCGGAGCATTCCAGCGCTCGAATCGAGCGCTTCCTTCAGCTCTGTGCTGAAGACAACTATCAGGTCGTGAATTGCACGACGCCCGCGCAGTACTTCCACGTACTGCGTCGGCAGATGCGGCGGGCCTATCGCGCACCGCTCGTGGTGTTCACGCCGAAGAGCCTGCTGCGCGCTCCGCGAGCAACTTCTCATGTTGCGGATTTCGTGAATCGCGGCTTCCAGCCGGTGCTCGATGATTCGAGCATCCTGGATCCGTCGTCCGTTCGTCGCGTGCTCTTCTGCAGCGGCAAGGTCTACTACGACATGCTGGCCCATCGGGAGAAACGCGACGGCGTTGCCGAGGGGGATGCGGCCGGAGATGTGGCCATCGTGCGGCTGGAAGAGATCTATCCCTGGCCCGAGGCGCGCATCCAACAGATCATGGAACGCTACGGCGAGGCCGAAAGTGTCTTCTGGGTCCAGGAAGAGCCGGCCAACATGGGGCCGTGGACCTTCGTGCGGGAGCGGCTCCAAGGCCAGCTGCGCACACTGGCCAAGCTGGGCTACGCCGGACGCGTGGATCACGCGAGCCCGGCCACCGGCTCCGGGCGCATCCATCGCGCCGAGCAGGCAGCGCTGCTGGAGGCGGCGTTCAAGAGCGTTTGAGCAGAATCCGTTCGGTCAGGTGGCCATCGTGCGCGCGGCTGCCTATAACCGGATGATGATCAACGAAGGCGACAGCGCTCCGGATTTCACGCTCAAGGATCAGTTCGGGCGGGATGTCTCCCTCTCGGATTTTGCGGGCCGTAGGCACGTCCTGCTGGTCTTCTATCCCCTCGATTGGACGCCCACCTGAAGCGAGGAAGTGCCTGCGCTGGAAGCGCAGCAAGACCGGTTCCGGGCGGCCCATACCCAGATTCTGGGGATCAGCATCGATAGCCATTATTGCCACGCCAACTGGGCGCGGGATCTGGGTGGAGTCTCGTTCCCCCTGCTCGCGGATTTCCAGCCCAAGGGAGCCATGGCGAAGTCCTACGGCCTGTATCTAGACGGGCCGGGCATCGCCGACCGTGCGACGGTCCTGATCGACGCGGGCGGCGTCGTCCGTCACGCCTCGTCGGTGGGCCCCGCTGGCAAACGGGATATCGGCGAACTCGCTTCCCTGGCCGAAGGTCTCGACGGTGGCTTCGACGGCTCTCGTGAAGATTTCGCGGCGGCCCCCGGCACTCCCGGCGCCGTGGTCTACCTGAGGGATTCCTGTGGCTCCTCGCGCGCGGTTCGCGTGGCGATGGACAACCTGCATCTCGGCGCTGTCGAAGTACGCAACGTCAGCAAGGATGCGGCGGCTCTCGAGGCACTCAAAGCGGCCTCCGGCGCAGAGACCGCACCTTGTCTCGTCGTGGGAGGCCAGGCGACGCCCGAATCGGCGGCGATCATTGCTCGCCTGGCAGACGACGCAGCTCCGATTCGATAGGCCGGGTTTCACGGATCCGGCATCCAGCGGTGACCTGCCTCCGGTCTCCTGAGGCCGAGCGGGCGGATCCGCTGCTGCATCGGCAGGAGTGGACGCTGGAGGGCGCTCGCACCTGGTCGGCCTTCGTCAACGAGGCCCGGCGGCTGTGGGCCCCAGGGCCGGCCGCATTCGATCGCGTGCTATGGCACGGAGGCCTTCAATTCGATCGGCAGCCCCTCGATCCGGACCAGCCACCTCTGGAGCTGGCGGCCGGGACCCGCGTGATCGGCTGGGGGTTCGAGCGCGAGCCTGAAGTCCCAGCGGTCGGGCCGGAGCTTGTGTTGTTCGATGCTTCGGGTCTGGTCGCCGTGAACAAGCCGGCGTGGCTCCCGATGCAGCGCACCCGGGCTTCGGTGAGACACTCCCTCGAGGGAGAACTCCGCCGGCTCCTCGGTTGCCCGTCTCTAGCCGCCGTGCATCGGCTCGATCGTCAGACCAGCGGCGTTGCCCTGTTCGCCCGCACCACCGCGGCGGCGAGTCATCTTCAACGTTCACTCGAGCGGCGCCGGGTGCACAAGCGCTACCTCGCATGGGTCTCGCCCCCACCGGCCTGGCGCGGCTGCAGGATCGGCGGTTGGATGCGCCGCGCGCACCACACGCGTCGCCCATGCTTTGCTCTCGATGCCCGGCCTGGCGACGAAGGGCGCTGGAGCGAGACACGGGCGAGTGTCAGCGAATTGCAGGACGATCGGGCGCTGTTGGAAGTGAACCCCATCAGCGGTCGGACCCACCAGATCCGAGTTCACCTCGCTGCCCTCGGGCACCCGGTGGTGGGCGACGACCTCTACGGCCCCGCCTATGAAGCCAGCGCTCCACACGCCGACGGCCGCGTGCAGCTCCACGCCAGCAACATTGTCCTCAACCTGCCCAACGATCCCAAACGCACCGAGATCGAGGCTCCGCCGCCCCCAGATTTCATCCCCCTCAAGTAAGTCAACCAGCGGTGACCTGCCTGATTTCTTCGGACCAATGATTCCTAGAAGACGGCTGCTTCCGGGCTCTTGATTGAAGTTCTCCGTGCGTACTCTGTCGGCTTGGTTCACTTCACCCTTCCGGCGTGTACCAGATCGGTGATGTATAAGCCCGCTCCTGCTGAGTCGCAGGGACATTTTCGGGTAGATCCAATTTGTAGAAAACGGCGTCGTAGGTCGTCCAGTTGGGTGTTGGGATTTCCAATACCCGCACATAGTAAAAAGCTCGTTGTGCAGAATCGAAGTCAGGGTCTTCCCAGTAAGCACTCAAGAACGCATCGCCAATGGTATTGGTGTAGGTGGCAGTCTTCACATTCACCGTATTGCCCACGACCTTCTTACAACGGCGCGATTTAGTCGCTCGATTATCAGAACAGGCCACGTCATAGATTCTTTCATGGGTATTGCCCTTGGCATCCAGCCAGCCCTTGATGATTTGAATACGATCAAGGTTCGCTCCATCGGGGTCTCGCAACGCTTGG
>JAFDCZ010000309.1 GCA_019312665.1 Deltaproteobacteria bacterium | reverse complement strand
CGAGGCCCGGCAGCTCGAAACCCGAGAATCCCCCCGACGCGAGCGACGCCGACTCGAGATGCGCAGCCGAATCCTCGAGGCCGCCATTCGCTGCTTCAGAGAGACGGGTTTCGAGACGGCCACGGTCGCTGAAATCTGCGAAGCCGCCGACATCGCCTACGGCACCTTCTTCAACCATTTTCCGACCAAGCTCGATCTGCTTCGCGCAATCGTGGATGAATCGCAGCGGACACTCGCCCAGAGCATCGAAACGCTCGGCAAGCAGATGGGTTCGACGAGCGAGAAGTTCCCTGCGCTCTTCGATCTGCTCACGAAGAACGCACGCGAGTTCGGGGCCGGGCACAGGGACCTCGTCGCCCAGATGGTCACCCTCGGGCACCAGGAATCCCCTGCCGACACCGATCGCCGCCTCCACGCAATTTTCCGCAGCTTCTTCGAGTCCGGCAGCGCCCGTGGCGACGTGCCCGAAGAGGAACTCGATGCGCTCACCGAGATCGTGCTAGGCGCCTACACGTCGATCATCCTCGGCTGGGTGCACTTCGACGGCTATCCCGTGCGCGAGCGTTCTGAGGCCGTAGCGCGGCTGCTTTCCAGGATCCTGACCCATCCGTCCATCCCCACCACACGTCGAGGATCGCCCGATCCCGGCGAGGAGAGAACTTCGTGAGTGAATCTTTTTTTGATCAGCATCGTGCCATCGATACCGACACCCATGTCACGGAACCGCCCGACACATGGACTTCGCGCGTATCGTCCAAATGGGGCGACGCCATCCCTCACATCGAGCGGGTCGAAGGCCGGGACGTCTGGATCATGGGCGGACAGAATGCGGGCATGGGGCCGGGCTTCGTGACCGCGGCCGGCTACGACGGAACCTTCCCCGAGAGCCGCAAGACCTTCGACGAGTGTCCGGCGGCCTCCTGGGACGCCAAGTCCCGCCTGGCTCTGATGGACGATGACGGCGTATATGGGCAAGTCCTCTACCCCAACGCGGGCGGCTTTGGATCCCAGGCCTTCCTCAAGATCGGGGACCCCAAGCTCATGCTCGAATGCGTACAGGCCTACAACGACTTCCTGGTCGAGTGGTGTAGCGCCGATCCGAATCGGCTGATTCCGGTCATGGCCAGCCCCTTCTGGGACGTCGACGCCTGGGTGAAGGAGATCGAGCGCTGCGCGGCGAATGGCCACAAGGCAATCCTGAGCTGCAACCAGCCCCAGATCTGGGGAGAACCGGCACTCCATAAGAGCCATTGGGATCCGGTCTGGGCCGCCGCGCAGGACCACGATCTCTCCATCAGCTTCCACATCGGCGGGGGTTCGTTCGAGGACATGGCGAGCGACTTCGCCGGTGGTGACATCAAGGCCACCTTCGCCCGCGTCTCCTCGACGATCTTCATGGACAACTCCAAGCAGATCGCGGACGTGATCTTCAGCGGGGTCTGCCATCGCTTCCCGAAACTCAAGTTCGTCTCCGTCGAGAGCGGAGTGGGCTGGATCGGCAGCGCACTCGAGGCCATGGACTGGCAGTGGCGAAACGGCGGTGTCGCCGGCGACCATCCGGAATACGACCTGCTGCCCAGCGAGTATTTCGAGCGCCAGATCTACGGCTGCTTCTGGTTCGAGGAACACGCGATCCGGGGGGCGCTCGAGCGTTTCCCTGACAACATCATGTGGGAGACCGATTACCCGCACCCGACCAGCATGTCGCCGGGACCCGCGACGCCGGCGGACGCGCCGAGGGATTACGTCGATCGCGTGCTCGCCGGTCTGCCCGAGGATGTAGTCCACAGCGTGCTCGAGGGAACGGCCACGAAGGTCTACAACCTGAACTGATTTTGGAGACGAGGCAAATGGCAACTCAGAAGACGAATGGCAGTACTAGCGGAGCCCTCGAGCTCGACGCCCTGGTGATCGGCGCGGGTTTTTCCGGTCTCTATACCCTCTACAAGCTGCGCGACGAGATGGGCATGAACGTGCGGGTCTACGACGCCGCCGATGGGGTCGGGGGGACGTGGTACTGGAACCGCTACCCCGGCGCTCGCTGTGACTCCGAGAGCTATTATTACTCCTACTCGTTCTCCGAGGAACTCGAGCAGGAGTGGGAGTGGACTAGCAAGTACCCCGAGCAGCCCGAGATCCTACGCTACCTGAACCACGTGGCCGATCGCTTCGACCTTCGACGCGATATCCAGCTCGACACCCGGATCGCCGAGGCGGTCTACGACGAGGCTCACAACCGCTGGCAGGTCCGCACCGAAGCGGGCGAGGAGATCTCGGCGAAGTTCCTGATCAGCGCCGTCGGATGTCTGTCGTCCACGAACCTCCCGGACTTCGAGGGGCTCGATCAGTTTCGCGGCGAGTGGTATCACACGGGCCGCTGGCCCCACGAGCCGGTCGACTTCACGGGCAAGCGCGTCGGACTCGTCGGCACCGGATCGACGGGTATCCAGGCGACGCCGGTGATCGCTGCGCAGGCCGATCATCTGACGGTCTTCCAGCGCACGCCCAACTACAGTCTTCCGGCGCGCAACGCGCTGCTCCCGCCCGAGGAGCAGGCCGAGGTCAAGGCGAACTACCGCGAGCTTCGGCGCGAAGTGCGCGAGTCGCGGGGCGGCTTCCCGTACGCGCCGACGGAGAAGTCCGCCATGGACTACACGCCCGAGGAACAGCAGGCGCTGTGCGAGGAGCTCTGGGAGCTGGGTGGCTTCCGCTTCCTCTTCGGCTCCTTCAACGACATCATGACTAGCGAGGAGGCCAACGAGGTCGTTGCCGAGTTCGTGCGCGGGAAGATCCGTGAGGTGGTGAAGGACCCCGCCACCGCGAAGCTCCTCACGCCGACCGACCATCCCTACGGATCAAAGCGGCCGCCGATCGACACGGGCTACTACGAGGCCTACAACCGGGACAACGTCAGTCTGGTCGATGTCCGCAGCGCGCCCATCGTCGCGATCACACCGAACGGTCTGCGAACTGCCGATGGGGCGGAGTACGAGCTCGACATCATCGTCTTCGCCACCGGCTTCGACGCCATGACGGGTTCGCTGCAGAAGATCGACATTCGAGGCAAGGGAGGTCAGGCCCTGGCCGAAAAATGGGCGGGCGGCCCGCGCACCTACCTCGGCCTGCAGTCCGCCGGCTTCCCGAACCTGTTTACCATCACTGGCCCCGGAAGTCCCTCCGTGCTGACTAATATGCCGGTGGCGATCGAGCAGAACGTCGACTGGATTTCCGACTGCATCGAATACATGCGTACGCACGGCATGGAAAGCATCGAGGCGAAGCCCGACGCCGAGGAGGGCTGGGTGGATCACGTCAACGAGGTGGCGTCGTACACCCTCTACGACCAGGCGAACTCCTGGTATGTCGGCGCGAACATTCCGGGCAAGAAGCGTGTCTTCATGCCCTACGTCGGCGGCATGATCGAATACCGCAGGCATTGCGACGAGTCAGCCAGCAAGGGCTACGACGGATTCGA
>JAFDCZ010000308.1 GCA_019312665.1 Deltaproteobacteria bacterium | reverse complement strand
GAAGCTCCGGTCGTAGTCCGGTGCGTAGTCGATGATCTGCTGCCGGAACGTGCTGAAGTCCCGAAGCGGGAGCGCCGTCATCATCCAGCCATCACCCAGGCGCGCCACCCTTCGCAGATTGCGCTCGCGCAGGTGTTCGGGAGTTCGTCCGAGGACGGGGGTGCCCGCCATCCAGATCGGAGGCGGCTTCTGGAGCGGTGCCGGCTCGACGAAGGCGTTCTCGAGCTGATGGAAGCGTCCACGATGGGTGCACAGTCGCCGCAGGATCTCGACGTTCTCCTCGAGGCGTTCGGCGCGTTCCGCGGCGCGGATTCCCATGTTCGTGTACTCGGCGCGATGCTGCTGTTCACCGGCGCCGCCTCCCATGCAGGCGCCGAGGATGGTGCGGCCCCCGGAAATGAGGTCGAGACTCGCCCATTGATAGGCGACGAGCACCGGGTTGCGCGAAGGCAACGTTGCCATGCAGGCAACTCCGAGCCGGATCTCACGCGTGCGCGCAGCGATTGCCGAAAGCAGCGTGATCGATTCGACGCGTGGCTTCGCCATGATCGAGTCGCCGACCCAGACGTGTTCGAAGCGGCCGCAGGCTTCCGCGCGACTCGCGCGATCGAGGATCTTCTCCGTGCCCGCGCCGAGCGACCCGGCGAGAACCCCGCTGCGATTGGATAGGACGAGACCGAAGCGAGTCGGCACCCTGTTTGTCATGGCGCGAGAGTAGACACTCTCATTCCCCGCGGCCAAGGCCATCGATGGCAGGAAGACGCGGCGCGGATATTCGCCGATTCGACCGCGGCCCCCCATGGACGGCATTCGACACACGCAGCGGCCCCCCTACCATGCGTCGACAATAGGAGTCTGGCGCCCGGCGATGTAGACGCCGGACGAGCGCCCGCCTTCGTGCTTTGGGGGCAGCCACATGTCGGACGAGGATCAAAATTCCGAGGAATTCCTGACTCGACTCAATGAGTCCTTCGCGGCCGTCGCGGGATGGTCCTTCGACCACCGCTGGGTGGTGGTCGGCCTCTCGACTTTACTCCTGGCTGGACTCCTCTATCTCGCCGGCGGCGTACGTCAGGACAACAGCTACGAGGCCTACTTCGATCCGGACGATCCCAGTGCGCTCGTCTACGAGCAGTACCGTGCGGATTTCGGCTCCGACGAAGTCGCCTATATCCTCTACGAAGCGCCGGGCTTTGAGCACGGTCCCTGGAATCTCGAGGTGATGCAAAAGCTGGCCTCGCTCACGAGTGCGCTCGAAGACGAGGTCCCCTTCGTCTACGAGGTGACCTCCCTCGTGAATGCCGAGCTCACGATGGGCATGCCGGACGGCATCGAGATCTTCGAGCTCGAGGACGACTTCCCCGAAAGCCAGGAGGAACTCCTCGCATTGCGAGACGCCTACCTGGCGAAACCCATGCTCGTGGGTGGCATCCTCAGCGAAGACGCGCGCTTCGGTGCCATCGTGATCGACATGGATCGAGTGAGCACGGACCCGCCCGAGATGCTCCGAGCCGACCCTGAACTCGGGGACGCCGTAGAGAACATCTACCCGCAGGCCAGCCATCTCCGGATCGAAGAAATTCTTGCGCGACCCGAATACGACGGCATCGAGTTCTACCACTAGGGCGATGTTCCCATCAACGCAGCCTATAACCTCGCGTTCTTCAACGAGAGCGCGATGTTGAACGGTGTCACCTCGCTCGTGATCGGATTGCTGCTCGCCTTCTTCTTCCGTTCAGTGGTGGGTGTGCTCGCTCCGCTCGTCGTCGTCCAGATCAGTGTCATCGCCTGCCTGGCCTTCATCGCCGTCGTGGGTTGGACCGTCAATATGGGCTTCGGGAGCATGCCGGCCCTGCTGACCGCCATCGGAGTGGCACACGCGGTCCATATTCTCTCGGAGTTCCGCGGACGCTTCGACGCGCTGGGGGATCGGCGCGAAGCCCTGATGGAGACCTTCTATCTGGTGGGGACGCCCTGTCTGCTGACCAGCGTGACGACTGCTTTGGGCTTCGGGGCCATGAGTTTCGTGCCGATTCGAACGGTCTCCCAGATGGGGACCTACGCGGCCTTCGGTGTACTGATGGCCTTCGTCATGTCGTTCACGCTGCTGATCGCGCTTCTCTCCTTCGGGCGACGCTCGCGCGAGATCTCCCCCGAAGTAGCGCACGACCGAAGCCGCGACTCCCAGAAGGGTGGCGCCCTCATGCAGGCAGCACTGCTTTCTATCGCCCGCTTCGACCAACGTCACCGCGTGGCGATCCTCGCGGTGTTCGCAATCCTATTCCTGTTCTCCCTCGTGGGGATGACGCGCCTGGTCGCCGACTCCAATTGGCTCGATGACTACTCCGATGCGATGCCCATCAAGGCTGCCACCATCAAGGTAGACAAGGAGATGGGAGGCACTGTCAACGTGATCTACCTCTTCGATTCAGGTGAGCCGGACGGCATTAAAGAGCCGGCACTCCTGCGCGAGATCGAACGGCTTCAGGCGCTGGGTGAGGCATACGATCCCGCCTATGTGCGCAAGGCCTATTCGATCGTGGACGTTCTCAAGGACCTGAACCAGGCCTTCCATGGAGGGGACCCCGCCTACTACGCGATCCCGGAGAGCCGGGAACTCGTGGCCCAGTACCTGCTCCTCTACGAGACGTCCGGCGGCGAGGAAGCAGAGGAGTTGGTCACCAGCGACTACCAGCACGCTAGCCTCGAATTCAGGCTCGCCATGGCGGGCGCGGCGGACACGGCGGCCTTCATAGAGGCACTCGACGCTGCACTTGCGCAAGAGCCGCTACGAACAGGGGACGTCGTGGCAACGGGTATTGGCGCCCTCTGGGTCACGATGATGGACTATATCGTCACGAGCCAGATCCGGGGATTCTTGCTCGCCTTCGGCGCCATCGCCATCGTGCTCGTTGCGGTCTTTCGCTCACTGCGAGTGGGGTTGATTGCGATGGTGCCGAATCTATCCCCCGTGCTTCTGACGCTAGGCGCCATGGGCTGGCTCGGGATTCTGCTCGACTACTCGAAAGTCGGCATCGCCGCCGTGGCGATGGGAATCGCAGTCGACGACAGCATTCATCTGGTCACGCGCTTTCGCCACGAGTTCAATCTACGCGGCGACTACGCGGAAGCCCTGTTGGCTTCGATGCAGGACGTCGGCCGGGCGCTCGTCATCACCTCGACTACGCTGGTGTGCGGCTTCCTGGTCCTCACGCTCTCCCTTCTCGATGCCACGGCAGTCAAGGGTATCCTGCTTGCAACGACGGTCGTGACGGCCCTCATCGCGGACTTCCTGTTGATGCCCGCATTGATCCTGACCTTCCGACCCTTCGGCCCCGAGCGCATCCGCTCACCCGAGGTGCTCCGCGAGGCGGCTTGAGATCGCGCATCAATCACCGGCCCGAGTCAGCGGAAGGCCTGCCCCTGGAAGGGCCCCGGGTGCCCCCGCGCGCCTAATGGAAAGAATGTACGCTGGCGGCGGCCGAGAAAATCCCTCTTAAACCTCCTATCCCCTAAAAACGCAGCTTGTTTTTCCTATTGAGCAATGAACTGCTGACGATCGGCACCACAACGGGAGTTGCTAGCCCCGTTGGGCCTTTCGGAAGTCCGTGTTGCATGAGAGGGCTCGCATTCGATCAGGAGAAGACTCTCTTCGGAACCACGACGAGTGCGGCAAATCAACTGTGCCCTCACGTTCGACGCTAGTGGCACCCTTTTGGGCTCCGACGAGTTCAATCTGCTGACGGGCTACAGTGCTTACTGCAGCGCTCGGTTCCGTCCGGCTGATCAAAAGGTTCGTCTAAGAAGGATTGACGAAGCGCTACTCCAAGTAGCCCAAAGTGTGAAATTTCAGATCGAACCGGACATCCTGCCATCATCTCTGTAGATGATGGCCAAGGAGGTCCTCGCGACGGCAAGAATCGCTCGAAGACGGTCCGGGACCCCAGCCGCGAGGAGTTGATCCAACTCATCGAGCCCTCTGCCGCCGGCCGAGTCGGAGTCGGTCAGCTACCGCGAACGACCGTGCAATACGTCGCCATCCAGATTCGCGAATTGACGACCGCCTCCACCGACTGAACGCGAGTAATCCCGCCATCGGCGGCCGCCGCCTTGACACTTGCATCACCGAAGGCGTAGAAACCCCCGTAGGAGGTCGCGCAAGCCTTACCTTCCTTGCTTCCGGTCGCGATCTTGCCGTCTAGGGTTACACGCACGTCTTGCGTCCACGCTCCCGAGACCGGGAACGGAGTCATCACGCATCCGCTCAGGAAGAACAAACTGAACGCAGCCAAACCGATCACCAAGATTTTCGAACCTCGTCTAGACAATGGCCTACTCCTCTTCTTGAATGTAACCTGCAGTCTAGATCACG
>JAFDCZ010000307.1 GCA_019312665.1 Deltaproteobacteria bacterium | reverse complement strand
AGCCTCGACCTCGGCGCAGTAGACGTTCTCGCCTCCGCGGATCACGATGTCCTTCAGCCGGTCGACGATGGTGACGAAGCCCTCGCTGTCGATGCGGACGAGGTCTCCGGTGTGGAACCAGCCGTCGGTGAACTCCGCCGCGGTGGCCTCCGGGCGGTTCCAGTAGCCCTTGACGACATTGGCTCCCCTGATCCAGAGCTCGCCCAGCTCGTCCGTGGGCAGCTCGGCCCCTTCGGCGTCGACCACCTTCGTTTCGCAGATCGGAAGAACCGGCCCGACGCTTTCGGGCCGAGCAGAATAGTCGGGCCCCACGTTGAGAGTCGCCAGGGACGACGTCTCGGTCAGGCCATAGCCATTCGACACGGTCGCTGCACCGGGGAACTGCTTCTCGATGCGGTGCAGCAACTCGGGCGGCGCCGGTGCGCCGCCGTAGCCGATGCTCATGACGCTCGAGGTGTCGCGTTCCGCGAAGTGCGCGGAGTCCATGAGCTGCGCGACCATCGCCGGGACACCCCCGATGCTCGTGATCCGCTCATGCTCGATCAGCTCGAGGGCGCGCTCCGGATCCCACTTGTGCATTAGCACGATCTTTCCACCGAACGCCGTCATGCCGCATAGCACGCCGTGGCAGCCGGTGACATGAAAGAACGGGACCGAGAGCAGGTAGGCCTGCTGGGGAGCCTCCTCGCCGGGATCGGGAAGGGGCAGGCCCGATCGCAGCAGGCCCCGCACCTGTGCGAAGGCCAGATTCATGACGGCGCTGCAGATGTTGCGGTGGCTACCGATCGCACCCTTGGGCCGGCCGGTGGTGCCCGATGTGTAGAAGAGCGTCGCGTCGTCCTCGGGCTCGATGCTCAGCTGTGGAAGCGTCGCGTCCTCCGGCGGCACTCCCAGGATATCCTCCATGCGATCGCAGCCCGACGGAACCTGCTCGGCGCGGACTGCGATCACGGCTTCGAGGGCCAATGCGCTGCGATGTTTCTCGATCCGCGCGATGCGTTCGGCGTCCGCGAAGAGCACTCGCGCTCCGGAATCCTCTAGCGCGAAGGCGAGCTCAGTTCCGGTGCCCCAGGAGTTGAGGGGGACGACCACAGCGCCTGCTGCCGAGGCGCCCCAGAACGCCACGCTCCATTCGGGGAAGTTGCGCATCGCGATGGCCACGCGATCCCCCTTGCGCACCCCGTAGTCGTCCACGAGGCGCTGTGCAATCACAGCGGCCTGTCGAAAATGGTCCTCGAAGCTCGTACGCTCGTCGTCGTAGACCGTGAACGTGCGGTCGGCGTGGGCACGGCTGGCCAGCAGGATGGCGGGGAGTGACGGGGCGGCCTGCTTCCAGAGGCGTGTCGGAATGCCACGAATCGCCTCCGTGACGATCTCGAAGGGCTGCTCCGGGGCGGTGAGAGCAGCATGAATCTCGGGAAAGGAAGCAACCATCTCGTCCTCCGTCGGCTGTCGACCCTCCGTGGGTTGTCGACCCTCTATCGGTTGTAGACCCTTTATCGGTTGTAGACACAGTACACTGGTATCGACTATCAACCGGATGCAAGGTTCGAACCAACTTGGGAGGGAAGTGCTTGGTGGCGCGAAGAGAGGGGACCGGCAAGACCGCCCTCGTGACTGGAGCCTCGGCAGGCATCGGTCGCGGCCTGGCGCTCGAGTTCGCATCGCACGGTTTCGATCTGGTGCTCGTGGCGCGCTCGGCCGGCAAGCTGGAACATGCCGCGCAGGAAGCCCGGGAACGCTTCGGCGTCGAGGCGCTCGTCCTGCCGCTCGACCTGCAGGGCCGCGATGCGCCGCAGAGCCTCTTCGACGATCTGTCCGCACGCCAGATCCCGATAGAGGTACTCGTCAACAATGCCGGGATTCTCTCGCAGGGTGCGTTTCGCGAGATGGCCGTCGAGCCGATCCTCGACATGCTGCACCTCAACACGCGAGCGCTCACAATCCTTACCCGGCTCTTTCTGGAGCCGATGATCCAGGGGGGCGGAGGTCGCGTGCTCAACGTGGCGTCGGTCGGCGGGTTCTTCCCCTCACCGTCAATGGCGGTCTATGCCGCGACGAAGGCCTACGTGATCTCGCTGAGTGAGGCACTCGCGGAAGAGCTTCAGGATACGGGCGTGACGGTCACCGCCCTGTGTGCGGGATTCACGACGACCGAGATGCTCGACGAGATCAACGGCGCCAGATCGCTTGCCGCTCAGATGCCCCAGGGTCTCATCATGGACCCGGATGCCGTCGCGCGCGAAGGCTACCAGGCGTGCATGGAGGGCGAGCCCGTGCGGGTGCCGGGGGTGCCGAACCAGATCGCGGTGCGAGTGCTGGGCTGGCAGCCTCGCGGCATGGTGAGGGCACTCCTCGGGGCCTTGGGCAGGCGCGCATTCTAGTCCCAACTTGCCCCCGGGATCGTTTTGAGACTGCGGCGATCTGTCCCGAAATGGACTCGAACTGTGGTCCAATGTCACGCGAACGTGATGCGTTCCGCCGAGACTGTCCTGCACGTCGCCCCGGTCCGAATTCGGCCCGCATACTTGGCATGGAGCGTGAAGTGAAAAGAAAGCGATAACTGCGGAAGGGCTTCCAGCGGGAGTGTGTCCATGTCAAAACGCAGCAGCACCGGAAAAAAATTGCAGCAGGCCCTGCGATTCGAGGATGAGAAGTTCGAGTTTTCCGCTCGGGGTCCGCGGGCGAAAGCCTCGAAGGATGACGATGCCCTCACGGGGATCATCGAGACACTTTACAGCGAACATGCCTATATCAGCGTCCTGTTGGACCGACTAGAGCGAGAAGCAGACAAGCTCACGCCTGGCAAGGTGCCCGATTATGCCTTGCTGCTCGAAATGGTCGACTACCTCACCCATTACCCGGATCAGTATCACCACCCGCGCGAGGACATGCTGTTCGAGGGCCTCATGCGCAGCGACGGCAAGCTCGAGGCTCGGGTGAAGCGTCTGCAACGCGAACACACGAGCCTGCACACCTACAACGACGAATTATTTGGCGAACTCAGCGATATCGCCAGGGGTCGACCCGTAGACCGGCCGGCGTTGCAACGCAGGCTCCGCCGCTACACGAAGGGCTACCGCCAACACCTGGAATATGAATCCCGGGAGATCTTCCCCCGCGCAAAGGGAACGCTTTCGCCTGGAGAGCTGGGGAAGCTGGATCGGAAAACCCGCTTCATCGACGACCCCATCTTCGGCGGCATGCTGCAACAGCGCTACCACCGGCTGGGACGAGATCTGCGATCCACGCTAGGCGGCTTCCAGTCCGAACTGATCGCACGTGAAATCAGCGCCGTTGAATCAATCATTGAACGCGTGTCAGAGTTGGCTGACTCGGCAACGGAATTCCGGGAAGGCTTCAGCGGCTCACTAGCATCCTCGCTGCAGGATCGCGTCGATCGGCTGAAGGCCCTGTTGGGTCTCGCCCCGAGACCCAGCTGGCAGGCGCGGGTCATGAACACCTGCACACGGGTGATCATGAAACCGATGATGCGCTTTGGT
>JAFDCZ010000306.1 GCA_019312665.1 Deltaproteobacteria bacterium | reverse complement strand
CGTGGGCATCTACGCGTCCACACTGTCTCTGCAAGAACGCAACCTTCGCCCCCTGATCGCCGTCGCGGCATTCGGCGTGGTCGCGCTCGGTCTGGCCGCGGTCGAGATCATTCCGGTCGCGGAATCGGTCTTCCTCTTTCCGCGCAAGACGGCTTCGGTCAACAACTACTACGGTGCCCCCTTCGTTCCAACCGCCATCGATCTGCTCTATCAGGCCTTCCTCTCCCGGGATCAGGCGCATCGGCGAGAGGCGTGGATGCCTTTCATTCTCAATGTCGGGAGCTACGTCGGGGTCTTGCCGCTGTTGCTGGCGGGGGTAGGCGCGGCTTTGCGCCCGGTCCGTATCGCGCCCATCGTGGTTTCGTTCGTGTTGATGCTGCTCGTTTGTCTCGGCGGAACACTGCCGATCGATCTCTGGGCCTGGCTTCACCAGCTGCCGGGCTTCGATTCGATGATGGTTCCGATGCGTCTGCGGATCCTTCCTTTGTTTTGCATCGGGATCCTGGCCGGGGCGGGCTTGCAGGCCGTCACTCGCTCCGGATGGCTGGCGAAGGCAGGGCCTGGAGTGGCCATCGCGACGATTGCGTGGGTGGCCATCGATCTCTTCCTTGTCAACGGCCCGATCTTCAAGGTCGCCTACGCCGTACCTCCCATGGAGATCGAACGCAGTGCTCACTTCAGGCACTACGACTTGTCGCCGTACCGGGAGACCTACCAGAGCACCGCGCTGTACCCGCTCTGGCCGAACGTGCCCACCGCAGTCTTTCCCGCGGTGCTCGAGAACGCGGGCGTTGCCCGTGAGGGTTTCCCGCTCACCTGGCCGCATCGGGCGTTTCCCTTCGATCACGCCAACTACCCGGGCGCAGAGATCTTCTCGGTCGGGCCGGGGAGTGAGCTGGTGAGCTATTCGATCAGCCCGAATCGAATATCGTTCTCTGTTCGCGGCGAGGGGGGGAGGGTCGTGATCAACCAGAACTTCTGGCCCGGCTGGCAAGTGGTGAGCGGGGAAGCCCGGCTCGTCTACTCCCACCAGGATCTTCTCGGGGTCTTGCTTCCCGCAGGCGAGCAGACGTTGGTGCTCGAGTTCCGTCCCGCAAGTTTCCGCATCGGCGCCTCGCTCACATTGGCGACGGTCTTTGGCTTCGGCGGCCTGGTGGTGTGGAATCGCAAGCACGCGCGCGCGTCCTCGGTCGTCTCATGACGGATCTGGGGCGGCTCGCACCTCGCTTGCAAAGGCGAGAAGACGGGATCTGGGTCTCCCCGGTCACGGCGTCACTCTCGTATCCGGAGGCGGGGAATCAGAGCTGTCTGGAGATCGAGGCCGCCGGCTCGTTCTGGTTCGAGCATCGGAATGCCTGCATTCTCGAGGCACTTCGCGCTCATCCTCCGGCTGGGAGCCTTTTCGACGTCGGTGGGGGCAACGGAATCGTCGCTCTGGCCCTGCAGAACGCGGGTATCGATACCGTCCTGTTGGAGCCGGGTGCGGATGGGGCCGCGAATGCGCGCGCGCGAGGTGTTCGCACCGTCGCGTGCTCGACGCTCGAGGATGCCGGAATCGAAGAGGGGACGCTTCCGGCAGCCGGATTGTTCGACGTGTTGGAGCACATCGAAGACGATCGGGGCTTCATGAGGGATCTGGCGCAAACGCTGATTCCCAGGGGCCACGTCTACCTGACCTTTCCGGCCTACCGCTGGCTCTGGTCGGGAGAGGACGAATACGCGGGACACCACCGGCGCTACACACGCAGCGGATCGAAGCGACTCTTGGAGAGTGCAGGCTTCGAAGTGCTCTACCAGACCTGCATCTTCGTATTCCTCCCCATCCCGATTCTGCTCCTGCGAACCCTGCCCAGTTTGCTCGGCTTTCGCGGTGCCGACGCACGGGAACAGGAGGCCCGAGAGCATCGCGCTCCAGCTGGGGCGCTTGGTTGGGGGCTGGCCAAGGAGCAGGCTTTCGAACAGTGGGCAATCCGTCGCGGTACCAGCCTTCCTGTCGGGGGAAGCATCCTCACCGTCGCGAAGCGCCGGCCCTGATGCCCGGTAGGGCCAGCGAACGCATGTGGTAGGCTCCCGGACCGGGTCGCAGATGTATCGAATTCCCTTCGCCAAGCCCTTCATTGTCGGCAAAGAGCTTCGCTACATGGCCCAGGCCGTGACGCTGGGCAACATTGCCGCGGATGGGCACTTCACACGCGAGTGTTCCGAGTTCCTGGAGGGCCTCTCCGGGTCGCCGCGGGTGCTGATGACGCCTTCCTGCACATCGGCCCTGGAAATGGCCGCGCTGCTCTGCAGGCTGGAAGAGGGGGACGAGGTCATCCTTCCCTCCTACACCTTCGTCTCGACGGCCAATTGTTTCGTGCATAGTGGTGCGCGGCCGGTCTTCGTCGATGTACGCCCGGACACGTTGAACCTGGACGAGAGCCTGATCGAAGAGGCGGTGACCCCGCGAACCCGCGCCATCTTCGTAGTGCACTACGCGGGTGTGTCCTGTGAGATGGATCCCATCATGGAGATCGCGAAGCGGCATGGCTTGCGCGTTGTAGAGGATGCCGCCCAGGGCGTGAATGCCACGTACCACGGGCGCCCGCTCGGCGGGATCGGCGATCTGGGCACCTACAGCTTCCACGAGACGAAGAATTTCACCTGCGGCGAGGGCGGTGCACTTTGCATCAATGATCCGGAGCTGGTGGCTCGCGCTGAGATCATCCGCGACAAGGGCACCAACCGTCAGGCCTTCAACCGGGGCGAGATCGGCAAGTACACCTGGGTCGATCACGGATCCTCCCATGTGCCTAGCGAGCTTTCCTGCGCCTTCTTGTTGGCCCAGCTGGAGCAGATGGATCTGATCACACAGCGGCGGCGCGAGGTCTACGAGCGCTATCTGGATGGGCTCACGCCGCTCGGGGCCGCCGGAGTGTTGATCCTCCCGAAGACGCCGCCGTCCTGCGAGATCAACTATCATATGTTCCAGATCCTGCTGGCCGATACGCCGACCCGAAGCGCGTTGATCGACCACTTGAAGCAGCGCGGAATCCTCGCGGTCTTTCACTACGTGCCCCTGCACCTGGCTCCCATGGGGCGGCGCTACGGATGGAAGGAGGGCGACCTGCCCGTCACGGAAGAAATGGCCGGTCGCCTGTTGCGCTTGCCGTTCTATTTCGAGCTCTCAGCCGAAGAACAGGACGAGGTGATCGGGGCGGTGCGCGAGTTCTTCGAGAACCGTTCGTGATCGTTCCGCTCGAGTGGGATTCGGCGCACTTCGGCTTTCCGGTGGCCCGGGTGGACCCGGGTGATCTTCCGCTTGGCGAACTCGAGTCCGATCTGGACGAGGCATCCAAGGCAGGCCTCCGGCTCGTCTATTGTCTGCGTCCTTTGGATCGGGAGATTCCCGCGGAGACTCTCAGGCGTTTCGGTGGCCGCGTTCTCACGGCCAGCATCCTGTATCGCAAGAGCCTCTCCCATGGCAGGAAGGATCGTTGCGACGAGCTGGTGATCGAGAGCCTCCGC
>JAFDCZ010000040.1 GCA_019312665.1 Deltaproteobacteria bacterium | reverse complement strand
ATCGTTCCGGTCGGCTGCAACGGCTCGGATGGCCTGTACCCCGGCGCGAGCCCGTTCTCCTCGGGCGGGAAGGTGGTGTATCGGATCGGCGCTCCGATTCGCCTCGAGGGCCCGGAGCTGGCGCCTTTCCGCGTGACCGAGCCCTTCCACCCCTTCACGCTCGAGGCGGGCATCCACCGCGAGGCCTTCCAAGGGATGACGGATGTGGTGATGGATCACATCAACGAGCTGCTCGACGAGCCGTATCAGTACGGCGACGACCACGGCTCCGATGGTGTGAGCGGGATGGACCGCTTCGTCGCGAGCTGACGGAGGCTCAGGCCGGCTCCCGACATTGTGCAGCTGCAGCACTGGCCGGCTGCACACGGTTCCAGATGGTGCTTCGACCTAGCAGGCGGAAGCCGAGAAATCCGCGCACGTGCAACCGGTCCTGCCCGTCGAGGCGGATGACCGCGCTGTAGGTGCGCCCGCTGGTCGGGTCGTAGATGCTGCCCCCGGCCCACTCGTCCGGATCGGTTGGTGAGGGATGCAGGCCGCGCAGCAATTGGATTCCGACCATCCCGCGGGTTCGCAGGCCAGGGTCGGGGTTCTGGTCGTCGCGCACGGCACAGCCGAACTCGTCCATCGGCGAACGCAGCCACACCACCTGACCGCATAGCCCCTCACCGCAGCGGCCGATCTCGACTCTGGCGCTGCCCCCCTCAGCCCACCAGAGGCCCTCGGGGTTGGCTGCGAAGCCAGGTGTTGCCAGGCCCGCAGCGGTGAGCGCCAGGAGAAATCTCCGGAGGGCAGGAATCATTGCCGGGCACCGACCGGCGCGATGTTCGCGCCGGCTGGCGTGGTCGTCGCCGAGCGTGCCGCCTGTTTCATGCCGAGCAGGAATCGAAGCAGCGCCCCCCGCCGTACCACCAGGTGGTAGACCGTGAGCGTGAGTGCGACCGAGCCTGCGAGCAGCAGCGCGAACTTCAACCACAGGCTCATCGCGAGGGGCACGATGATCGTCGCGAGGACCACGATGGAGGGCTGGTGGAGCAGGTAGACCGGGTAGGCGGATTCCGACCACGCCGGCAGGCCACGCGTTGGCGCGGCGAGCCGCTCGTTGGCGAAGCCCAGCAGCGCGACGACGAAGCACCAACCCGCAACGGCAGAGCCCGCGAGAATGAGGGGTTCGGAGGTCACGATCCCGAGCAAGGACCCCAGCAGGAAGAGCGTGGTGGCGCTGGCGACCGCGAGTGCTCGCCGCCATTGGCGGTGGAGGGCCTCTTCGTAGGCCGGGAACCGGGCCATCAGAAAACCCAGCATCAGAAAGGTGCTGTAGTACCCGAAGTTCGCCCAATCGCTCCAGAGGGTCTGGAGGCCGGGGAAGTGGGGCCGCAGTGTCACCTGGATCAACACCAGCGGAAGGATCGGCGCCCAGACCCAACCCGCACTCACCTGTTCGATCTGGATTTTCCTTCGCACCAACGCGGTGAAGAACGGCAGATAGAGCAGGCTGAAGACGAACAAGTAGGCCACGAACCAGAGGTGCGACCACGTGAAGCGGTCGAGCTGGGTGAAGTAGGTGGGCCAGAAGTCAGCGAAGCTCTCCGCAAAGGGCGTCATCAGCGGCAGCTCCGCGCCGATCGTGCTGCGGAAATGCTCGGCGTTCTCGGGCGAGACGTGCAGGCCCAGATAGTTCGCGTCGAAGCCGCTGCTGAGCTCGACGAATTTGATGATGGGCCCGAAGGCGATGCAGATCGCGACCAGGGGCAGCGCGAGCTTGAGTAGCCGCTCGCGGCTGAAGCCCCGTGCGCCGCGTTTGCTGAGGGATCCGAACGCGGACCAGCCGGCCAACAAGAAGAAGAGCGGCATGTGCCAGAGACTGATGAAGCCGACCACCGCAGCGAACACGCCGGAGACTTCGCGGTTCTGGATGTGATAAAAGGGCATCGGCGCGAACACGATCGCCACGTGGAACAGGAAGAGCAGATAGCAGGCGAGGATTCGCAGTTTGTCGATGTCGGCACGTCGGCTGTCGGTAAGCGGGTTGGGGGGTTCCATTCCTCTACTCCTTTGTGAGGCCGCTGAGCACGAAATGCACGGCGGTGTCTTCGGCGATGGCTGGATCGATGGGCTGCGGCGCGGGATCCCAGTGGATATGGACTGCCCAGGTGGCCACGGTCTCGATGATGAAACGCGCCGCGATCTCGGCGTCGGGCACGGCCTGGAGCTGCCCCGCTTCGATTCGCATTCGTAGGAACCGGGTCAGGAGCGCGAGCTGGGCGAGCCGGCCGCCGCGGTAGAAAGCCTCTGCCAGCTCCGGCTGATCTCGAGCGCATCGATCGATCAGCTTGATGCTGGTGCGATGCCGATTCGCCGCGCGGTAGAGCTCGCGAACGATCGATTCGAGTTCGGCCCGGGGATCCGCTGCTCGGGGCTTTGCCAAGGCCCGCAGCAGACCGGTCGGAGTGGCTTCCTCCTCCAAGGCCTGCTGCAGCGTGGCGACGAGTGCTTCGATCGGCCGGGCGCTGAGGGGCAGATCCAGCTCGCCGGCCTCCGGGAGCCGTTCGGCCGAAGCCAGCAGGACGGCTTCGAAGAGTGCCTCCTTGCTCTCGACGTAGAGGTAGGGCGTGCCCTTGGCCACCCCCATCTCCCGAGCGACATCGGCCATCTGTGCCCGCCGGTAGCCCTCGGCAATGAAGACCCGGGTGGCGGCGGCGAGCAGGTCCTTGAATCGGCTCTCGGGAGAGTGGCGAGGCATGGGGTGATATTACATGACTGGGTGGGTCAGTCAACATAGAAATCGCCAATGTTTTCGGCTCATGCGAGAATCGATGCTTCATCTGGCGCGGGGCGTCGGCATGCCTCGGATGCGGCCGCAGAACCCGAGGAACGTCCCGATGCCGTCCGAAACGCCTCACAGGACTACGGGACTCTCGGCGCGAGCGATCGCAACGCGATGGGCCCTCTCGGGGGCCGCGCTCGTCGGGGCGGCAGCCGTGTATCGCGTGATGGGAAGCTTCGGCAACGATGCCTTCGGGGCCTTCTTCCTCGCCCTCGGGAGCCTGCTCCTGGTCGGGGTCGCCTTGGGGTTGTTTCGTGAGGGGTTCCACGAGGCCCTCGATCACCGCGCTCTCCGAGCGATGACACCCGACCTCCCGCAGCCAGGAGCCTGGGTGGCGATCGCGGGAAGGGCGGTGGCTCGCCATCGAACCACGAAGGCGACACTCAGCGACCGCCCCGCTCTTGCCTTCAGCTACAAGGTCTTCGAGAGAGCCGAGGGAGCGCGAGAGGTGGGTCGTCGGTCGACGTACCTCGGGTTGCGATACGAGGGCTACCACCAGGTTCCGATCGGAATCGAAACCGCAGTCGGAGTCGTTCGGGTATGCGGCCTTCTCGATCTCGTCAACCTCGAGAAGAGCGGTGTCGGAAGAGGCAACTCGCGGCTCGCCGAACTCGCGGAGAGCCGCTCGAGGTTTTCACCTCGCTACGCCGCCCGCGCGTACATCGCTGCTCAGATCCAGGACCGTTTCGAGATCGACTGGAGATACGGCGAAGGCGAGGGCATCGACATGCCCGAAGGCAAGGAATGGGTACTCCCACCCGATGAGGAGGTCTGCGTGTTTGGCCGTTGGGACGGCCATAGGTTGGTTCCGAGCGCCCTCCGCCCGCGCGGTCTCCCGGTCTACGCGGGCAAGCCCGAAACGCTGCGCGGTCGGTTAGGCGGAGGAAGTCGCATCTTCTTCGCCCTCGGAGTGATCACGTTGTCGCTCGCCGCCGGGCTCCTGTACTGGAATTCCTGACATGCGGGACGATTCTCCAACTCAGACCACTTCGAGCGCCGGCGGGCCCTCCTCGACCTCGGCGACGCGCACCGCAGTCGCCACGCCTGCGGTCTGGAGAGCACTCACGAGATCGTCTGCTTCGTTCCCCGGTACCGCGAGCAGGAGCCCACCCGAGGTCTGGGGGTCGAACAGGATTTCCTCGTCCTTACGGGAGAGCCCCGCGCGCAGGGTCATGGACGCCTCGACCATGGCCCGATTGGCGACATTGCTCCCTGTGCTCTCCCCGCGCCGGTACATCTCGGTGGCCCCCGGGTAGATCGGCAGGCTCGAGAAGTCGAGACGCAGGCGGGTTCCGGAGCCGCGGGCGATTTCGAGCAGGTGCCCGGCGATGCCGAACCCGGTCACGTCCGTGCACGCGTGGAGATGGAAGCCGAGCGCGATCTCCATCGCTGAACCGTTGAGAGCTGCGACCGCCGGAAGGACCTCGCGCTCGAGCTCTGCGAAGTCGAAGCGGCCAGAGCGAACCGCGTTGAACAGCACGCCGGTGCCCAGCGGTTTGGTGAGGACGAGTGCGTCCCCGGGTTTGGAGCCGGCGTTCGTGATGATCCGGTCGGGATGGACCGTGCCGTTGACGCTGAGACCGTATTTGGGCTCCTCGTCTTCGACCGAATGACCGCCAACGAGGCAGGCGCCGGCCTCAGCTGCCTTGTCGTGGCCGCCGCGCAGGATCTCCCTCAAAAGCCCCGGGTCGAGCTGCTTGATTGGAAACATCACGAGGTTCAGGGCGGTCATCGGCCGGCCACCCATCGAGTAGACGTCGGAGATCGAGTTGGCTGCTGCGATCAGTCCGAACCAGTAGGGATCGTCGACCGGCGGGGTGATGAAATCGACCGTGCTGATGATCGCGAGCTCGTCCGACAGCCGGTATACGGCGGCGTCGTCGGCGGTCTCGATGCCGACGAGGAGGTTCGGGTCCGACGCAGGCGTCAGCCCGCTGAGCGCGTCCGACAGAGCCGCCGGACCAATCTTGGCTGCTCAACCGCAGGTACGAGCGAGTCCGGTAAGCGTCTTCTTCTTTCGGAATGCCATGGCCGATCTCCTTTTGTCCAGGGGGTCAAGGCTCCCGGTCCGGCCTAGACGATCCCTTTCCCGCGCAGCGATTTCCGCTCGTCGGGCTCGAAGCCGAGTTCGTCGAGGATCTCGTCCGTATGAGCGCCGAGGGCTGGCGCGCCTTCACGGATCCGGGTCGGTGTCAGGGAGAACTTTGCAGCGGGCCCGACCAGCGGGATCCGTTCGTTCCCTTCGACGGTGGTGGGCTGCAACATGTCCCGATCTTCGATGTGGGGGTCGCGAGCGGCCTCCGCATAACTTCGTACCTTGGCCATGGGCAGGCCCTGGGCGTGGAAGGCAGCTTCGGCTTCCTCGCAGGTACGCTCGGCACACCAGGCAGCCATCAGCCCATCGACGGTGTTCCGGCGCTCGATCCGAGCGGCCGCGGTGGAATAGCGAGGATCGTCGGCGAGCTCAGGCCGATCGATCAAGTGGGCGAGGCGCTTCCAATGGGCATCGACGAGGATGCCGGCCATGACCTGACCGTCGGAGCACGCGTAGGTGTTGGCCGGTGCTGCGACCCGGAACGAGTTGCCGAGGCGCGGAAGATCGGCCCCCATGGCACCCAGGGTCAGGTAGCCCGTCGATTGGAAGAGCATCGCATCCAGCAGCGCGACATCGACATGCTGGCCTTCGCCGGTCTGGTTCCTGTGGTGCAACGCGGCCATGGCCGCCAGGGCGCCATGCAGGCCGCCCAGATCGTCTCCCAGGAAGGTCGGCGATTTCACCGGCTCGCCGTCCGGGTCGCCGTTCAGGGACATGAAACCACTCGCGGCCTGGGCGAGCGGGTCGTAGCCGGCGCGCTCGTGATTTCGACCGAATTGGCCGAAGCCGCTGATCGAGACCAGGATGAGATCGTGCTTCATCGCGCGCAGCTCGTTCCAGCCGAGCCCCCATTCATCGAGGACGCCAGGACGGAAGTTCTCGACCAGGATGTCGGCCGAGGCGGCCAGCCGGCGGAAGACATCGCGGCCCTCGGAATGATGCAGATCGAGGGTGAGGCTCCGCTTGTTGCGGTTCAACGTCGCTTGCATGAAGGAGACCGGCGGATCCGTGCCCGGGAGAAAAGGCGGCAGGCTGCGCGCGACCTCGCCGGAGGGATGCTCCACCTTGATCACGTCGGCGCCGAAATCACCGAGCAGGCAACCGCACATCGGCCCCGCCCAGGTCGTGGTCAGCTCGACGACCCGCACGCCGGCCAGGGGCCCCGACACGCTGCGCCGAGCCTCCCGATAGAAGGTGGATTTGGAAGGCGGGCTCACGGGCGAGGGCGGCCAGCCTCGAGCCGCGTAAGCGCACGCTCGATCGCCCGGCGGAGATCCGGGTCGGCCTTGGAGGCGCCTCGTGCCTGCTCGAGTTCGTCACTGGTTCGAGGAGGGACGCGAGTGGAATCCTGGGCACCGATCTCACCGAGGGCCAGGGCCGCGAGGCGGCGTACCGGCGGGTCGCTATCGGAGCGCAATGTGCTGAGCAGGCACTCGGCCACCTGGGGCGGGGGGTCGATCAGCGAGGCCATGGCGGTGAAGGCGGCCCGGCGCACGCCGAGGTCCGTATCGCCTGCGGCCTCGAGGAGCACTTCGGCGGCTTCGGGGCGGTCCGGTGCAAGCTCGCGCAACGCGAAGGTCGCCATCCGGCGAATCCCTGGGCTTTCGCCTGCGCGAACGAGCCCCATCAGAACGGGCAGCACTTCGCCATGGCGATGGCCCATGTCGACCATCACCTTGGCGGCGGCCCAGCGGACGTCTCCATCCGCGCAGCCGAGTGCTTCGACCAGGGCCGGCAACAGGCGCGGGCCCGGCGGCTCGAGGCGTGCGGAGGTGAAAGCGGCGCGCCAGCGGCGGGCGGGATCCTGGCTATGCAAGGCGGTCCGTACCGCGGTCTGTACGTCGTCTTCGCCGGCCTGGTGAGCGATCGCCACCAACGCGTCCGAGGCGGCCCGGCCGACCGCCTTCACCGGATCGCCCAACGCCGTGCCGAGCGCCTCCGCGAGAAGCGTGGCCGAGGGATCACCGGCTGCCGATTGGCAGGCGGCCTGACGCGCGGCGGGGTCCTGACTGTCGAGCTGGCGCAAGATCGGATGGGTCATGAGAGGCTCCAAGAGGCAAGGATCGGGTCTTTACCGTCCCGGCGGGTGCGTCCGTCGCGCTCCAGCTTCATCAGGTGCTGGGTGACGGATTGGCTCGCCGCAGGGTGCAGCGCCTCCGGGTAGCTCGCGTAGACGATCTTCACGATGTCCATCGGGTGCGCGGCGCCATCCTCCAGGACGGCCACGATCTGTCGCTCTCGTTCGTGGCGATGGGCGATGTATTCATCGAGTTTGGCCATGCCGTCTTCGATCTTCGGGCCGTGGGCCGGGTAGATGCAGCTCGGGTTCTCGCGGCGAAGGCGTTCGAGGGAAGCCATGTACTGGGTGAGGTCTCCCGTCTCCGCAGGAATCACGGTCGTGCCGACGCCTAGCACATTGTCGCCCGAGATCAGCGAACGCTCCTCTTCGATCATGAAGCAGAGATGATCCGGGGCATGACCCGGAGTGTGGAGCGCGCGGAGGGTGGCGCCCTCCGTCTTGATCACCGATCCGTCGTCGATCGGCGTGAGCTCGAGATCGTAGGCTTCGTCGACCCCGGGCCACGGCTTCTTCGAGATCTTCAGATCGCCGAAGCGCTTCAGCACCTGACGCACGCCCCCGATGTGATCCGGATGGCCGTGGGTCAGGACGATCTCCTGGAAGCCTTCACAACCGCAGCGCTCCATCGCCTGTTCGAGCACGGAGATGTACGCCGGCATTCCCTGGCCCGGATCGACGAGCAAGCGCTGGGGCCCGGTTCCGATCAAGTACGTGTTCGTACCCGGCCCCGAGAACACACTCGGGTTCTGGCCCAGGGCCACGGTCACCCGCTCCGACCAGACGTCGACGTCCGGCAGGGTCATTCCGAGCATTACAGGGGCGTTGCTGGTCATCGATCTCCTGCCAGACTGGGTGTGCGAGATCATCCGTCTCCCGCGATCGTCATGCGAGCGATGCGCAGGGGTGGCGCGGCAACATTGCCAAGCCATAGGAGCTCATTCCCGATCGCATTCACATCACACAGCATATCGCCAAGATTGCCTGCGATGGTGATCTCTTCGACCGGATAGGCGGGCTTGCCGTCCTCGATCCAGAAGCCCTTCGCCCCTCGGGAAAAATCACCTGTCACCGGGTTGAATCCCTGGCCGAACATGCCCGTTACCAAAAGGCCTTTTCCGGTATCGGCAAGAATGTCGTCGAGGCTGCCCGCGGCGCCGGGTTCGAGCCAGAGGTTGGTCGAGCCCACGCCCGGCGCGCTACCCGCGCCGCGGGTGGCATTGCCCGTGCTCGCCATGCCGAGCTTGCGCGCGGAATAGGTGTCGAGCAGATAGGAGCGCAGGCAGCCCCCCTCGACGATCACATTGCGGCGAGTGGGCTGGCCTTCGCCGTCGAAGGGCCGGCTGCCGAGGCCGGCCGGAAGGCGGCCATCGTCGATCACCGTGATGCCGCTCGCGGCGATGGTTTCGCCGAGCCGACCTGCCAGGAAGGAGCTCTTGCGGTAGACCGCATAGCCCGAGAGGCAGCCGACGAGACTTCCGAGCAGGCTGCGTGCGGTCGGGCTGTCGAAGACCACCGGGTACTCCCCGGTTGCGATCCGCCGTGCGCCGAGCTGGGCGAGTGCGCGTTCGGCAGCACGCTTGCCAACGGCGGCGGGAGCATCGAGTGCGGCGAGGGAACGGGCGACCGTATACCAGTAGTCGGTCTGCATCGCGCCTTGCGCATCCGCCGCGATCGGTGAGCAGCTGATCGAGTGCGAAGCGCTCTCGTATCGGCCATCGAAGCCAGCGCTGTTGGCGTAGTGCACGCGCCGGAAGCTCGAGCCCGCGTCGGCTCCCTCGGAGTTCACGATCCTTTCGTCCACCTGGCGCGCGGCGGCCTCGGCCTCCCGGGCCGCCTCGACATGGCGTTCGATGCCGGCTTCCCGGTCTTTCGCCACCAGCAGGTCGAGCTCGGGCAACTCGCCTGCGAAGCCGTCTTGCGGCAAGCCCGCATCCGGATCCGGCGCCGTTTCCCGCGCGAGCGCGACACTGTCTTCTGCAAGCCGTTCGATCGCCTTCTCCGACAGATCGCTCGTCGACGTGATGGCTTGTTGCAGGCCCGTCGCACCCTCGACGAATACGCGCAGACCGAGCGTCCGTTCTCGTGCCTGTTTGACGTGCTCGATTTCCTCGCCGCGCACGCGGACTTCGCTGGAGTCGCTTTCGATGCAAACGGAATCGGCGCTATGAGCGCCGCCACGGAGGGCCCCCTGGAGCGCTTGCTCGAGGGCGTTCTCGGCGCTCAACCTTCCGTCCCTCCCACGGTCAGCTGATCGACCCGGATCGTCGGCAGCCCGACGCCTACCGGAACACCCTGGCCATCCTTGCCGCAGGTTCCCACGCCCCGGTCGAGTTCGAGATCGTGGCCGATGCGGCTCACCTGGGTCAATACCTCCGGGCCGTTGCCGATCAATGTGGCGCCCTTCACCGGTTGGGTGATGCGTCCGTCTTCGATCTTGTAGGCTTCGCTCGCGCTGAATACGAAGCGCCCGTTGGTGATGTCGACCTGACCGCCTCCGAAGGTCACGGCGTACAGGCCGTTCTTGACGGAACGGACGATGTCTTCCGGGTCGTCCTCGCCTGCCAGCATGAAGGTGTTCGTCATGCGTGGCATCGGGAGGTGGGCGTAGCTTTCACGTCGACCGTTGCCTGTAGGTGCGTGGCCCATGAGCCGGGCGTTCATGCGGTCGTGCAGATAACCCTGCAGGATGCCGTCTTCGATCAGTACCGTGCGGGACGTCGGGGTGCCCTCGTCGTCGACATTCAATGAGCCGCGGCGGCCGGGCAGGGTGCCGTCATCGACCACGGTGACCCCAGGGGATGCGACGCGCTCACCGATCCGGCCGGCGAAGGCGGAGGTTCCCTTGCGGTTGAAGTCGCCCTCGAGGCCATGGCCCACGGCTTCGTGGAGCAGGATGCCCGGCCAGCCGGGGCCGAGAACGATGTCGAGCGTTCCGGCAGGGCAGGGCACGGCGTCCAGGTTCACGAGGGCAAGCCGCACCGCTTCATCCGCGATCGGCTTCCAGCCTTCGGGCGAAAGGTAGGCGTCGAGTTCCGTCCGGCCGCCAGCACCCTGGTATCCGATTTCACGTCGACCACCTTCGTCTTCGGCAATGACCTGCACGTTGAGCCGCACGAGGGGTTGGACGTCGGCGACCCAGGTTCCATCGCTCGCGGCGATCATCACGTTTCGCAGCTGGCAGACCACGCTGGCCATGACCTGTTTGATGCGAGGGTCGCGGGCGCGTGCGTAGGCGTCGATCTCGCCGAGCAGTGCCACCTTGCGCGCGACCGGCACATCCGTCGGGCTCATGGCGACCGGGTACAGATCGTGTTGTGGTGCGCCGCTGCCTGCGATCGCCACGCTTCCGCCCTCGCTGCCGCGTTCCGAGATGGCGCGGGCCGTGCCCGCGGCCAGCTCGAGACTCTCGACCGTGATTTCATCCGAGTGGGCGTAGCCTTGTCGCTCGCCGGTCTGGACGCGCACGCCTGCACCCTGGATGAGGTGGCGATCCCCACTCTTGACGATCCCCTCCTCGAGCACGACCGAGTCCTGGCTCGTGTACTCGAAGAACAAATCGGCGTGATCGACGGAGCGTTCGAGGGCGGTTCCGAGGGTTCGATCGATCGCGCGTTCATCGATGCCGAAGTGATCGCGAAACAGCGCGACGGGTTGGCTCATGAGAGATCCTTTTCGAGGGCCTCCACCCAGGCTGGAAGCTCGGCCAGCGTAGCAAGCGAAGCCACGTCGATCGGATGCAACCCTGCTGTTTTCGAGGCGACCAGATCCTCCTCGGCCCGGTCGCCGACGTACACGCAGCGGTGGTTCGCAATCCCGAGCCGCTTCAGGGAGACATCGAAGATCAGCCGCTCCGGCTTGGCCGCGCCAGCATCGGCGGGGAGCGTCACCGCGTCGAACAGGTCGTGGATGCCGAGATCGCAGAGCAAAGGGCGGAGGCGTTGATCGAAGTTCGAGAGCAAGCCCAGCAGGTAGCGCCGTTCGTGGAGGTCTTCGAGGGCTGCTCGAGCCCCAGGGGCAAGCTCCCAGGCGGCTGTGGTTCCGTAGTGGACCCACAGCTTCTCGAAATACGCATCGAAATCGCTGAAGCGTGTCATCTGATCGGCTGCCCTGAACGCTTCGCGCACGCGCTCCCACCACCAATGCTTTTCCAGCACGGCAGCGGGGGCCATGGCTTCACCCGGGTAGACGTTGGGCGGTGCGGCGGCCATCACGCGTCCAAAGGCATCCTCGAGGCGCGCAGCGGGTAGATCGACCTCGAAATCCCTGGCGAAGCGCGTGTAGGTCTCACCGACCGGCTCACAGGTCCGGATCAGGGTGCCGGCGGCATCGAAGACCACCGCTTGAATGGGTCGTAGCTCAGCCATCGGAATCCTTCAGGAAGGGTGGTCGCGCTCGGAACGGTCACTCAGGATCGTAGGAAAGACTCGGCCCGAGGTGTCGCTCGGCCTCGGCGATGGTCAGGCCGCGGCGGCTCGCGTAGTCCGCGACCTGATCCCGGCCGACCGGGCCCACATTGAAGTAGCGCGCCTTCGGGTGGGCCAGGTAGATGCCGCTGACGCTGGCCGCCGGGTACATGGCGAAGCTCTCGGTCAGCTCGATCCCGATTTCGTCGGGCTGGAGCAACTCGAACAGCATTCGTTTGGGGCTGTGATCCGGGCAGGCCGGGTAGCCGAAGGCAGGGCGGATGCCTCGGTAGCGTTCGGCGATCAACGCGTCGTTGTTCAGATCTTCGCTGGCGCCGTAGCCCCATTCTCGGCGGGCTTTCGCATGCAGCCATTCGGCAAAGGCTTCGGCCAGGCGATCCGCCAGGGCCTTGGTCATGATGGATTGGTAGTCGTCGCCTGCGGCCTCGAATTCCTTCGCGAGTTCGTCCGTGCCGAGGCCTGCGGTCACGGCGAAGGCGCCGATCGAATCGGTGAGCCCGCTGCCGAGCGGCGCAATGAAATCGGCCAGGCAGGCGGTGGTGCCGTCTTCCTTGCCGCGTTGCTGGCGAAGCATGGGAAAGCGACACTGTTCGGTGTTGCGTCCTTCGTTCTCGTAGAGCACGATGTCATCCCCGTCACTGGCTGCAGGCCAGAAGCCGTAGACGCCCCGGGCGCGGAACAGCTTCTCGTCGATGACCCGATCGAGCAGGGTATTGGCGTGCTCGTACAGCTCTCGTGCGGCAGCGCCTTGTTCCGGATGGTCCAGGATCTTGGGGAAGCGCCCCTTCAGCTCCCAGGCCGAGAAGAAGAAGGTCCAGTCGATGAAGCTGCGGAGTTCGTCGAGCGGCACATCGTCGAGCACCCGGCGGCCAAAGAAGCTGGGCGTCGCGATGTCTTCCTCGCGCCATTCGGGAGCGCTGGTCTTGGCTCGGGCTTTCGTCAGGCTGAGTAGAGGCTTCTGCTTGCGCCCCTCGTACAGGGCTCGCAGCCGTGACTGCTCTTCCCGGTTCTTCTCGTCGAACGCGATGGCCTTGTCCCTGTCGAGAAGAGAGGCCACGACGCCGACCGCCCGAGATGCGTCATTCACATGCACGCTGCTCTGGCTGTAGCCCGGCGCGATCTTCACCGCTGTATGCTGGCGGCTCGTCGTCGCGCCGCCGATCAAGAGCGGAAGCTGGATCCCGCGCCGCTCCATCTCCTTGGCGACGCTCACCATCTCGTCGAGCGAGGGGGTGATCAGGCCCGAGAGCCCCACCATGTCCACACCCTCGGCGATGGCGGTATCCAGGATCTTGTCGGCCGGCACCATTACGCCGAGGTCGATCACCTCGTAACTGTTGCAGCGCAATACGACGGCGACGATGTTCTTGCCGATATCGTGAACGTCGCCCTTGACGGTGGCCATCAGGATCTTTCCCTTGGCCACGGCCTTTCCGCCGTCTTCCTCCTCCATGAAAGGTTCGAGGTAGGCTACGGCCTTCTTCATGGCGCGGGCGCTCTTCACCACCTGGGGCAGGAACATCTTGCCCGCGCCAAACAAGTCTCCCACGACGTTCATGCCGTCCATCAGCGGGCCTTCGACCACGAGCAGTGGGCGGCCGAGCTTCTGGCGGGCCTCCTCCGCATCTTCGACGATGAAGTCCGTCACGCCGTGGACCAGGGCGTAGGAGAGGCGCTCCTCTACCTCGCTTTCGCGCCAGGAGAGGTCGATCTCCCGCTTCTTCCCCTTGCCCCTCACCTGCTCGGCAAAGTCCACCATGCGCTCGGTGGCATCCTCGCGGCGGTTGAAAATGATGTCCTCGACGTGCTCGAGGAGGTCCGCAGGAATGTCCTGATAGAGCTGCAGCTGGCCGGCGTTCACGATGCCCATATCCATGCCGGCCTGGGTGGCGTGGTAGAGAAACGCGCCGTGAATGGCTTCGCGCACACGATCGTTGCCGCGGAAGGAGAACGAAAGGTTGGAGACGCCGCCCGAGATGTGGACGCCGGGGCAGCGGGCCTTGATCTCACGGGTCGCTTCGATGAAGGCATTGGCGTAATCCGCATGCTCTTCGATGCCGGTGGCGATGGCCAGGATGTTCGGGTCGAAGATGATGTCTTCGGCCGGGAAGTCGGCTTCCTGGGTCAGCAGGCGATAGGCCCGCTCGCAGATGGCGATCTTGCGCTCCGCCGTATCGGCCTGACCTGTCTCGTCGAAGGCCATGACGACGGCCGCGGCGCCGTAGCGTCGGATGAGTCGCGCCTTGTGAAGGAAATCTTCCTCGCCTTCCTTCAAGGAGATCGAGTTCACCACGCTCTTGCCCTGACAGCATTGAAGGCCGGCCTCCAGCACTTCCCACTTCGAACTGTCGATCACGACAGGGATGCGCGCGATCTCCGGCTCCGAGGCGATCAGGTTGAGGAAGGTGCGCATGCACGCGACCGAATCGAGCAGACCCTCGTCCATGTTCACGTCGAGCAGGTTGGCGCCGCCGCGTACCTGATCGAGGGCGACCTCGAGTGCCGTCTCGTGATCTTCGCTCTTGATCAGGCGGCGAAAGCGGGCGGAGCCCGTCACATTGGTGCGCTCGCCGATCATCTGGAAGTTCGAGTCGGGGCGGATCGTCAGGGTTTCGAGGCCGGAGAGCTCGGTGAGCCGATCGCCGGCCTCCGGGATGGGGCGCGGCGGAATGTCCTTGACCGCATCGGCGATTGCCCGGATGTGCGCGGGCGTGGTGCCACAGCAACCGCCGAGCAGGTTCACGAGCCCGCTCTCGGCGAACTCCTCGAGCAACCCGCTCATCACCTCGGGCGTTTCGTCGTACTCGCCAAAGGGGTTGGGCAGGCCGGCATTCGGGTAGCAGGAGACCGGGCCGCGGGCGATGGCCGCGAGCTCGACCACATTGCCGCGCATCTCGCTCGCACCGAGCGAGCAGTTGAGCCCCACGGCCAACGGGTTCGCGTGGCGAATCGAGTGGTAGAACGCATCCAGGGTCTGGCCCGAAAGCGTCCGACCACTCGCATCGGTCATGGCGACGGAGATGATCAAGGGCACCCGTTCGCCGCGCGCTTCGAACACGTCCTCGATCGCAAACAGCGCCGCCTTTGCGTTCAGGGTGTCGAAGATGGTTTCGACGACCAGCAAATCCACACCGCCCGCGAGGAGCCCGGTCACCTGCTCCGTGTAGGCCAGGAGCAGATCCTGCCAGGTGATCGCCCGGAAGGCCGGGTCGTTCACGTCCGGCGAAAGCGAGAGAGTCCGATTCGTCGGGCCAATGGCCCCGGCGACGAAGCGCGGCTTGTCCGGCGTTCGCTCCGTGAAGCGGTCGGCTGCGATCCTTGCCAGCTCCGCCGATCGCTGGTTGATTTCCCCGGCCAGGGCTTCCGTACCGTAGTCCGACTGGGAGATCGCGGTGGCATTGAACGAGGTCGTGCCCAGGATGTCCGCACCGGCTTCGAGGAACTCCTCGTGGAGCTCGATGATCAACTCCGGCTGGGTCAACACGAGCAGATCGTTGTTTCCCTTGAGCTCGTTCGGGTGGTCACGAAAACGCTCGCAGCGCCAATCCTCTTCGCTGAGGTCGCGGCCCTGGATCATGGTTCCCATCGCGCCATCCTTGATCAGGATGCGCTCGCTCATGAGCTGATGAAGGCGGTGTACCGGTTGGCTCACGTAGAAGTCTCTCTTTCCGGATGCCCTGCACTCGCGATGAAAGTCTCGGGAAGATCCGCGCCTCGGGAGGCGGCGGGCTGTACATCGACCTGGATGTCTTCGAGGCCGGCCGCCTCGAGGGTGGCCTGGATTTCTTCGGGCGGGAAGCCGAGCCACTGGACGCCCAGCTCCTCGCGCATCCATTCACGATCGTGGCGGACGAAATCGATCACCACCACGCGGCCTCCAGGCGCGGTCACGCGCGCCATCTCGGCCACGGCTTCGCCCGGCGAGGCCAGGTATTGAAGCACCATGTGGGCGAAGGCCGCATCGACCTCGCCATCCTCGAGCGGCAGATCGGAAGCGTCGCCGACGCGCAGCTCGATGGAAGTGGCTCCCAGCTCGTCGAATTTGCTGCGGGCCGCTTCGAGCATCGCTGCCGAATGGTCGATGGCGACCACGTCGAGGCCTGCTTCCGCGAGTTCGAGGGCGAACACACCGGTTCCCGTTCCGACGTCCGCCACCCGAAGGCCCTTGGGAACGAGACGCGTGAGCGCGCGGGCGCGCAGCAACTCGTCTCCCCAGACCTTGCGCAGGGCGTCCCACTCGGGCCCGACCGAATCGAAGAAGGATCGGCTCCGCGCCGCCCGGGCTTCGAGCACCCGCGCAACGGCCAGGCCGTCCCGCCGAGCTGCCGGATCATCCGGGAGCGATCTCTCGACGAGCGCCCAGGCATCCCGCCAGGCCGGGGCCACCGGCTCTTCGAAGCGGTAGAAGACGAACGTGCCATCCCGCCGGTCCGAGAGCAGGCCGGCTTCCCGAAGGATTCCCAGATGCCGCGAGACCCGCGATTGGGCCATCCCGAGCACCTCCATCAGCTCCTGGACGGCGAGCTCCTCCCGGGCCAGGAGCGCCAGGATGCGCACCCGCGTGGGGTCGGAGAGGGTCTTGAAGACCTTCTGGAGGTTGTCGCTGCTCATCGGGGTCCGATCGGATGGACGGGAAAGGCTCTTTATCCGTCCATCAGGATAAACGGATATGAGCGGTTTCGGAACCCCTGAACGACCCGAGCCGGGAGGCGGCTGGCGATCTCAATGAAACTCGATCTCAGTGGATATCAATCTGGGGCGCATTGGCCGTGCCGCCCAGAGAGATCTCCGCTTCGCCATTGGCACCCAGCGGAAAACCCTGGCTTTCCGCCATCCCGCGGAGGGACGGGTCGACTCCCCAGACGCGGATCTCCAGATCCAGGGCACCAGGCCGGCCGGCTGCATCGAGAGCCACCGTGCCCTCCGCATCGAAGGAGGCCATGGGTCCCTCGAATCGAACGTTCTCGAGCTCCAGGCCCGTTTCCTCTTCCAGCCGGAGATCGGCCGTGAATTCGTCGAAGGGAAGGGCGATCGGCAGGCCAGGCAGGACCAGGCTGCCGTCGCTCCCGAGGATCGATACGTCGCCGGCCCAGCGATTCTCGACGTGTCGCACATCGACATCGCCGGACAACAGGCCATCGAGCGGCAGGTTCGAGAGGTCGAGCGTCTCTGGCAGGTCTGCCGTGTAGATGTCTTCGAAGCTCCCGTCGAAGCCCGTGGCTCCGGTCGGCCAGACGGTTCCGCGCACCTGCCCCTCGCCAACGGAGAGGTCGATTGCGAGAGCCGGCTCACCGTCGAGCCAGGAGGCCGAGAGGGCAGGGCGAACGCGCAGGCGATCGATCTCCAGTGGAGCCTCGCCGGGCAGGTGGAGGACGACCCCTTGCAGGTCTGCCGCCGGCCCACCCATCGCCCAGCCGCTTCCGAGGTGGGCCACTTCCAGGCGAGCGCCGCTGGCTTGCTCCACCTGGCCGACCAGCCATGGGGTGAGCCGATCCCAGGGGAATTGGGCCACCGCGAAGACCAGCGTCAGCAGCAGACATCCAAAGCCGATCCCCAGACCGCGCATCAGCCTGCCGCGTTCGCCGCGCGCAAGCCCGCTGGGTTCACCCGGAGGGCTGGCCGACGTCACGACTGGATGGGCTCGAAGGACGAGACGGTAAACGTGACGTCCAACAACTCCGGTTTGTCGGGGCGGGTTCTGATGCGCAGGGTCTTGATCGAGAGCAGATGGGCCGCGGATTCGATGCGGTGCAGGTAGTTGACGACCTGCGCCAGGGTCTGGCTCTTGAGCACGACCTGCACTTTGGTTTCTTCGTAGGCATCGCTGGCCGCTGAGGTGCGCGGCTCCATGGAAGCAACCTTCACCGCGCTCTCCCGGGCCAGCTCTTCGAGGGTCGTGAAGATCTCGCCCTGGGCGCCGCCGGTGATCCTCTCGCGAACCTTCCGCAGCGGGGCGTCGATCTGATCGTATCTCGCGCGCAGGGCCTGGACGACGCGGAGCTGTTCTTCCGCAGCGACGGCACGCTGCCGAGCGTCTGCTGCGAAATCGAGCGCGGGGCCGATGACGACCAGGTAGAAGAGCGCGATGGCCAGGGCAACACCGGCGCCACCGACCAACGTGCGCTCCCGTGCGCTGAGTTCGCCCCAGGCATCGACCAGGCGGTTCCACAAGCCTCTCATTGTGCGGTCTCCGGGGGTGCGAGCGAGATGCGCACGCTGAAGGTGGTGCCGCCCCGTCGCGTATCGCCGGTGATGTCGCCGACGGTGAGAGAGTGGAATAGCGGGGCTTCGGTGAGGGCCTTCTCCAGCCGGTCGACGCCGCCGTACTCGGGCAGGTGGCCCTTGATCTGGATCACCTGGCGGTCGATCGAGAGCTGCTCGAAGACCACGCCCAGATCCGGGGGCACGCGCCGGGAGAGTTCCGTCAAGATGTCGAGGGCCGAGAGGTGACCGCCGAACACACCCAGGGTGTCTGCTTCTTTCTCTGCGTCGCGCAGCGCACTCTGCATCGCAGCCACCAGGTTGCTCGGGACCGCCCCGGGCAGGATCTGGCTGTAGATCTCCTGGGCCGCGGCCTCTGCGCGCTTGGCCCGCTGGCCCTGCAGGAAAGCTTCGGTTCCGAGGGATGCGCCGCCTAGCAACAGGGCCAGGCCCAGGAGCATCGCGGTCGGCCGGAGATCGCGGCTCACCTGCCGCAGGTCGACCCGCTTCGCGAACTCGTCCTTGCGGAAGTTCATCCGCGAGACGGCCTGGGCGCTGCCGCGCAACGCGAGGGCGGTCGCCGGCCCGAAGACCATCGGATCTCCCCCGGCCAGCAACGCGGCGCCCATCTCTCCCTTTGGCAGGGGCAGGCGCGAGGCCTGCACCGACGTGCGCTCGGAGAGGTAGCGATCGAGTTCGTGGAGGCGGGCGGAGCCGCCCATCAGCACGATCTGCGGCGGCGGGAGGTCTTCTCCGGCCCGGTCGAGCAGTTCTTCGGCGGAGCCGAGGGTGCGCAGCATCTCGCGGGCCAGGCGATCGATCACCTCGACGGCCTTGAGACATTCGGGGCGACCGGCGCCACCGAAGATGCCCTGTTCGATCTTCAGCCGTTCGGCTTCGATCTCGCCGAGGCCCCGGTCTTTCGCGACGGCTCGGGTGATGGCCTCGCCCCCGATCGGCAAGGTGCGTGCGGCGATCCCCCGGCCATCCAGGCAGAGGCAGAGCGTCGTCTTGCGATGGCCGATATCGACGAGGAGCCGCGGGCCGGGAAGCTCGAAGGCGCTGGCCAGGTTCGCCAGCACGAGGCCCTCGGCCTCGACGATGCGAACTTCGACCCCGGCCTCATGCAGCATCTCGAGCAGCAACGTGACTTCGCTGCGCGGGGCCAGGGTTGCCGCGACTTCTGTGTGCTCGCGCTGCTCCGCCACGACCTCCCAGTCGACGACGAAATCGTCCAGCTCGAAGGGCACCTGGGATTCGAGTTCGAAGGGCACCGCCGGCCCGATCTTGCGCTTGTCGCGGAACGGAAAGCTGAGCCTGCGGCTCGATACACGATCCCCTGCGAGCGCCACCACGGCGCCGCTGGTGGGGAGGTCGTGGAGCTGGAGAAACTCGCGAATCTCCCCCGCCAGGGAAGGCGACGGATCGTCGAGCGAGAGCGTGCGAAGCTGCACGACCTCCAGGTCGCGGAGCGTCTGACGCATCTCCACGGCCTTGATCGCGTGGCTTCCCAGGTCGAGCCCCAGGATGCGCCTGGCCATGGATCCTCCCTTCGCTTGCCGGTCATCGGACGTCCCAAGCGAGCCAGCGCGGCTCGGCCGGATCACTGCGGTCGAGCCAGGCGGTCACAGTGCGTTCTACATCACCGTAGCGGGCCCTGGCCTCGACGCGAAAGACATCGGTCTCAAACGTGAGCGGCGGGAAGATCTCGCCTTCGATCGCCTCGGCGACGGCGATGCACTCGCTCCCTTCGGAGCTCTCGCACAACACGTCTCCGGTCTCCCGTAGCTCCAGGATGTCACGAACGGTGTCGGCGACCGCCAGGCGATAATCGCTGGTGGTGCCGTGGTAGAGCAGGGCGAGCACCCAGGGTGCGGCGGTGTTGGGGTTGATCCCGTCTCCGCCGGTGAGGGGGTAGACCGACACATAAGGGCGAAGCGCCTCGACCAGCGGGCCGTCGAAACCTTCGACCATGCCCAGCTCATCGACCGAGAGCAGCGGCCGGTTGGCTGCCCGATAGGACGGATCTTGACGTTGGTAGTAGTCGTCCTCGAGGGATCCGGTGATTCCCACGTTGTCCTCATCCAGGTAGTCGAGCAGGTTTCGGGCCAGCTCCTCGGCGTCGTAGTTTCGCTTTTCGTCCCCACCCGGGATTTCCTCGATCACCCGGTCCAGGACCTCGGTGAGGAAACCTTCCGCGAGTTCATCCCGGACCGTGCCGTCCAGCACCAGGGAATTCAGGTTCAGCCGGGCGCCGGCATCTTCGATGCGCAGGTGGAGCTCGCCGCCATCCGTCACCCGCAGAGGCGACGCGCCCACCTGGGCCCATAGCTCGTGGCGGGTTTCGGCTCGGAACTCCGCCTCGGTCTCGTCTACGCGATCTTGCAGGAGGAGCGCCGTGGCCAGCCGGATTCCACCCCGGGCCAAGGCCTCCGAGCGGGCCGCGAAATCCCGATTGCGGACGACCATTCCGTCGATCGTGGCGCGCCGCAAGAAGGTGGCGATGCCGCTGACCGCAAGCAGGATGAAGAACATCACCACCAACAGCGCGAGCCCCGCGCGGCGCTTCGGCACGGTCCGCATCACTCGCATCCCTCGACGAGGTCCGGATCGATTCCCAATGAGTTGGCGACATCTTCGAAGCATTGGTCCGCCACGCTGTCGAAGAGCGACGGGAACTCGATCGGATCCGCGGCTTCGGCCGAGTCAAAGAGCTGGGGGTTCTGCTCCTCGCACTCGGCCACGGTGACGCAGGGCTCTTCCTCTTCTTCGCCTTCTTCTTCGCCGTCCGGGTCGAGTTCGAGAGGACGAATCGGCAGCACGACACGCCGAAGGAAAGGCTCCGGTTCGGCGCCGAAATCCGCCAGGTCTGCGTCCGGGTCGACGAAGCTCAGGCTCAGCTCGATCTGGATCGGAAGCTGGCTGGAGCGTTCGACGCCGATCGCCGAATCCCAACGGTCGCTCCATTCGCCGTTCTCATCTTGCAAGCGCATGCTGAACGCTGCGACGTCCTCGGCCAGCACCTGGACCCCCGTGTCGTCGCGGCGTGGGAATTCTGGTTCGAGATTCTCGGGCAGGCGAGCCTGGGACCAGCGCAGGAGTTCCAGGGCATCCCCCGTATCGTTGGGTGCGGTGAAGAAGGCCACTGTGGCCAGATCCGATTCGTGGCCCGCGTTCGATCGGGGTCGGTGGGCGCGGGTCTGGAACTTCAGACGGTCGGCGCCGTCGCCCCCGCGGCTCGCTTCGGCGAGGAAGAACCAGGGGTGGGCCAGGGGATCGACCTCTGCGGGCTTCTTGATCAGAACCGTCTCCTGAAGCTCTCGGGCGATCCGGTCCAGGACGAGCGCGGCACGCCGGTCGTCCTTCGTCAGCTCGACCGCGGCCGCACTCTGCCGGGAGAGCTGGAGATAGAAGTCGATGGCGAGGGTCATCACGATGGCGGTGAAGAGCATCACGAACATCATTTCGATGAGCGTGAAACCCTCATCGCGCAGCGGGCGTTCCGATCCGGTGAGATCGATCACGGCTCGAAATCCTCGTCGTCGTCTGCGTCGGTTTCTTCCACGCTGGGCAGACCGGATGCCACGCTGGCCGCATCGAAGCTGAAGGTGGTGCGGCGCACCTCCTGGGTGTAGATGCCTTCCTGCCAGCGCACGACGATCTGGATTTCCAGCAGCGGAGGGCCCGTGCTTTGACGATCGTCCCCGAGCAGGGCGGTGAGAGGGCCGGAATCGCGGTCCCGCTCGTCCAGGTCGATTCCCAGATCGGTGGGCTCCACCGGGTTGGCCTCGACGACGACGACGTAGCCATCGACCTCGAGTTCACGTTGGCCGATCTCGGGAACGACGCCACTGATCATTCCACTCTCGAGGTCGGCCAGCAGTTGGTTGGCAACCCGGGACGCGCCGAGCCGACGATAGGCGTCCCCTTCCAGGCGCATGCCGTCGATCGCGGCACGGGTCAGCAAGGTCATCGCGATGCCCAGGGCCATGATCGCGACCATCACCTCGAGCAGGGTGAAGCCGCGCCGATTTCGTTCGCGAGCGCTAGCCATCGACCCTGCGAATCCCGATGCGGTCGGCCATGGGCGGCAATCGAAGCACCACCCGGTTGCCCTCTTCGGCTTCGACCCAGACCTCCGTGGCTTCACTGCTGCCGTCCCAGGCAAAGGGCACGACGACCTGGCCGCGTTGGATCCGGCCTTCTGGGGTCTCCACCGCGGCCAGAAACACGCCGGCTGCGGGTGCGTACGGTCGACCTGCCGGGCCCCTGGCCGGGAGATAGGTCGCTTCTTCGTCACGGGGCGCCACGAGGGGCAACTCGCTCAGCTCCGACCAGCCACCCTCGGGTTCGCCGGTCTCGCCTGGCGCGGCTCCAAGGCTCTCGAGCCAGTAACGCTGGGCGTCCAGATCCAGGATCACGCGCTGGGGTTGGCCGCTCATCACGGCACGCTGGCGTCCGAAGGTGAGCAGCGCCGCCAGGGATTCCGCCTCCTGCATTGTTGCGCGCCCCGAACGCAATCCGAGGTTCGGGATCGCGACCGCCGCGACCAGGGCGATCAGCAGTACCACTGCGATCATCTCGATCAACGTGAACGCGTTGGCACGGCGGGGGTCCACTAGCCTGTCTCAGCTTCCCAGTTTCCGATATCGGCATCGGTTTCGCTTCCGCCCGGCTGGCCATTGGCGCCATTCGACCAGATGTCGACGGAGCTCGGATTGTGGGTGCCGGGCGACTGGTACTGGAAATCCTCACCCCAGGCGTCTTTCGGAGTGGTCTTGCTCGAGAGGTAGCCGCCCGACTTGTAGTTGCGCGGTTCGGGGGCCGTGGTGGGCCGGCTGAGCAAGGCGGCGAGGCCCTGCTCCGTGGTGGGGTAGCGGCCATTGTCCATCTGGTAGAAGGCCAACGCGGATTCGAGGTTCTTGATCTGGCCTCTCGTCGTCTGGACACGCGCCACATCGAGGCGGCCGAGCACGTTGGCACCGACCAGGCCCATGAGCAACGCCATGATGACGACCACGGCCATGATCTCGATCAACGAAAAACCAGCCCGGCGCCGCCGGTTCGCCACGCGATCGAGAGGGCGGTTCGGCTTGCGCTCGAGAGGGTTGGGGAGGGGAGTCGACATTGGGGTTCTCCTGCTACTGGATCGAGCTCGTCAGATCGAGAAGCGGCATGATGGTGGAAAGCATGATGACCATCACCACGCCGACCATGACGAGGATCAGGAAGGGCTCGAGCAACGCGGTGATGCGGGTGACCGTGTTCTCCACTTGCTCCTCGTAGGTGTCGGCGACCTTGCTGAGCATTCCGGCGAGATCGCCGCTGCGCTCTCCGACGTCGACCATATGCGTGACGAGCGGCGGGAACTGGCCGCTGGCCCGCAGCGGCCCCGCGATCGACGCGCCTCCGGTGATCGAGGTGCGAGCCTCCTCGACGGCCTCGCCGATCACCGCGTTGGCGGCCACATGGCGGGAGATGTCGAGCGATCGCACGATCGGGATGCCACCGGCGAGAAGTGTTGCGAGGGTGCGGGTGAAGCGGGAGATCGCGAGCTGGCGGACGATCTTGCCGACCAGTGGAATCCGCAGCAGGAAGCCATCCCATTGGAAACGTCCGCGCTCACTGGCGATGTACCGGCGCAGGCCCATCACCGCAGCAGAGATTCCCAGACCTACGGCCCACCACCAGCTCCGCAGGAAGTCCGAGAGATCGATCACGATCCGTGTGTAGATCGGCAGCTCACGGTCGAGGCTCTCGAGCAGCTGGGTGATCTGGGGCAGCACGATCGTGACCAGCACGATGACGACACCGACCGCCACGAGCATCATCACGGCCGGATACAGCAGGATCGAGATGACCTTGTTGGCGGTTCGAACCTGGCCTTCGAGATAGTCCGCCAGCCGGTCGAGGACGGTTTCGAGCGCGCCGCCGGTTTCGCCGGCGCGCACCATGCTGACGTAGAGGTTGTTGAAGGGGCCGGCCGAGGCCATCGCGTCGGCCAGGCTGGCACCTTCGTTCACCCGGTCCCGAACGATGCTGAAGACGCTCTTCAGGCGCGCGCTCTCGATTTGTTCCGTCAGGGCGCCCAGGGAATCGACGAGCGGAATGCCGGCGCCTAGCAAGGTCGCGAGCTGCCGGGTCGCCAGGGCCAGGTCGGTGCCGGAGACACGTTTGAAAAGAGCGGTTCGCTTGGCGGGCGCAGTGGTCCGGCTGCTGCTCCGTGTGGGCGTTGCTGCTCCGGAACTCTCCAACAGTTCAGTGAGAAAGACGCCGTCGCGGCGAAGCTTCTGACGGGCGGTCCGGTCGCTATCCGCATCGACGAAACCCTTCGTCGCGCGGCCGCCTTCGGTAACGCCTTTGAATTGATAGACCGGCACGCCGCTGGCCTCCCGAAGGGTCAGGCCGCAGCCATCCCTTCTTCTTCTTCTGTGGCGCGCACGACCTCTTCCAGGGAGGTCACACCCGAGAGTACCTTGCGGGCCCCATCGACACGCAGGGTCTGCATGCCGTTTTCCGTGGCGACACGCCTGATGGCTTTGGCGTCGACATTCTGGGTCACGAGGTTGCGGATGGCTTCGTCCACGATCATGAGTTCGAAGATGCCGACCCGCCCGGCATAGCCCGTGTCATGACACTTCGAGCAGCCGGCCGCGCGATAGATCTGGATCTTCTCCTTGGCGCGGATGCCGACCTCGGCGAGTTCCTCGGCGGTGGGCTCGTAAGCCACGCGGCATTCCTTGCAAAGCACGCGAACCAATCGCTGGGCCAATACGGCCGCCAGGGAGGAGGCCACCAGATAGGACTCGACGCCCATGTCCACGAGCCGGGTGATGGCGCTCGGAGCATCGTTGGTATGCAGGGTCGAAAACACAAGGTGACCCGTCAGCGAGGCCTGGATCGCGATCTCCGCGGTTTCGAGATCGCGGATCTCGCCGACCAGCACGACATTCGGATCCTGGCGAAGCACCGTGCGCAGGGCCGCTGCGAAGGTAAGGCCGATCTTCGGATTGACCTCGATCTGCCCCACGCCGGGCAGCTGGATCTCCACCGGATCGTCGATCGTGATGATGTTCGTATCGCTGCGGTTCACCCGGGAGAGCGCGCCGTAGAGGGTCGTGGTCTTGCCGCTGCCGGTGGGGCCCGTCACGAGGATGATGCCGTTCGGGCGCTGGATCAGCTTGTTCCAGAGTTCGAGCTTGTCCTTGTCGAAGCCCAGATGCTCGAGATCGAGCATGTCCGTGGTGCGCGGCAGGAGCCGCAGCACCAGACGCTCGCCGTGGGCAACGGGAACGGTCGAGAGGCGCACGTCGTAATCGCGCCCGGCGATCTTGAGGCGGATGCGCCCATCTTGCGGCAGGCGTTTCTCTGCGATGTCGAGGCCGCCCAGGATCTTGATGCGCGATACGACCGAAGGGAGCAACGCCTTCGGCAGCGGGCTGACCGGCTCGTAGAGCATGTTGTCGACCCGGAAGCGGACGCGGATCTCCTTCTCGAAGGGCTCGATGTGGATGTCGCTGGCGCGCTCCTTCACCGCTTGCTGGACGAGGGAATCGACCAGCCGGATGATCGGCGCTTCGTCGTCGGCGTCGAGCAGATCCTCGGGCTCGGCGGAAAGCTCGCTGGCGACGGCGGCGAAATCGTCCGCTGCGTCTTCGAGAATCGAATCCAGGGCGCCGGCGCCACCCCGGTCGTAGACCTGGTTGATGGCGGCCATCACATCCCGCCGGCCGACCAGTTCGGTCTCGATGTCGGCGCCGTCGAAGAGCAACCGCAGGTCGTCGAGGCAGGCCGTGTCGTAGGGATCGGAGATCGCGATGCGGACCGAGCCGTCGTCGCTGCGGCCGATCGGCAGCAGGCCGTGGGTCTTGGCGAACGCGATCGGCAGCTTCTCCGCGAGCGCCTCGTCCACATCGTCCGGCGTGATCGAGGAGCGCACCTTCAGGCCGAGCTGGCTGCCGATCGCGCCTAGCAACTGGTCCTCGGACAAGAAGCCCAGACGCAGCAGATGGTCGGTCAACTTGCCGCCTTCATCCTGCTGGCGGCGCACGGCTTCCTCGAGCTGCTCGAGGGTAAGCGGGGTGGTCCGCAACAGGACCTCCCGCAGGCCCAGGCGCTCGTCGATGGGGTTCACCGGAGGTTCTCGATGGGTTTGGCGCGGTTCATCCGCCATCCTCCACGGTGACGACCGGTGTGAGCTCGAAGCTCTCGCGCATCACGTGGGCCGCAGCTTCCGCTTCCTTCTGCTCGTTGAAGGGCCCGATGCGAACCTCGTAGAGCACGGTGCCGGAGCGGTCTCCGCTGACCAGGGTGCCGTCGTAGCCGGCGTCGATCAGCTGCTGGAGAGCCGCTGCTGCTGCGCGCTCGTCGCCAAAGGTGGCGGCGAGCACGCCGTAGCGGGTGGACGCGTCGACGCTCGCGGCGGCCGAAGCCTGCTCGCGGGCCTCGCTCTGCTGGCGCTCGATCTCGCGCATCTGGTTCACCGGGTAGCGATCCCGATGCTCCATCAACCGCCCGCGCACCGCGTTCTTGCCCTTGAACGGCAGCATCGAGATGCCGGCGGCTTCGGCTTCCTCGCGCCGCTCCTTGGCCTCCCGCTTCTCGCTGTCCGTCAGCCGGAGCGCCTTCTCGCTCGATTCCCAGAACTCCTCGCGCTTGCGGATGGTCTCGCGGGCCATCTCCGCATCGTTGCGGATGATGTGGGGGGTGAGGAAGACGAGCAGGTTCTGTTTTTGGACGGAGTTTGTGGTGCTCTTGAACAGCCAGCCCAGGATCGGGATGTCGCCGAGCCAAGGAACCTTGCTCTCGTTGTCGGCGAAGTCCTCACTGATCAATCCACCGATAACCACTGTCTCGCCGTCGCCGACGACCACGACGTTCTGGATCGTGCGATTCGAGAGCGCGACGCCCACCTCCGAGGGGTCCCCGGTCACAGCGGAGAGTGCGGTATTCACGGCCGTAATCTCCTGGAAGATGTTGAGCCGCAGGTTGTTGCCCTCGCTGATCTGAGGTGTGACCCGGAGGGTGATGCCGATGTCCTGACGCTCGATGTTCTGGCTGGTCGCGAGGCCCGTGTCCTGGCCTGCCGCAGACTCGACCCGGCTCGTCACGATCGGGATGTTCGCACCGACCTTGATCTCCGCCTCCTCGTTGTCGACGGTGAGGATGTGCGGTGCCGAGAGCACGTTGGTGCCGCCTAGATCGGCTGTTGCGGTGACGATTCCCTGGATCAGGCTGCCTCCGATGATGAGGCCCTCGTCGTCGAAGTCCAGTGTGTTCCGGCTTGCGGCCGCGACCAGGCCCGAAAGCGCGGACTCCGACAGCTTGCCAAGGATCTTGGCGCCGCTGCCATCAAACAGCGCACCACCGTCACCGATGACGGCGTCGGGGTCGTCATCGCCATCGCCGATCGTCGGTCCTTCCGGAAAAGCGCCAACCAGGGCGCCGCGCCCAACTCCGGTCAGCGACCCGATTCCGTAGCTCGTGTTGCCTCGAAAGATCCGGGCGAGTCCGTTGAAGCCGAGCGACAGGTTGTCGCTGACGTCCACTTCCATGATCAGCGCCTCGATCAGAACCTGGGGTCGGGCGATGTCGAGCTGGAAGACGACCTGCGCCAGGGTGTCGTAGCCCTCGCGCGTCGCCTGGATGACCAGGGAGTTGGTGGGTGCGTCGGCGGTGACCGTGACACCCTCCGAGAGTTCCGTGATGGCGGCGCGCAGGGCAGGATTGGCGGCGAGCCCACCGACCCCGGGCCGGCCCCCGCCCCCCGCGGGCTGGCCGCCGATCAGCGAAGAAAGCGTGGTCGCCAGCTCTTCGGCGTCGGCGTGCTTCAGGTAGTAGACGTGGATGCGCCCACCGCCGACGACCGGTACGTCGAGGCGCTGGATCACGTCACGGATGTCGGCAAGGCGAGGCCTCGAGGCCAGCACGATCAAC
>JAFDCZ010000305.1 GCA_019312665.1 Deltaproteobacteria bacterium | reverse complement strand
ATGGGTGCGCCCCGGGGAGCCCTCGAGGCGAAGCTAGGCGACGGCGCGGCAGCCTTCTTGATCGGCGACGAGCAACCAATCGCGTCCTTCATCGCCAGCGCTGCCGTCTCGGACGAGCTGCAAGGAATGTGGCGCGTCGAGGGCGAGACGTTCACCCATAGTTGGGAGGATCGCTTCGTCGTTCAGGAGGGCGTGGTCCCGAACCTGAGTGAAGCGATCTCCGGTTTGTACGCGAAGACGGGGACCAACGGAGCCACCTACGCAAAGGCCGCCCTCTATGCCCATGACCCCAGGACCCTCGGCGCGGTGGCCAAGGCGGCTGGTTTGGAGAAGGAAACTCTGCAAGACCCGTTGATCGGAAAGCTAGGCAACACCGGCGCCGCCTACGTTCCCATGCTGCTCGTGGCTGCCCTCGAAGAAGCGAAGCCGGGCGAGAAGATCCTTTGCGCAAGCTTCGGCGACGGCGCTCATGCGCTTGCATTTGAAACCACCGAACATCTGGAGAAGCTCTCCCCTCGGCGCGGAATGAAGGGGCACCTTGCCAGGCGGCGCGCGCTCGGCAGCTATGACGCCTACCTTCGCTCGCGCAAGCTCGACCCAAAGGAGTGGGAGGGCGGAGCCGACCTCGGGCTTTCGGCAACCGTCCGCTACCGGGAGCGTGATGCCGACATCGGCCTCATCGCTGGCCGTTGCACGAGCTGTGGCCAACTGCACCTCCCGCAGCCTCGCGTCTGCTACGGATGCAAGGCCAAGGACCAATGGGAGCCGGCTCGACTCTCGGACAAGCGCGGCCGCGTGCTGGCGTTCACCTTCGACTACTTCTTCCCGGCGGCCGAGCCGCCGACGATCATGGTAGTCACCGAAGTCGAGGGTTGCCGCGTTCAGGTGCAGCTCGCCAACACGCAGCCCGATCAGGTTCGCCTCGATTTGCCGGTCGAATACGTGTTCCGCAAGATCCATGATGCGGGAGGCAAAGCCAACTATTTCTGGAAGGCCAGCCCGATCCCCGAAGACGAAATGCAAGGAGCGTCCCAATGAATCCCGAAGCCCTCCGCGACAAGGTCTCCGTGGTAGGCGTCGGCTGTTGCCAGTTCGGTGAGAACTGGACGAGCAGCCGCGAGGACATGATCGTGGACGCCGTCTACGAAGCCTACGAAGACGCCGGAATCGAGGATCCCCAGAGGCAGATCGAGGCGATCTTTGCCGGAGCCGTGTATCCGCGCGAGGGCAGCGGTGAGGTTGCCGAAGCGTTGAAGCTCTTCGGGAAGCCGATCACCATGTTGATGGACTATTGCCAGACGGGCACCGACGCCTTCCGCTGCGGCGTCTTCTCGGTGGCTGCAGGCCTCTACGATACCGTCCTCGTATTGAGCTTCGACAAGCCGAAGGATCGCGGCGTCTCCGGGCCTAGTGTGAACTTCGACAAAGTGCGCGGCTTGCCGTCCACTCCGGCCGGCTGGTTCTCGTTATGCGCCGCGCGCTATTTCGAGACCTTCGGCGCCGGCCGTGAGGATCTGGCAAAGATCGCCGTCAAGAATCACCACAATGGAACGCTCGCACCGAAATCGATGCTGAAGCGTGAGATCACCGTCGAGGACGTCCTGAATGCCCGCATGATCAGCTGGCCCTTCGGCCTCTACGATTGCGCAGCCCAGAGCGACGGCGCCTCCGCAGCGATCATCACGCGCACGGATCTCGCCAGGAGCTACCGCGACGACGCCGTGTTGGTGAAAGCCGTCACGGTGGCCACCGCAGAACATCCCCAGCGAGATCCGGACTTCGACTTCCTCGCCTGGAAGCCCACGCTCTACGCCGCCAAGGATGCCTACGAGCAGGCGGGCATTCGCGAACCCTTCCGGGAGCTCGACATCGTCCAGCTCCACGATTGCTTCACGTTGACTGAGCTGCTCAGCTACGAGGATCTCGGCCTGTGCAAGAAGGGTGAGGCCAAGGACCACGTGGCCAGCGGCACCTTCGAGCTGGACGGAGAGCTACCCGTCAACACGGATGGCGGCCTCAAGACCTTCGGCCATCCGACCGGGGCGACCGGTGTGCGCATGATCTACGAGAACGTACTTCAGCTCCAGGGCCGCGCCGGCGAGCGGCAGGTCAAGGACGCGACCCTCGCGCTCTCCCATAACATCGGCGGCGCCCCTCAAACCTGCGGCATCGCGATCCTCGGCATGCCGTAGGCACCTGGGGCAGCTCTCGTCACATGCTCGCCCTCTGCCTCGGGCGTCAAATCGGACCCGCTGAGTGCCACACGCATTGTCGTCATCGCTGGATCCTCCTGGCCCGCCCGTCGGACGCAGGAGGCTTGTCCGCGAACATAGTCGACGCCGTTCTGCTTGGAGGAACCAGCAGAGTTGCCGGTCACACGGCGCGGTACCATCACCGAGGGACCAACCATCAATTCGGCAGGAAATCCATTGAAACGTTCCGTCGCCTGGTCACTCGCTTGTTTTTCCGCCCTTGCCCTGTTTGCTTGTGGTTCAGATCCACTCAATCATCTGCCGGGGATGAACCCTTGGATGGACGGAAACCCCAGTGCGTTGGCCGCGTTCGCGATGAATGCCGACGAGGGGCCCGTGGTAATGATCAATTTGCTGAAGTTTCGGGAGGAGGCGGCGGACGGTGACGGCACCGGGGCGGAGGCCTACGCGCGTTATGCGGAGCTGGCGGCTCCCTTTGTGGTGCGGCACGGCGGGCAGGTCGTGTTCTCGGGCCAGGCCCATGAACAGCTGATCGGGGATACCGACTACGACTGGGACATGGTGTTGCTCGTCTCGTGGCCCAAGCGCCAGAACCTGCTCGATCTGGCAGGCGATGAAGAGTACGAGAAAATCGCGCATCACCGGACCAACGCCTTGGAACGGGCGATGTTGATCGCGTTGGACCCCGACCCGCCCCAATGATTGCGAAGCGCGCTCGTTGAGGTGTACGCCACCTGCTCCGGCACTCGACCCACCATCCGGCCTTCGGCGAATCTGAATTCCGTCGGATGCGCATGCTAAACCCGAGAGCGTGGCCAGGAAGACCAGAAGAAGAGGAAAGCGCCGGGCGCGCCCGCGCCGCTGGAGAAGGGTCGCATTCACACTCGCGCTGCGTTCGCTCGGCGTCGCAGTCGCACTGCTCTGCCTGCTCGTCCTGCCTTGGCGCTGGATCCCCCCGCCGACCACCGCCTACATGCTTCAAGCACGGGCGAGTGCGCCCGGTGGACGCATCCATCAACGCTGGGTGCCGTGGGAAGAAATCTCGCCTCATGTGGCGCTCGCCGTGTTGGCGGCCGAGGACCAACGTTTCCCGACCCACGGCGGATTCGACTGGCAAGCCATCGGCGACGCCATCCAGGATGATTCGGGGCGGCTGCGTGGCGCCAGTACCTTGAGCCAGCAGCTGGCCAAGAATCTCTACCTGTGCTACCTGTGGCCAGAGCGAAGCTGGCTGCGGAAAGCCCTCGAAGCCTCCCTCACCCTGCTCCTGGAATGGACCTGGCCGAAGCAGCGCATCCTCGAGGTCTACCTGAACGTCGTTGAATTCGGGCCGGGCGTATTCGGGGTGGAGGCGGCCGCGAATCGCCACTTCGGAACCTCGGCCGCGCGCTTGAATCCTTCGCAGGCGGCGCTGCTTGCAGCCGTGCTGCCGAGCCCCAAGAAGCTCTCGGCGGGGGCGCCATCGGATTACGTCCGCGAGCGCGCGCTGCACATCGAGAACGCCGCACGCAAGCTCGGAGGCAGAGCCTTCCTGAAGAAGCTCAGTTCACCGGATGGTTGAGCCGGTGGTGGATCAGGGAACGCTGCCCTCGTAGGCCGGCTCCGCGAGGGTCCGCATGAAGGCGACGAGGTCCCAGACCTTGGCCTCACCGAGGACTGCGCCCCAAGGTGCCATGGTCGGGCTCTTTCCCACAGCCGCCCCGCCCTCGTACACGGCCTTGTAGAGGCGTTCATTGTCGAGCGTATTCATGTAGCCGCCATCGGCGTGATTGCTCGGGGTAGGATCCAGAGCGGCGCCGGCCGGACCATCGCCGTGGCCAGAGGCGCCGTGGCAGCTGGAACAATTCAGCGCGTAGATCTCGGCGCCGCGTTCGGCATCCGGTACGAGCGGCTCGGGCTCCGGTTCGGGCTCCGGTTCCGTTGCGGCGGGGGGCGGAGTGGTTGGCACGGCGGCGGCCAACTCAGCCGGCCCCTTGGGCGGCGCCTCACCTGCCGCGACGCGGCCCGCTGCCAGCTCCTGGATGCGAACCTCATCGGCGTCGATCTCGTCGGTGCCGGGCCAGCCGAATCCGGGCCCGTCACAGCCAAGGCCGAAGAGCGTGACAATCAGAAAGATGGGCAGGCCGCTGGTTCGAACGCGCATGGTCGGTCTCCGATCGGTTCCAAAATCTGGGCGGCCGGATGATAACGACCGGAGCGGGAAGCTCACCCCTGACCATCGAACCGG
>JAFDCZ010000304.1 GCA_019312665.1 Deltaproteobacteria bacterium | reverse complement strand
GACCCAATTCTTCGAAGTAGACAACCCGGTCGACAAGACGGGTTTCGTGAACGCTTCCGCCTGCACCATGACCCAGCCGAAGCCACCCACGCTGGGCCATGTCTTGCCACAGGGCGGAACAGAACCCTCGCTCGCTGGCTTCCAGCTCGCGAACCCGCCCGGGCGGGCAATGGGCTTCGAGAAACGATCGAACTTCGCTGCGCAGGGCTTCCTGGGCCGGTGCAAGAAGTAGGTTCATGAGTTGCGTGGGAGCCCAAGGCCCAGTTGAGCGATCGAGTTTCTTCGGATTTCGTTCGCCCCGATACTGACGGTTGGATGAATTCGTTCGATCACGTCGTAGGCGAAATGCCCACCGAGAGGGGCCCACTCACTACCCTCGCGAAGGCTGCCAAAGGGCCCCAGGAGTTCGCTCGCGACCTGGGCGATCCGCTGCAGCAATTCGGTCGCGTATACCTTGGTCATCGACGCAGCCGCAGCCTCGAGCTCACCACGATCCTGCTGAAACATCACCCGCTTGGCGAAACGAACGCCGACGTCGAGATCACAGTGGAGCTGGGCGACGCGCTGCCGTACAACCGCCTTGGGCGTCACGATGTGTCGTGCATCTCGGCACAGCGAATCGAGCCGTTCGAGGTTCCGCGTTGCCCAGCCCAGATGGGCCATGCCCGACTGCTCGGACAAGAGTGCCGCCGCCATCTGCGACCAACCTCGATTCCATTCTCCGAGTAGGGCGTCTTTCGGCAACCGCGCGCCGTCGAAGTGCAATTCGCCCAACGTCCAGCGATTCGCCGTCGCCCGTCGGATCACACGCACGCCCGGGGTATCGAGCGAGAGCAGGAACATGCTCATCCCCCGGCGCGGGGCAGCGTCCTGATCCGTCCGAACCACCACGCAGGCATGATCGGATTTGTGCGCAGCCGTCACCAGCGACTTCACGCCGTCGAGAACGAATCCATCACCCTCCCGCCGTGCCGTCGACTTGATTCCGCTGAGATCACTCCCCGCTTCGGGTTCGGTATAGGCGATGCACATGAGCCCCTCGCCTCGAACCATCCTCGGCAAGAAGAATTCCTTCTGTGGGTCGGTGCCATACGTCAGCATCTGTGAACCCACCAGCGTGATCGGAGTGTCTATCGCCGGAGCATCCGCATAGGCCGCCTCGAAGTCGAAAACAGCCTTGAACCGCGGCGGGCGCGCGGCACCTCCGTACTGCTCAGGCACACACAGCCCGAGATAACCACGCTCTCCGCAGCGCCGCAGTAGCGCACGTTCGAAGGCCTCATCGAAGCCGGTGAGATCGAGGGCGTCAGCGTGCCCCTCCACGCGTGCAGGGGCCATCTCCTCGCGAAAGAAGGCACGTACTTCTTTTCGAAATTCCTCGAGTCCTGCATCGAAGCCAAATTTCATGCCGGCCCCTGCCGGAGAAGCGAAGCAGCCTATCGTGATTGGTGCCGCGCCTCCCTCGTCGATCGATCGTCTACTCGTGTGCTACTACGTTTCGCGCTTGCAATGCCCAACCCAACCCAGCCCGACCCAACCATAGAAAGCGAATTGAGCCATGGCCAACGAGAAGGTCTACATCCATGAGTTCATCGACATCATCGCGCACAATCGGGCGAAGTATATGCACCACATGACCGCCAATTGGAGTCCGATTGCCCAACAGGAAAGAAATCAGCTCTGTTACGGAGTCTGGGGCGTCGTGGGAACGACCCGAGGCTGGCCGGAAGTCGTGAATATGTGGGAAGAGGACGGCTGGGAAGGCCAGGCCAAATCGTTCCGCCACGAGTTCAATCACAGCTCTCTCCAGAATCCGACGCTGGCCGAGTGGTGGTCCGTTGCCGCGAATCTCCGGCGCCACGGAGACGATCGCCTTCTGGTACCAGCGCCCTGGACACGCACCATCGAAGAATTATGCCGGGATGGTGTCAAGGGCGAAACCTACGCCCACGAACTGATCAAGACCGTTCCCGGCCGATCCGCCGATTTCATTCGGCTGCTACGAGACATCGCCCTGCCCGCCTATGAGAAATACGACTGGGAATTGGCGGGGGCCTTCGAAACCGCGATGGTGAACGATTCCGAGTGCATCATCATCTGGGCGATTCCGACCTGGGAGAATTGGGCCGCTTTCGAAGCGGCGCAACACAAAGATGATGCCCTCGTCCAGTGGCGCGCGTCGGTCCGGGATATCGCGGTCGACTGGCATCGCTGCCTGCTCGTGGATTCGCCGCTCTCGCCCTTCCGGACGGGTCGCCAGCCCCTCGAATCGGATCGGATGCCGCTCCAGGAAATTCCCTGAGTCGTGGACCTTTCACTCAGCCAGGACCAGCAGGCAATCGAAGATCTCTTCGCGACTTTCTTCGAGAACGAATGCCCCACCGAGCGGGTTCGCAAGGCAGAACCGTTAGGCTTCGATCCAGACCTGTGGGAGCGTCTTGCGGAGACCGGCGCGAGCGCCATGGGATTGCCCGAGTCGCTCGGCGGAAGTGGTACTTCACCCCTGGACGCCGCTCTGGTCGCGGAATCCCTGGGCCGCAGCCTGGCCCCCCTGCCCTTCATCGAACATTTCGTCGCCAGCCGGCTTCTGGTCCGATGCATGGGAGAAGATCCTGCGCTCGGGGTGCTCGCTGGACCGAAGGCGATCGCGACACTCGCCCACCAGCCCGTCAAGAGAACCCGCGCGCATCTGGTTCCAGCCGGCGCCGTGGCAAGCCATGTAGTCGCCTTGGCGGAGTCCGAAGTCCTGCTCTGTACGGAAGACCCGCCGGGCCGCGCAGCGGCCAACTTTGCCGCAAGCCCTCTGGCCGATCGGAAGCTGAGCCCGGAGAATTGCCGCGTGATCCTGGCCGGCTCCGAGGCGGGGACCCCGATTTCCGACATCCATGCCGATGCGGTCGACGAGTGGCGAGCCCTGACCGCCAATGCTCTGGTCGGCGTCGCTCAGGGTGCCTTTGATCTCGGGCTCGCCTACGCCTTGGAGCGTACACAATTCGATGTCCCGATCGGCTCTTTCCAGGCTCTTCAGCACCGCTTCGCAGATCTCGCGGTCGCGCTCGACGGTGCTCGCCTGCTCGCGAGGAAAGCTGCGTGGGCATTCGAAGAGGCCCCCACCGATGCCAGGCGTCTAGCGGGTATGGCCCTGGTTTTTTGTGGCGATGTGGCCAACGAGGCCGCAGCCTTCGCACTCCACGTTCACGGTGGCTACGGAGTCAGCGAGGAGTACGACATTCAGCTCTACTTCCGTCGCGCGAAGGGTTGGCGCCTTGTGCTCGAAGACCCCGCAGTCGAGATCGAGAGACTTGGCAATCTCTTGCTCGGCCCAGTGGAGAATGCTCGAGGAGAGCTTGTCAGGAGATTCGGGCCTTCCTCGCGGAGAACTGGACCCGGGAGGGAGCGGCCCGCATCAAGCAGAGCGGCACCCAACACGACTGGCCCCTTCACCGCGAGGCGGCCGAACGCGGCTGGTTGCGCTCGGCGATGCCCGTGTCACCGGATGGACAGAGCCGTGGCCCCGAGGAACTCGCTGCGCTCTTCGAGTTCCACAAATCCGAGGTTGTACCGCGCCTGCTCTCGGGAGAGTCCGTCGCCTGCCTGGGCTACACCGAGCCCGAGTGCGGATCGGACGTCGCCGCGGTCAAGACCCGCGCAGAACGATCGGGTGCGCATTGGATCATCAACGGCCAGAAGATGTGGACCTCGCTCGCTGAAGTTTCCAGCTGGGTCATGCTTCTGACACGCACGGACCCCGACGCCAGGAAACATCGCGGCATCACTTTTTTTCTCGTCCCTCTCGATACGCCCGGCATCGAGATCCAGCCAATCCGCACCTTGAGCGGGAAACGCTCGAACGCGACTTTCTTCGACGCCGTCGAGGTGGATGATCGCTGGCGGGTCGGCGAGGTGAATGGAGC
>JAFDCZ010000303.1 GCA_019312665.1 Deltaproteobacteria bacterium | reverse complement strand
CGCTCGGCCCCCGTGAACCAACTGCCCGGCCCAGCCAGGCCGGGCCAGGCGGCATCGAGCCCCGCCACGGTTTGAGGCGCCGGAACCAGATCGAATGTTGCCATGGGCAGAGCGTAACCCGGCGGGGTGGTACAGTGCGAACGCGTCCGAGCCGAGCGGTGTGCGAACCACTCCTGGGCTGCGACAAAGGAGAGCGTATGCGACTCGTCACATTCACTCACGGTGGCAGGACCCGGCTTGGGCGCCTGGAAGGTGGGGAGGTCGTCGATCTCCGCGGCAGTTCGCTTCCCTCGCTGATGCTGGCCCTGCTCGAGGCCGGGTCGGATGCGCTCGCGGAAGCGGGCAAGGCGGACGGGCCGAAGCTCCCGCTCGAAGAAGTGCGGCTCGAGGCGCCCATCGCCCGGCCTCCCAAGATTCTCGCGGTCGGGCTCAACTACGCGGATCATGTTGCGGAAACCGGTCGTGAGATTCCGACCGTACCGATCATCTTCAACAAACAATCGACGGCCGTCGTCGGCCCCTTCGATCCATTTCATCGGCCGAAGGTCTCGCAGCTTCTCGACTACGAAGGTGAGCTGGCGATCGTGATCGGCAAGCGTTGCCGGCACGTTCCCAAGCAGAAGGCCCATGAGGTGATCGCCGGCTACACCGTGTGCAACGACGTCTCGGTACGCGACTGGCAGCGGCGCTCGCCCACGATGATGATGGGGAAGAGCTTTGATACCCACTGCCCTCTCGGCCCGGCGCTCGTCACCGTCGACGAGTTGGGCGGCACCCCCTCGGGCCACGAACTCAGGACGCTCGTGAACGGCGAGTTGCGTCAGCACAGCAATACGAAGGAGCTGATCTTCGATTGCTTCGAGTTGGTGGAGCACCTGTCGACGGCATTCACGCTCGAGCCCGGTGACGTGATCTCCACCGGCACCTGCGGCGGCGTCGCCGCGGCGATGAAGCCGCCGAAATGGCTCGTGCCCGGCGACGTGGTTCGCATCGAGATCGAAGGCATCGGCGCGATCGAGAACCCGGTGATCGAAGAGCCAGAAACCTTGGCCCTTGGCCCCCACGAAGAAGGCAGTCCGATCTGATGGTGAACTGGATGTTGCGCTTCGATATGAGGGCGCCCGAATCCCTGATGGGAACGGGCAAGCCCGGCCGGGTACGACCGGATTCGCTCTATTCCGCGGCCCTCGAGATGGCGACATTCGCCGACGAGCACGGCGCGCGCACGATCAGTCTCTCTGAGCATCACGGTATCGCGGATGGTTTCCTGCCGTCGCCGATCGCGCTGATGGGCGCGATGGCGGGGAGGACGAGCAGGATTCGCATTCAGGTGGGCGCGCTCCTGGTGCCGCTCTACGACCCGGTCAAGCTCGCCGAGGATCTGGTGGTCCTGGATCATGTCAGCCGCGGGCGCACGGGGATCACCGCCGGGATCGGCTACCGGCCGGCCGAGTACGAAGCCTTCGGCCAGGATTGGAAGAGCCGGGGAGCGCGTTTCGATGAATGCCTCGAGGTGATGCTGCGCTGCTGGCGCGGTGAGAGATTCGAGTGGCAGGGGCGAAAGGTGCACGTGACGCCAGAACCGTTCACGAAACCGCATCCGGTGGTCTGGATCGGGGGCCAGTCGAAACGTGCGGCCCGTCGCGCTGCGCGCCTCGGGTTGCCCTATCAGCCTGCGAACAACGATCGCGAGATGGTGGCGCTCTACCTGTCCGAGTGTGAACGGTTGGGCGTGGCCGAACCCCTCGTCTTGCCGCCCGGCACCGGGGAGATGTTCTGGTTTGCCGAGGATCCGGACCGTGCGTGGAACGAAATCGGGCCCCATCTGCTTCATGAGGCCATGAGCTACCGCAGCTGGCAGCACGACGGGCAGGCCTCCACAGTGAAGTCGGAAGCGGAGAGCGTCGAGGCCCTCCGGGCTGAAGGCCTGTTCAAGATCCTCACGCCCGATGAAGCCGTTGCGCGGGCCGAGGCGGACGGAAGGCATGCGACGTTCCCGCTGTATCCGCTCTGCGGCGGAATTCCACCTGACGTGGCTTGGCAGAGCGTCGAACTCTTCGTCAGACAGATCCTTCCGCGCATGCAGACGACGGACGGGTAGCGCCTCAGCAGGATGGACGACGGACTCCGAAGCCGCGCTAGGCTTTGAAGGTGACGAGCGACCGGGACAGCCAGGTGTTGATCGTCGGCGCCGGGCCTGCCGGTGCGGCGCTGGCCCTGCTCCTCGCCCAACGTGGGGTGCAGGTGACGCTGGTCGAGCGCCAGGTCGATTTCGCCAGGGAGTTTCGCGGCGAGATCGTGATGCCGAGCGGTTGGCGAGTGCTCGAAGCCCTGGGCCTGGGCCGAGGCCTCGAGGAGATCCCCCAGCGTCATCCAGGCGAGATCGAAATCTTCCACAATCAGCGTCGTCTGTTCGGGATCTCGTTGGATCAACAGCCATCGGGCGGCATGCCCGTGAGCCTCTCTCAGCCGCGATTGCTCGAAACCCTCGTGGAGGTGGCGCAGACCCATTCGGGCTTTCGCTTCTTGCGGGGCGCCTCCGTGAAGGAGGTGCTTCGGGCGGGCGACCGAATCGACGGGGTTCGTGTGCAGACGGCCGAGGGCAGCCAGGTGCTGCGTGCCGGTCTCGTGATTGGCGCCGACGGTCGCGCTTCGACGGTGCGACGGGGCGGTGGCTTCACGGCGCAGGTTCGCGATGCACCGATGGACATCGTGTGGGCGAAGCTTCCCTGGCCCTCCTCGTGGAAGGAGGGGAAAGTCCAGGCGGTCGTCGGGCATGGGCACCTGTTGATCGCGTTTCCTGCGCCCGACGGCGAACTGCAGGTCGCTTGGGTCATTCTCAAAGGAGCCTTCGGGGCACTCCGAGCTCGCGGAATTTCGGAATGGGTCGAGGAGATGGCCAATCATGTGGGTGCCGAGCTGGGTTCCCACTTGCGCACCAACAAGGACACGCTGTCCCGGCCCTTCCTGCTCGATGTCGTTACGGATCGGGTCGAGGGTTGGTCTCGGCCCGGCGCCCTCGTGATTGGCGATGCGGCGCATACCATGTCGCCCGTCGGTGGCCAGGGGATCAACGTCGCCCTGCGCGACGCCGTCGTGACAGCGAACCATCTGGTGCCTGTGCTTCAGGCGGGTGCCACCGGCGAAATATTGGATGCGGCCGCTGCAATGGTGGAGCCGGAGCGCGGGCCGGAGATCGATGCCATCCAGTCGCTGGCAGCGCTCCCTCCAAGGGTGGTGTTGCGGCGGGGATGGACCGGAGAGCTTGTGCGCTTTGCCTTGTTGCCGCTGCTAGGCAGGGTATTGGCGCCTCTCACAGCCAAACCACTGCGTCAGCTCTTCGACGGGGTGACTCACGTCGAGCTGAAAGTCTAGACGCGGCGCTCTACCACCCGGATCCTGCATGGGAACTCTTGAAGGTCGGTCGAGATCGAGCAAGGTTCATGTTTCTGTCAACGCATGCTGTGCCCCAGCTACGCTTACGCTCGATTCAGCGGGGCCCGATGTTCCGGGCGATTTCTCCACGAAGAG
>JAFDCZ010000160.1 GCA_019312665.1 Deltaproteobacteria bacterium | reverse complement strand
CAGACGTAGACGTGAGCGCGAGCCGGCACCTCCGCTTCGGCCACGAAGACTTCGAGAGCCCGGCGTGATTCCGCGACTTCCTCGTCCTGGAGCTGCGCCACTGCGGCTCGGCTCTGCTTCGAGCCACCGAACAACGGCTTGAGCTCGGGCGTCACATGGACGAGTTCGACGCTCGCGCCAATGGCCTTGGCGACCTCGAAGGCATGCAGGACCGCCCTGTCTGCATCCTCGGAGAAATCAGTTCCCACCAGCACGACGAGTTCTGTCATCTCGAGAAGTTAGCCAATCGTCGATCCGAGAAGTGCCCGGAGCCGGGGCCCGCGGCTACGGAAGCTCGGAGACCCAGTCATTGCGCTCGAGCCAACGCGAACGCAATCCGCTCAGGAATCCGCTCGCCTCGAGAGCGCCGAGGGCATTGTCGAGATAGTTGGCGAGCGCACCGCCACCAGGCCGGACCGCCATCCCGATGGGCTCGATCGTGAGCGGCTCCCGCAGCGTGGCCAGCCCCTCTTTGGGATGCAGGAAGGCCGTGAGCATCACGATCTCCCGGTCGGCAACCAATGCGTCCACCTTTCCGTCGAGCAGCAGCTTGACCGCCTCGTCGTAGTTGGCCGTCGTCACGAGGCTGGCCTTCGGAATGGCCGAGAGTACGAACTGCTCGCTCGTCGAAGCCTCGAGTGCCGCCAGCTTGAGTTCGGCCTGATCGAGATCCCCGGCCTTGTTCGCCTGGGCAAGGGTCGTGGATCGGGTCAGGATCGACTTGCCCGAGAGGAAGTAGGGGCCCACGAAGGAGGCTCGCAGGCTCCGCTCCGCTGTGGTGGTCATTCCCGACATCACGAGATCGACCTTGCCGCTCTCGAGTGCATCGAGCAGCTCTGCGAAGGGCGTCCGGACGATCTGGAGCTTGACCCGCATGAGCCCGGCGATGCCGTGAGCGAGGTCGACCTCGAGGCCGTGCATGGCCCCATCCTTGCCCTCGAAATTGAGGGGCGGCTGGCTGCCCGACATGCCCACTCGCAGGGTTCCGCTCGAGACGATCTGCGAGAGCCCGGAAGACGCAGACGCCTCCTGAGCGGATGTGGGGCCGCTGATGAGCAGCAGGGCCAGGGCTCCTGCCAGGGTGGTGAGCCATCGCGTCATCGGGGTTCCTCCTCGTTCCATGGGGACGGCGGAACATAGCAGCGGGTCTGCGCGCGCGAGGCGAGAATTTGGCGAAGCAAGCGGGAGCGAAGTAGCTAGAATCCCACGCGCATGAAGCGCCGAGGTCTCGAATCCCGCTCCCTTTCGAGCTGCGTCGCGCTCGCGCTGGCCCTCTTTGTCGGCGGCTGCGCCTGGGGGACCTGGATCCCTGGCGAAAAGAACTGGAATCCGCCCGTCGTCGCGGATCCGACGACGTTCGCGGAGTTCCTGCCATTGGGAAGCGTGCGCGTCGATGAGCTCAACTGCTACTCCCAGCGCTGCAAGAAGCGGTTCCGCGTCATCGTCGGGGAGTCCGGAGTGCTCACGGTGCGCGTCATCCCGGAGTTGGTGGGCCCGGACGCCCAGGCCCGGATCGTGCTCGAAGCCATCCGGGGGGTTCTCGCCCAGGCCAGCACGGGGCGCGGGCCACGCACGGATGTCACGGTACTCGCCCTCCGCGAGAGTGTGAACGCGGGTACCTATTTCGTGCTGATCGAGTCCGTGGGCGGTCCCATGAAGTACGAGATCGGGGCCTATCTGGAGCCAGGTCCGGGACCGGCGCCGGGGACGACCGCCGCCGCCCCGCCTCCCGAGAAGGTTGCCCGGCCCAAGAAAGACTGGCCCTCGGCCCCGGCCACGCGGCTCGTCGACGTCAAACTGCCCGGACGGGCCGGAGCGCGCTACGACCCTAAGGTTTCGTTCGCAAATCTGCGCACGTTCGCCTTCGCCCGCACTGCTCAGGCAGGGGACGACCTCCCGGCCGGAACCGTCATCGATGGCCCGGGCGACCGCCAGATCCGTCGCTTCCTGGCCGAAGATCTCCGGCTCAAGGGTTTCCGACCGGCCGCCGGCCGCGACCCCGCCGACCTTCACGTCGAGTTCTCGACGAGCGACGCGACACAGCTCTACTACCGGGCCCCCTTCATCTGGTACGACCAGTTCAGTCTGGACGCGTACAGGCCGGGGCTGCCCTACAAGGCCCAGGCAAATGTCGCGAGCCGGCTGACCGTCGTCATCGTTGAGGCCCAGAGCGGCCGGGTCGCCTGGTTTGGCGCGAGCGCGAAGAGCCTGGGACCCGGAATCGATTTTGGCGCAGAAACCACGGCGCTCGCGCGCGAAGCCGTGTCCGACATCCTCGCGAAGTTCCCTCCCAACTGAGCCCGCCCGATGACCCGCCTGGAGTTCTTCTTCGACTGCAGCAGCCCTTGGACCTACCTCGCCTTCCACAAGATCGAGGAGCTGGCAGAGGAAGCAGGCGCCGAGCTGATCTGGCGTCCCATCCTGGTGGGCGGGGTCTTCAACGCCGTCAACCAGGAAGTGTACGAGGCCCGCGCCAATCCGAACCCGCGGCGGGCGCGCTACCAGGCGAAGGATCTCGCCGATTGGGCGCGGCTCTACGAGCTGCAGATCGGTTGGCCTGACGTCTTCCCCGTGAACAGCGTCAAGGCCATGCGTGGCGCGTTGGTCGCCCAGGATGCGGGCAGACTTCCGAGCTACGCGCGGGCCACCTTCGAGCGCTATTGGGGCGCGGGTGAGGACATTTCTCAGCAGGAAGTCCTGGCATCGATTGCTGAAGAAGTCGGGCTCGACCCCGGCGACTTCCTCGAAGCTATCGCCACGCCATCCATCAAAGACAGGCTACGAGCCAACACGGACGAGCTGATCGAGCGCGGCGGCTTCGGCTCACCCACGATGTTCGTCGGCGGCAACGACATGTTCTTCGGCAATGACCGGCTTCCGCTGGTGCGCGCCGCACTCGACCGCCATGTGTGACACCGCTGTCCGTGTGCTCCCCGATCGCGTGCTCTTCGCGAAGAACTCCGACCGGGATCCGAACGAGGGCCATCTGTTGGAGTGGCAGCCCTCCCGAGAGCACCGGCCGGATGCGCCGTTGCGCTGCACCTGGATCCGCATCCCCCAGGCGCGACGCACCCATGCCGTGCTGCTCTCGCGCCCCTTCTGGATGTGGGGCGCGGAGATCGGCACGAACGAACACGGTGTCGTGATCGGCAACGAGGCCGTGTTCACCAAGCAACCGTTGGCGGCCACGGGCCTGACCGGGATGGATCTGCTCCGGCTCGGGCTCGAGCGCGCATCGAGCGCTGAAGAGGCGGTTGTCGTCATCACCCAACTGCTGGAGGAACACGGCCAGGGCGGAGGCTGCGGGCACGAAGACCGCTCGTTCTCGTACCACAGCAGCTACATCGTGGCGGATCCGCGTTGCGCGTTCGTGCTGGAGACCGCGGGCCAGGAATGGACCAGCGAACGGGTCAAAGGTGCGCGAAGCATCTCGAATGGACTGACGATCGAGCCCTTCGCGGGGCGACAGAAGGATGTGTTGCGCACGAAGGCGGCCTCCGCGGCAGCGCGCCGGGCCTGCACCGAAGCCCATGCGGCCCGCGCCCAGGGGCCTGCGGACATGATGGCGCTTCTTCGAGATCATGGAGGCCATCGCCTCGGGCCTCGTTATTCGAGATTCAACGGGGGGATGGGTGCGCCTTGCGTTCATGCGGGGGGCCGCGTGGTGAACTCACAAACCACCTGCTCGTGGGTCTCGGAGCTGTCGCCCGGTGCCGTCTCCCATTGGGCGACAGCCACGGCCGCGCCCTGCACATCGCTCTTCAAACCCGTCTCGGTGGACCAACCTGTCGACCTGGGCCCGGGGCCCACGGATGCGTACGACCCGGCGACGCTCTGGTGGCGCCATGAGCGCCTTCATCGACGGCTGATGTGGGATCCGGAGAACCTGATGAGCGCGATCGTGCAGGAACGCGACCACGTGGAAGCCGGCTGGCTTCGGGAGCCTCCGGACTCAGAGAAGGCTTTCGCCGAGGGTGATCGGCTCCTGAAAAACTGGACTGAGCGCGCGCTAGCGGCCAGCTTGACCGACCGGCGGCCCGCCTGGGCTCGCCGATATTGGGAGAAGCGCGACCAAAGGGCTGGCTTTCCGGTCGGCGGGACGCCCTGATCCCGTCGGGCAGCATCTCGGCCGGCCCAGGATCCCGGATCGACCCTGCGAGCTCGGTTGACATCCCCGCAACGTCCGGGAATCCTTGCTGATTCCCGTTCCCGCCTCGGCCCGAAAGAAGCGCCGCGGGGAACCCAACCCAGGACCCTTGGAGAGACCCATGGCAGACCGCCAGCCGAACGATCCGCGCACTGTCGCGGTCGTCGGAGCCACTGGGGCCGTCGGCGAGGTCGTGCTCCGCCTGTTGGCCGAGCGAAACTTCCCGGTGGGCGAGCTCCGAGCCCTTGCGAGCGAACGGTCCGCCGGATCGACCGTGGTCTTCGACGGCCAGGATATCATCGTCCAGGAAGCCTGCCCGGAATCCTTCGACGGCGTCGATTTCGCCTTCTTTGCTGCGACCGGAAGCCTCTCGAAGACGCTGGCACCCGAGGTCGCGAAGCGCGGCGGGGTCGCGATCGACAAGTCGAATACCTGGCGCCTCAACGACGAGGTTCCGTTGGTCGTGCCGGAAATCAATCCGGACGCGCTTGAAAAGCACAAGGGCATCGTCTCATGCCCGAACTGCACGACCATCGGCTTCGTGATGGCGCTCGAGCCGCTCCGACGAGAGGCTGGTGTGAAGTCGGTCGTCGTCACGACCCTGCAGGCGGTCAGCGGGTCGGGCAAGCCGGGCCTCGAAGAACTGGCGCGTCAAACCGCCGAGGTCGACCGTGGCGAAGCGCCGACCCCGAGCTTCTATCCCCAGCCAATCGTCGGGAACGCGCTCCCCCTCTGCGAAGACTTTCGCGAGGACGGTTACTCCACCGAAGAGATCAAGCTGCTGAACGAAACGCGCAAGATCATGGGCGTGCCCGACCTGGACGTGACCATGACCTGCGTGCGTGTCCCCGTGCCCGTTGGCCACTCGGCCACCATGCTGATCGAAACCGAGCGGGCGCTCTCTCCAGAACGAGCCCGCGAAGTGCTCTCGGCCTTCCCGGGAGTCGAGGTGATCGACGATCCATCGGCAAACGTGTTTCCCACGGCCAGGGACGTGACCGGGCGCGATGAGGTACTCGTTGGACGCGTGCGCAAGGATCTGGCCAGCGATCGGCTCTGGCTTTGGCAAGTCTCGGACAACCTCCGCAAAGGTGCCGCGACGAACGCCATCCAGATTGCCGAGGAGATGGTCCGCCGCGGCCTCAAGTAGCCAACCGATGCCTGAGAAGCCGATGCCCAGTGCGACGACACGCCGGGTGGTACTTCGCTATGTCGCCTTCCAGCTTCCGGGTCTGGCTGCAATCACGCTGGGTGCAAGCGCGGCGGTCGAATGGATGGAGCTGCCTTTGAACGTGGCACTCACCGCCGTCGGATGCTGGGTGTTGAAAGACGCCGTGATGTTCCGCTTCGTGCGCAAAGCCTACGAGCCGGGAGACGGGCGAACGCCCAGAGACGTCCGCGATGCCCTGGGCACTGCCACGGAAGAGATCGAGTCTGAGGGCTATGTGCGTATCGGCTCGGAGTTGTGGCGGGCCCGCCTCGCGGAGGGCTGTGAATCCATCGCCAAGGGCGAAGCTGTCCGAGTCGTAGATGTTCGCGGCCTCACGGTCGTCGTAGACAAAGAGGCCGGGGCATGAAGGGTGAGGCGGCGTTCGAACGGTTGCTCGAGTTGCTGAAACTCGACGCATTGGATCGGGATCTCTTCCTGGGCGAAACGCCCAGGGGCGAAGGACGGCTGTTTGGCGGGCTGGTCGCCGCGCAGGCCGCAATGGCGGCAATGGAAACCGTGGAAGGAGCCTCGCTGCATTCCCTGCATGCGTACTTCCTGCGGCCCGGTCGACACGATACGCCGATCCGCTTCATCGTCCATCGCATTCGGGACGGTCGCTCGTTCACGACGCGACGGGTCGTCGCCTATCAAGCGGGCGAGGCCATCTTCAACCTGTCCACGAGCTTCGCGAAGCCCGAGGAGGGCATCTCCCATCAGACCCCGGCCCCGGAGGCGCCTGGCCCCGAGGGCCTTCCCGATTGGGAGGAGTTGCGTGCCCGCATGCTGGGCCGGCCAGAAGCGGTACGCCACCAGCCGATCGAGGTACGCGCCTGCGACCCGGACGATCCCGAGGGGGGCCCTCAGGAGCCTCGCAAGCGGGTATGGTTTCGACCCTCCGGTGCGGTGCCCGACGATCCGCGCATCCACACGGCGCTCCTGGTCTACGCCAGCGATCGCACGTTGATCTCCACGGCTTCCCGCCCTCACGGGCTGCCTTGGGGAAAACGAATGGTGGCAAGCCTCGACCACGCCATGTGGATCCACCGCGAACCGCGCTTCGACGATTGGGTGCTCTACGCTTCCGAGAGCCCGGTCGCTCATGCCGCACGCGGCCTGGTATTCGGCGGGATGTACGATCTTCAAGGGCACCGTATTGCGTCGGTGGCCCAGGAAGGCCTGATCCGCATTCCGCGTCGGGCGCCCTGACGGACCCGAGCGCTCGCGTTAGAGCAGGTAGGTCTGCTCCGTGGAGAGAGGCGACGAACCGGCTGCGTTGTACGTGCTTACCTTGAAGAGGCCGGAAGGCACCATCTTCTGGAACAGCAGGTGGATCTCGATTCCGCCTGGCATCGCCGGATCGCGGATCACCGGAGTGACCATGCTGATCTGACTCCCGTCGGGCTGCGTCATGTCGTACTCGATCACTTCGATCGGCCCGGCTCCGAAATTCTGCATCGTGATCGCACCAAAGTTGATGTCAGCGATACCTTGAGGTTGGCCCGCATCCACTTTCCAGATGCTCACCCCAACGACTTGGCTGGTTTCGAAATCGGGAATTACGATGTGCAGCGCGCGCAGGTTGCAGCCCGTGGTCATCGTGCTGGTAGCCACCAGCAGCGCCAGGCCAAGAAGTCGAATAGTGCGTCCCATGGGGTTCTCCCTCCTCCGATTCGCACACTCCTGATCGGAAGAGGCCTGAGGCGGAAAGGTGATCGGGGCTACAAACCCTCATCCTTTCGAGAGGAGCCTTGCCCCCGTGGGGAGGGGTTCCAGTGAACCTCTCACCCCCTCTGTCCGTATTCACGACTGCGCGCCAAAGGAGAAGGAAGACAGATGGATCGCATCGACCTGGAAGACCGTCCGAGAGCCCTGACCGAATGGCACCGTGGCCACCCCGAGAGCCGGATTGCCGGCGTTTGCGCCGGGCTGGCGGGCGAGTTCGACGTCCCCCTCACGCTCGTCCGAGCCGGCTTCCTGCTCGGCGGCCTGCTGGGCCCGTCGCTGGTCCTGACCGTGGGCCTCTACGGCGTCTTGTGGTTCCTGATGCCCGCTGCGCCCGGCGACGAATCCGGCCTCGACCGGGTCGTCGATGCGGTCACGTCCCTGAGTGGGGATGCACGAGAGCGCGTGAGGCACTCGGACGCTGACTTTCGGCGCTAGATCCCACCGCGTCAGCGCAGGGCAGCGAGTACCTGGATCTTTTCGAGGAACGCGTTGGGCTCTTCGTAGCGGATGCCCTGGGCCAGGCGCGTCACTCCGAGCTCCGAGAGTTCGGCGAGCTGCTCGCGTGCGCGGGTCGGATCGTCCAACGCAACTCCGCCCAACACAATGATCTCGAGGGGTGTTCGCCCTGCGTCTCGTTCGAGTTCACGCAGGCGTTCGATGCGCGGCGCAAGCTGAGCAGGGTTCCCACCCATTGGCATCCAGCCGTCCCCAGCTCGCACGGCACGAGCGAGAGCCGCATCGCTTCCGCCACCTACGAAGATGGGCGGCTTCTTCGGGCGCGGCAGGAACAGCATCGGCTGATCATTCACGATCAGCTCATCGGTGGCGAAGCAACGCTCGAGAAAATCGAGCATCTCGTCCGTCAGGCGTCCCCGCCGGCTGCGGTCGACGCCGAGGGCCCGAAACTCTGCCTCCATCCAGCCCACCCCCACACCGAGCTGCAAGCGCCCGCCGGAGAGCTCCTGCACGCTGGCAATCGCCTTGGCCGTCGGTAGCGGTGGCCGATACGGCAGGTTCAAGATCGCCGTGCCGATGCCCACGCGCTCGGTCATTCCGGCAATCCAAGCAAGGGCCGTGAGCGGATCCAGGTAGCGCCCTCCCGAACCCTCGGCATCGTCTGGTGCAATCGCGATGTGATCGACCACCCAGAGTTCGTCGAGGCCCGCCTCTTCGACCGCCCGAGCGCAGGTGCGCACAGTCCCCGGGTTGGAGGCCGGGCCCATGGTTCGAATGACAGCGCCAAGCCGCATACCGGTCTCCTTCTCTCGCGATCCACCTGGGCGGCCTACGATACCCCCGATGGATACGGACGTGGAAACGATCGAGCGTGCGGCCTTCGATGCCTGGCCCGCGGTCGAAGTGCAGGAGCTCGGCGGATGGCGCTTGCGATTCAACCATGGCGTGACGAATCGGGGCAACTCGGTCTGGCCAGGCCCGGGGCGGGTGGATGAGCGCGGAATCGACGAAGCCCTGGATGCGGTCGAGGCGTTCTACCGCGAACGCGAGTGCCCTGCCCTCTTCCAGCTCACGCCGATCGCCCAGCCCTCGAGCCTCGATGCCATGCTCGAAGCCCGCGGCTACCAGAAGGTGTTGCCGGTTCATGTCCAATCGGCCGAAGCCCTTTCGATCGCTGAGCTTCCCGTCGGCGCAGGCCTGCGCTCCGGTTGCGATGACGTGCCGTCCGCCGCCTGGGCGGATCTGGCGACACACCGTGGACGCTACACGGGAGGCGCGGCCGACGTTTTCCTCGCGATGCTCGGCCGGCTGAACGGTCGTGCAGGGTTCGCCTGGGCGGGCAGCGGTAGTGAGCCGACCGCGACGGGGCTGGCCGTCGTCGCACCACCCTGGGCGGGGATCTTCGCGATGCGCACACTCGCCGCAGCGCGAGGCCGCGGGCTCGGCCGGGCAGTGCTCGTCGCTGCCGCCCGTTGGGCCGTCGGCCGGGGTGCCCGTCATCTCTACCTCCAGGTCGAGCACGACAACCCCGCTGCCCTCTCTCTCTACAGGAATGCAGGCTTCACGCCCCGGTACGGCTACCACTATCGGAAAGCCAGATAGACGATTCGGGCCATTCGCAAATGGGGTAACAACCCGGGGCTCGCAACGGAGGATCTCGTCATGCCGGACCCCATCGCAAAGGAAGCGCTCGAGGCCTACGCGCGCTTCGTCGCAGAACGCGACCGGATCGACTCGGGAGACTCGGAGTGGTCGGCCTTGGCGGAGTTCTTCACCGAGGATGCGGTGTACATCGACCCGGCGTGGGGCCGCATCGAAGGCCGGGAGGCCATCCGGGATTTCTTCGTGCATTCCATGGAAGGCTTGACCGGCCATGGCTGGACGACCCCGGAGAACTGGGCCACCGCCGAAGGAGCCCGGGTGATTGGCCAATGGGATCAGATCCTCGGCGAGCAAGCAGACGGCACACCGATCCGGGTGCCGGGCCTATCGATCCTCTACTACGCGGGCGACGGCCTCTTCTGTTACAGCCACGACATGTTGAACATGGCCCACATCAACGAGATGTTGCGAGCGATCCAGTGGGCGCCCCCTGCCGAATTCAACATGCCGCCGAGAGAACCCAACCGCGACATCTCCCTCCCCAAGGCATGGAGCCACCTCGAAGCCAGCAGATGAAGGTCCAGGCCTAGAGGTTGTAGGCTTTGGCCATCTCGGGATCGCGAGCGGCGATAAGCTTGGCGAGCTCCACCATCACTTTGCATTGCTTGACGGTGGCATCGTCTTGCATCTTGCCATCGATCATCACGGTGCCGGAGCCGTCGCCCATCTCGTCGATCACCTTCATCGCCCAGGCCACCTCGTTCGGCGGCGGGCTGAAGACCTTGCGGGCGATGTCGATCTGGTTCGGGTGAAGCGACCAGGCACCGACGCAACCCATCAGGAAGGCGTTGCGGAACTGATCTTCGCAGGCGAGGGGATCGGCGATGTCACCGAAGGGCCCGTAGAAGGGCAGGATGCCCGTGGCCGCGCAGGCATCGACCATGCGTGCCAGCGTGTAATGCCAGAGGTCCTGCTGAGCGACGGCACGCGGGGCGTTTTCGTCTTCCTTCGGATCCTCGCGCACCAGGTAGCCCGGATGGCCACCGCCGACTCGTGTCGTCTTCATGCGCCGGCTGGCGGCCAGATCTGCCGGCCCGAGGCTCATGCCCTGCATGCGCGGGCTGGCCATGGCGATCTCTTCCACATTGGCCACGCCCAAGGCGGTTTCGAGAATGGCATGCACGAGGATCGGCCGCTGCAGCTGGTGCTTGGCTTCGAGCTGAGCGAGCAATTGATCGACGTAGTGGATGTCCCAAGGGCGATCTGCATCATGTCGTCCAGGAACCAGGGGCTGTCCAGGCTGTTCACCCGCGACCAGAACTGGGTCGTGCCGAAATCCGTATCCCGCGCGATCTTGCAAAGGCCTTCGCGAGCGGCCTCCTTGTTCTTCACATCGATGGCGTCCTCGAGGTTGGCGAGGATGATGTCCACCTTCTTCGCGATGTCCGGAACCTTCACCGCCATGCGCGGGTTCGAGGGGTCGAAGAAATGGATCATCCGCGAAGGACGTGCCGGGATGTCGATCCAGGGCTTGGGTGCGCCGATCGCGAGGGGCCGGCCGATGTTGCGGGGGTTGCGCATGGAATCTCCTGCTTCGAGGCGTGCGAAAGTGTCGGCGGACGATTCTAGCGGATGCGCTCAGACGGGCACTGAGCGGGCGGGGGCCTCGGGCTTGCGTCGAAGCTTCGCCCTCAGCCACTCGACGCCATCATCCAGGACCAGGTAGAAGACGGGCACGATCAGCAAGGTGAGTGCCGTCGAGGAGATCATGCCGGCGCCTGTCGCTACGGCCATGGGTGCCCGGCTCTCGGAGCCTGGGCCCAGACCCAGGGCAGCGGGAGCCACGCCGAAGATCATCGAAAGCGCGGTCATCAGCACAGGCCGCATGCGAATCGGTGCCGCGGTGGTCATCGCCGTGACCTTGTCCATGCCCTCCTGGCGCAACTGGTTGGCGTAGTCCACCAGCAGGATCGAGTTCTTGGTGGCAAGCCCGAAGAGCAGGATGATCCCGATCATCGAGAAGATGTTCAGCGTCATTCCCTTCAGGAAGAGCCCCCCGTAG
>JAFDCZ010000159.1 GCA_019312665.1 Deltaproteobacteria bacterium | reverse complement strand
TGGGACGCGAGCCGAGCCGCTTCGAGCATCTTCTGGATCTTCTCGCGCTCGACGGGTTTGTGGGGAAGCAGGTAGCGGAAGGTGCGACGGGTGCCGATCGCTTCTTGGACTTCCATTGCGTTTTCTCCTGTCTCGAGGGTTGGCTCTGGTCCTTCCGGTGCTCGTTGAATCCCCGTTCTCGAGTCCTAGTGGGCCTCTCGGTCCCACGTCTGTGGGCTCACGCCGTTGTTCTTGAGAACGCGCTTCTGCACGCGGTGGGTTTCGGTCTTGGGCAGGGCAGCCTGGAATTCGATGTAGCGGGGCACCATGAAGCGGGCCATGCGTGCATCGCAATGGGCGACCAGTTCGGCAGCTGCGAGCGTGCGTCCGCCTTTGAGAACGACGACGGCCATCACGTCGTCTTCGCCCAGCTCAGAGGGCACACCGAAGACCGCCGACTCCAACACGTCGGCATGGGCATTGATCTCGCGCTCGACCTCCCACGAGGAGATGTTCTCTCCGCGCCGGCGCAGCGAGTCGGTCTTGCGGTCGAGGAAGTAGAGGTTGCCCTCTTCGTCCGCACGGACGAGATCGCCCGTATACAACCACCCGTCGCGGATCTTGGCCGCGCTGGCTTCCTCGTTCTTGTAGTACTCGACCTTGCGAAGCTTCTCGTCTTCGACCCGGAAGAGCAGCTCGCCCGGTTCGCCGACAGCGACCTCGCGGCCCTCGTCATCCACGATTCGAACCTCGGTCGACGGCTTTCCAAAGGAGCCCTTGGGTGCGTTGCCCGCATTGATGACCGCAAAGCCCGCTCCGTCGACCGCCGCATAGGCTTCGATCAGGAACAGGCCATGACGTTTCTCGAACTCGGCCCACACCGAAGCTGGACAGGCGGCGCTGAAGACGATGCGCACCTTGTTGTCGGTGTCGCTCTCGCGCTCGGGCTGCTTCATGAGGATCGGGATCATCGCACCCAGGGCATTGAAGCTCGTTACGTGGTAGCGGCGGATTTCGTCCCAGAAGCGGCTGGCGGAGAAGCGGCGTGATAGCGCCAGCGGGCGCCCGAGCACGAGGGCTCTCAAGCCGGAGAGGAAGAGCGCGTTGGCGTGGAAGAGCGGCAGGCAGGTGTAGAAAACATCGTCGGACTTCATCATTGCGCCCAGTTGACGGATGCCCTCCAGGCCGGACGATTTGTATCGATTGACCACGCCCTTGGGCGCACCCGTGGTGCCCGAGGTGTACATCACAGCTGACATCGCTTCGTCGTCGATGGCTGCGCCGGGCTCCTCGTCCGACGTTTCCATCAGCTGTGCGAGCGTGAGCCAACCGGCCGGTGGACTCCATGCCGCTGGTGCCTCGCTGGCGTCGACCACGATCTTCTCCAGCTTGCCCAGTGATCCCGCGATCCCCAGGATGTTCTCCTGGTAGTCCGGGCTCTCCCTTGAGCGCGACGTTCACGGGCACCGCATAGGCCCCCAGCTTTTGAGTGGCGAAGTAGACGAGGAGCCACTCCGGCGAGTTGGGCATCATGATCGAGACGCCGACGCCCGGCTTCACGCCGAGGCGGGTCAGGCCGTTGGCGACCCGATTGGTCAGGCGATTGAGTTCGCCGAAGCTGATCTCTCGTTCTTCGAAGTAGAGGAAAGTCTGATCGCCCAGGGCGCGTGCCTGTTCTTCGAGTACCCCGGCCAGTGTGTCGGTCGACTGGGTCATCGGCGAAGCTCCTTTGGCTACCGCTCTTGGGCTGTCCATGCGGCTTTCGTGTTCAGGTCTGGCCGTCTTCCTTCGGGTCGGCCGGGCCGTGGCTCGGAATCAAGGAGAGAGGGTGGGCGAGCGCGGCCTCGTCGACGCCGAGAGCCGGGACACCACCTACGGTCAGTCGCACGAGTCCATCGATCAGCCGTTCCCGTGCAGCGACTCGCTCCTGCTCGGGGAGGCCCAGATAGTGGGCGATGGCGCCATTGGTGAGCACGGAGATCAACTCGGCGGCCAATTCGATGTGGGGAGCCTGAGGGTCCGTCGCGGTGAGGCGCTGGAAGTTGTGGGTGAGAATCTTGATCCAGCGCTTGTGCTCCCGGCGCGCAAAGCTCTGTACCTGCGGATCGTCTACCGCGCTCTCCCGAAACAAGATGCGCATGGTGTCAGGGTGCCGCTCGACCAGGTCGAAGGTCGCTGTGTAGGAGGCCCGTGCGATGTCGAACAGGGATCGCCCGGCTCTTGGTTCCTGGGCGCGCTGCAGCACCGTCTGCAGGTCGTGCAAGTCTTCTTCGAGGATCGCGAGCAGCAGATCGGTCTTGTTCGGGAACTGGTGATAGAAGGAGCCCACTGCGACGCCAGCAGGCTCCAGGATGTCCTGCTTCAAGTTGGTGCCCGTGAGGCCTCGGCGGGCGAAGGCCTTGCGGCCTGTTTCGAGCAGGCGTTTTCGGGTGGCCTCGGCGCTGGGCCGTCGCGAGCGGGCCTTCGCGGATTCCGGCCGAGGCGTGCGTGCTGCCTTGTTTCGTGCGGCGTTCAATGAGGTGCTCCGTTTGCTCATCGCGCATGTAGAATATTGTTTCTAGAATCTAAGTTCAACAAGAAAATGGAGGCTCTCGCAGATAGGTGGCTTCTTGGGCTTCTGTGGGCGGCGGGGTCGCCGCGCATGCGGGAGAGTTCTTTCGAGCATGGTGGGGTGCCGGGCACTCCCGACTGCGAGCGATTCCTCGAGCGAGCGGGCAAAGACATGAGCGAACGAGTTGCCAAGAGACCGACGCTGTTCATCGTGCCAGCGGCGCCGAGCCGCGAGACCGTGCTGCTCGGCACCCGCTGCTCTGGCGGACACGTCTCGTTTCCCCCGCAGCAGATGGGGTGCGAGGTCTGCGGTGCCCACGGCGAGGACATCGAGACGATCGAACTCGCGGCATCGGGGACGCTCACCACGTATGCGATGGCCCACCGACAGCAACGCCCGGGCTCTGATTCGCCGTTGGTCGTCGGGAGCATCGTGCTCGACGCCGGCCCCGCTGTCGAAGTGGTTCTCGATGTCGACGACACCGAAGGACTCAGCTCCGGTCTGCGCGTCGTCGGGCATCTGGTTCCGGTCGGAGAAGACGAATCGGGCCGGCCAATCGTCGATTGCTTCTTCGCAGCCGCACGACCCTCGGAGGCGAGAGGCTGATGGGGAAGACGCTACTGGATCTGCGCCCGGTGTACGTGGTCGGGATCGGGCTGCATCGCTATCAGAAGGTGAGCAAGGCGTCCTACGCAGAACTCGGGCTCACCGCGGTGCGCGAGGCCCTCGGCGATGCGGCGATCTCGTGGTCCTCGGTCGAGAGCGCCTTCGTGGGCAATGCCCTTCTCGGCATGGCACCCGGACGCGCCATGCTGAAGCACCTCGGTGCAACCGGCATCACGCTCAGCCAGGTGGAGAACGCCTCGGCGTCGGGCTCCACCGCGGTTCGTCATGCCTGCCTCGACGTGGCAACGGGCATCTCTGATGTGTCGCTCGCAATGGGCGTCGACAAGCCGGGCAGCGTTCCCTTCTCGATGTCGTGGACCGGCAGCGAGCGGCTATCGAGTATTTCTCCGTTGCTCAGCTTCGCGCTGCTCACCAACGACTACATGAACCGCTACAGCGCATCGCCCGAGCAGATTGCGCAAGTCGCGGTGAAGAACCACGGCAATGCGGCGAACAACCCGTATGCCCAGTTCCAGAAGGCGCGGACGCTCGACGAGGTCCTCGAGAATCCAGTTGCCGGTTCGCTGACCCGGTTGCAGTGTTGCCCCTTCGGCGAGGGCGCGGCGGCCGTGCTGATCGCAAGCGACGAAGGGATCGAGAAGCTGGGGATCGATGCCAGCCGCTCGGTGCAAATGATCGGCTCGGTCTCCCGAACCGAGCGGATCTACGCACCGCAGGAATCGGTGATCGTCGAACTCACACGCGAGACCGCCGCTCAGGCGTTCGATGAAGCCGGTGTGGGGCCCGCTGATCTCGACGTCGTGGAGGTGCACGACGCCTTCAGTGTCGAAGAGCTCCTGTATACGGAGGCGTTGGGGCTCTGCGCCGAGGGGGAGGGCGTTCGCTATCTCGGCGAGGGGCGCTCCCAGATCGGGGGCGATTGCGCGGTCAGTGCGTCGGGCGGTCTGATCGCCATGGGCCATCCCTTCGGACCGACCGGCGTGGGGCAGGTGGCCGAGGTCACCCGCCAGCTGCGCGGAGAGGCGGGCGCGCGCCAGCATGCCGGGGCCCGTCTGGGGTTGGCCCACATGGTCGGGATCGGCCAGGTCTGCCTCGTCCACATCCTGCGAGTTCGTGACTGACCTCTGCCGCCTCCAGCAAGCTCTGCGGGGACCGTCGGTGCGTTGCGATGCTGGCCCTTCGCTGACCAGGGCCTGGCGGATCTCGCCATCGCGGCCTTCGATCGAATCTTCTTCTATGAACCCGATCTGCCGGCACCGCGGCCCTGGAACAAGAAATCCCAGGTGGTGTTGGGGTTCCGGACATGGACGTGCTTTCCGATTCGCGCGAGCCATGCCGACTCGTCTGCGCTGAGAGGGCCTTGTTCGAGGGCCTTCAGGTTCTGCTCGAGTTGCAGTCGGGTGCTGGGCGCCGTCAGCACCATGTCGACAGCCGGATGGGAGAGGGCGTGTCGATACAGATGGGTCGGGTCGGGCGTGGGCTCACCGCTTGGCATCCAGGCCGAATCGAAGAGATGCCCCCATCGCGTCGAGTTGTATACGATGACGCCCGGGCGAGAGTCCATGGGATCGAGCAACGGAAACACTTCCTTTTCGGCTCCCGGGTGTGCGCAGTTGTATCGCACCATGATCAGGTCGTAGAGCCCACGAGAAAGATGCGATTCATACGCGGTGCGATCGTGAGCACTGATGCAAAGGTGCTTGACGAGGCCCGCCTCCTTGAGGGCGAGGATCTTGTCCTCGATACGCCCTGGGACCGGGCCGTCCCGCTTGCCCAGGATCAACACGTCGGCGTAGTCCAATTTCAGTTGATTCAGGCCGCGCTTGAATGCGTGATCCATCGCGAGTCCCGTGACATCGTAGGTCTGGAGCGCAATCACCATCTGGTCGCGGTGGGAAGGTGCAAGCGAAAGAATCGCGTTCTTCATGCCGGGTGTGCGGCGTGTTCCCCAGTAAAAGTAGTTGACTCCCTGCTCGAAGGCCCATTCCAGGGAGGCCGCATCGAGGCCAGCATCGGAGCCGATTCCCATACGCAGGGTGCGAAGGCCCGATCGGCCGAGAGTCACGTTGTCTTCGAAGTGCGTCGCCACCAGACCGCTAGTTTAGCATGACCGCCGATCATGACTGACACGATGACGGATCTTCAGATGGGATGGAGGGTCCAGTCATCGGACTTGCTCCGAGCTCTCGACCCAGCGGGCAGGTTCGGATTCGAACGAGTTGGAATACTTCGGCCCAGGTCGTTCTGGACGGGCTCGTACTTCGGGTCTCCTCGCAGTGAACGCCTCGGGTTGAGTGCGCTGCTCAATCCTGGTGAAAGACTTCCTCCATGTCAGACCACCAGGTTCCCTCTGGGCGGGCATCGTCCGGGATCTGCAGGGGTTCCATCAGGTCCCACCACTCCCGCATGCGCGGCGCGGCAGCGAGGGTTGCCATGCGGGTCTCGTATTCTTCTTCAGGGCCGTCGTACTCGTAGTAGGCGAAGAGCTGGCCGCCCCGGTGGAAGATCGAGTAGTTACGAATTCCCGCGTCCTCGATTGCCCGCGCAATCTCGGGCCAGATCTCAGCGTGGTGCTGGCGGTAGCGGGCGAACTCCTCGGGCCGGAGGCCTAGGGTCTGTCCGAAGCGTCTCATGACAGACCCTCCTCGGCGAGCAGGGCGGTGAGCTGCTGCCGGGTCGCGGCCTCCCCGGCGCGTTGCCTTTCCGATCGGGGGGTTCGGCCCGAGCCGGATGCGATTCCGCGCAGGGATACGCCCATCCGGAAGCCGTCGGGGAAGTCGGCCGCTCCGAAGAGGGCATCGAAGAGGCGCGTGACGCGAAGCTGGATCTTTCGCGCCTCATCGAGGTTACCGGTCGTTGCGCACTCGAAGAGCTTGCGCGTCAGCTCGGGTGCAACTCCGCTCGTCGCGTTGGTGCCGCCGTCGCAGCCCATCAGGAGCATCGGAAGCAGGCAGGCGTCCCAGCCCGTGAGGAAGCTCCAGTCGGGGCGGTTCGGACGCACGGCGGCGATCAAGCTCATCATGAAGGGGAGGTCTCCGGAGGAATCCTTGATCGCGACGACGCGCTCGCACTCATCAGCGAGGCGGCGCACCGTGTCGAGATCGATGGGTGAGGCGAACATGGGGATGTTGTAGAGCGTCACGTCGATCGGCGTGTTCGCGCCGATCTCACGAAAGTAGGCGTAGACGCTCTCGCTACTGAGCTTGTAGTAGAAGGGCGATACGATCGCGACGGCTGTGGCACCGATCTTCGCGTAGTGCTCGCAGGCTGCGATCGTTTCGCGCGTGTTGGCTTCCGCAGCACCTGCCAGGACCGGGACGCGCCCAGCCGCTTGATCGACGACGATCTCGATGATGCGTCGGCGCTCCTCGGCTGTGAAGCGCGTGAACTCGCCCGTCGATCCGTTGGGGTAGAGGCCGTGTACGCCACGCACGATGAGCCAATCCACGTACGCGCGTAGCTCGGCCTCATGGATCTCCCCAGACTTCTCGAGAGGAACGATGTTGGGGCAGTAGATGCCGGAAAAGCGTCGGGCTGTCGTCATGAATTTCCTTTCCGAAGGCGGTAGAACCGCTCCGCATTGCCACCGAGCACCTGCGCCAGCGCCGCAGGCTCGAGATTTGCGAGAAGTCTCGAGGTGGCCTCTCGCCAGGGCCCGTAGCCACCACCGAGAAGGGAAACTGGCCAATCGCTGCCCCACAAGAGGCGTTCGGTACCGAAACATTCGAGAAGATGGTCGACGTAGGGCCGAAGCGTTTCGTGGGTCCAGCCTTCTGCGGCCTCGCTGACGAGCCCCGAGAGCTTGCAATGGGCGGAGGACTCTCTCGCGATCGAGGCCATGTCGCGGGCCCACGCATCGAACTTTCCTTGACTGATCTCGGGTTTCGCTCCGTGATCGATCACTACCCGAAGATCGGGGTGCCGCGCGAGCAAGCGGAGAAGCCGCCCGAGGTGTGTCGGTCGAATCAACGCGTCGAAGGCCAGGTCTTTCTCCACGAGCTTACGAAGCGCGGGAGTGAGCGCCTCGCGCAGCATCCAATCTGGATCCGAGATGTCCTGAATCATCGGCCGAAGCCCGCAGAGTGCGGGGTGCGTCGCGAGCCTGTCGATGTCCTCGAGGGCCGCGGGGCTCGCCATGTCTACCCAGCCGACCACGCCGGCGACCCACGGCGTCGCGTCTGCGAGGTCGAGTAGATACTCCGTCTCCGCGAGCGTCGGTGCGGCCTGGACGGCGACCGTGCGCTGAATGCCGAACTCTGCGAGGTGAGGCGCCAGATCCGAAGGCCCGAAGTCACGGTACAGCGCGTCGAGATCGGGAGTGAGCCAAGCGTAGTCGCCGCGCGATCTTTTCCAGAAGTGTTGGTGCGCGTCGATCATTGCGATCCGCCGGTTGGCGGCGACAGAAGGGAGCGCGGATCCAGCAGGCCTGCTTCCACCAGGTCGGACCACAGGTTTTCAGGGATCGGATGACGGATCCACTCGGCGCTTTCGTGAACCTCCTTTTCTGTGCGGGCTCCCGGGATGACTGTGGCCACCGCCGAGTGGCGCAGTGGGAATTGGAGGGCGGCGGCGGCCAGGGGAACTTCGTGCATTCGGCAGATCGCACGAATGCTTTTCACGCGGTCGATCATGCTCGAGCTGGCTGCGACGTAGTCGTAGTGGGCACCGGAGCGTGGTCCCTCCGCGAGAATTCCGGAGTTGTAGGGCCCGCCGATGATGATCGAGATTTCGCGTTCCAGGCAGGCGGGAAGCAGATCGTCCAGTGCATTCTGCTCCAGCAGGGTGTATCGGCCAGCGAGGAGAAAGCAGTCGAAGTCGCCCCGTTCCATCGCTTCGAGGCAGACCGCAGTTTCGTTCACGCCGAGGCCGACAGCGCCGATGTCACCTGCACGTCGCAGCTCGTCGAGGGCCACGTACCCTCCACTCATCGCGATCTCGAAGATGTTTGTGTGGTTCTCCTTGCCGTGCGTTTGCGCGCCTACATCGTGAAGAAGCAGAATGTCGATACGGCTTCGAGACAGCCGGCGGAGACTCGCCTCGACAGATTGCATCACGCCATCGTACGAGTAGTCGAAGACCGGGTCGAAGGGCAGGGCGCCGACGAAGCCCTGGTCGGAACGCGCAGGCCCGGTGCGTGGCGTGAGCAACCGCCCGACTTTGCTCGAGAGAACGACTTCCTCATGGGCGGAGGACGCGAGGGCGCACCCCAGGCGTTGTTCGGACAGCCCGTATCCGTAGAAGGGGGCGGTATCGAAATAGCCGACGCCCGCGTCGAGTGCGGCGGTTACCGTGGCTGTGGCCGCCGTGTCGTCGATCACGTCGTAGAGATTGCCAAGGGCTGCGGACCCGAACCCGAGACGCGTCACCTCGACCGAGGTTCGTCCCAGCCGGCGCCGGGCCGAGACGGCAGGGCTGGTGCGGCGACTCATGATTTCTCTCCGGGCGCTTGCGGTCGTGAACTCGCGCGCACTTGGAGGACCGACCCGATCTCGTCTGCGGCCGTCCGCAGCCGCGTCATCACGTCCGACACGCTGCGCCTGGCTGAGCGACGGCTTACATAGGGAATGCTGAGGGCTGCCACCGCCCCTGATGATTCGCCGTCGAATACCGGGCAGGCGAGATCCGTAACCCCTTCGACATACGTGCTGCGGGTTCGGCAATGGCCTTGCCTTTGAATTCTCGCGAGGTCCCGTCTGAGCATGTCTACGCTGAAGCGGTGGTGCTTCCGCACTTTGCGGAGCCATGCGTCCCGCCGGGCGTCTGGCTGAAAGGCGAGCAAGACCCGGCCCGAGGTCGAATCGACGAGGCTGCGACGATGACCGATCTTCACGGCGAAGCCGACTTCGTCGGGGCTTTCCACCCGCGCGACGACGACCATCTCGTCGCGGCTTGCAACGGCAAGGTGACACGACTGGCTCGTGGCCTCAGCGAGCGATTCCATGACGGGTAGCGATGCGCCAAGCAGGTTGACGGTGGGCGGGCTCTGCATCGCCAGCTCGAAGAGCTTCGTGGTGAGCCCGAAGCCCTCCTCCGTGCCGTCACGGCGAATATATCCACGGTCTTCGAGGACCGAGAGCATCCGAAAGATCTCGCTCCGAGAGCGCCCGAGATCGGCACCGATCTCGATCGTCGACCGCGGTCGCGAGCTCTGGGCCAGGAGTTCGAGCACGTCGAGCCCCTTTTCGAGGGCCGGGGCCCGATATTGCTTGCGATCTGCACGCGGCATTGCGGGACTATATATGAATTGGAAGTTCATTGACAAATTCCAGGGAATCGCCGAACGTCGCGTCATGGCGCCCCGAATCACCGAACTCGTGGCACGCGACATCCGATTCCCGACTTCCGATTTCGCGCACGGTTCGGACGCGATGAATCCGGATCCGGACTACTCGGCGGCGACTGCGACGGTCCTCACCGATGTCGCGAACCTCGAGGGCCACGGGCTCACTTTTACGATCGGCCGCGGAAACGAGATCTGTGTTCTCGCCATTCGTGCTTTCGAGCGCCATGTCGTCGGGCGTGATCTCGACGAGGTCGAGGCCGACCTCGGCGCGTTCTGGCGTTCCCTCGCTGGGGATAGCCAGCTGCGCTGGCTCGGGCCCGAGAAAGGCGTGATCCACCTTGCGCTGGCGGCGGTGGTGAATGCGGTATGGGACCTGCTGGCGCGCCGCGCTGGGAAACCGCTCTGGAAGTACCTGTCGGACATGACTCCGGAACAGCTCGTACGCGCGGTGGACTTCCGACACATCAGTGACGTTCTCGCGCCAGACGCTGCTCGCGAGATGCTCGAAAGAAAGCTTGCAGGGCGTTCGGCGCGTGAGGCCGAGTTGCTCACCTCGGGCTACCCGGCGTACGTCACTTCGGCGGGCTGGTTGGGCTACACGGAAGACACGATTCGACGGCGGTGCCGCGAGGCCATCGCGCTCGGCTGGACCCATTTCAAACTCAAGGTGGGTGGCGATCGGGAGAGTGACCGCCAGCGCTGTCGGATCGTACGTGAGGAGATCGGGCCTGATCGGAAGCTGATGGTCGACGCCAATCAGGTCTGGGGTGTGGACGAGGCCATCGAGGCGGTCCGCGAGCTCGCCGAGTTCGACCTCTGGTGGATCGAGGAGCCAACGAGCCCCGATGATGTGCTCGGCCATGCCCGGATCGCAGAAGCTGTGCGACCGATCGGCGTCGCGACCGGTGAACACTGCCAGAATCGCGTGGTCGTGAAGCAGTTCCTTCAGGCAGGTGCGGTGGACTTCCTGCAGATCGATGGCTGTCGGTTGGGTGGGGTCAACGAGGTGATCGCCGCGATCCTGCTGGCTGCGCATTTCGACGTCCCCGTTTGTCCGCACGCCGGGGGTGTCGGCCTCTGCGAGCATGTGCAGCACTTCTCCGCCTTCGACTACATCTGCGTGAGCGGAAGCCTCGAGAACCGGATCACGGAGTATGCCGACCATCTCCACGAGCACTTCGTTCACCCGGTACAGATGAAGGGAGGCCGCTATTGCCTGCCCCAGGCGGTGGGCCTCGGAGTGGAATTCCGGCCCGAAAGCATCGAGCAGTTCTCCTTCCCCGATGGCGTGCTATGGCGCGAGCGGAGCAGGAGGTCTCGGGCCCCGAGCCGCTAGGGGATCACGCGAAACGGGCGCTGGCCCTGCGGACGCGGGAACACATGAGCAGCGATTCACGTGCCAATGGAGAGCGCAACCCGGTGCGGTGATTCGGTCGATCTGCCAGAGCTTGAAACCGAGCTGCTTGGCCATGTAGCCCAGCATTCCGCTGTAGACGGAGATCGTCAGAAGGTCGAAGCGCGCGAGATTTCCTCGAAGCACATATTCGTGATCACCCCGCACGAAGAAGCTCGGGTATGGATTGTCCGGATCGTTCCAGCCGATCTGAGCGACCGAGTTCGGGAATCGCGTGAACCGCGGATACTCGGGATGATTGCGATCCGTCTCGGTTGCGATCATCGTGCTGAGGAATCGCGCCAGATGCCGATAGCCCTCTGCCGCGGTCTGTTCATCGCGATTGAAGGGTGCATCCTCGCCGAGATCGCCGAGTGCTTCGATCTCGCGCGCGAACTCCTGCCAGGAGGCGTTGACAGACTCCTGCTCGGTGGTCTGCGCGTTGTAGATCAGCGAACGGGTACGAGCCGGGGGGTTGGGGCTTGCCATTGAACCTGCAGAGCCCCAGCACCGCCGATCTTCACAGGATCGGGTGAGGTCGGCCGTCCAGCACGGTGCCCCATATCTCGATGTCGCGGATTGCCTCGGGTTCGACTTCGAAGGGATCCGCACCCAGCACCGTGAAGTCTGCGCGTTTGTCGGGGCGGATCGATCCGATCTCGTCCTCCATTCCGATGCTCCAGGCGGCTTCGATGGTGACGGCGCGCAGGGCGAGGTCCAGCGCGAGTCGCTGCTCCGGCCCCCACACCTGGCCGTCGCTGCCAATGCGGTTCACGGCTGTCCAAATCAATGTCAACGGCTCGGCTGGAGCCATCGGAAAGTCGGAGTGGAACGAAATGGCGACGCCTGCCCGCGCGAGCCCACCCAGAGGCGAAATCTGCGCCGCGCGCGTGGGTCCGAGACCGTGCTGGGCGTAGATCGGAGCCAACTCGTGCAGATAGTAGGCGTTGTTCGATACTGCGATCTCGAGTTCTCGGACCCGCCGGTGTTGATCGTCGCGCGCGTAGCCGTAGTGCTCGAGGATGATGCGTAGCGCCGGCCGTGGATCCGTGCTGCGAAGCCGCTCGATCTGGTCGAGCACCAGGTCGAGGCCGGCATCCCCGTTCACGTGGATGTGGAGGTTCCAGTCTTTCGCCCAGAAGGCGGAGAGCACCGACCACTGCTCGTCGGGTGTCATCATCCATTCGCCGTGGTGCCCATCCAGATAGGGTTCGGACATCTGCATCAGTT
>JAFDCZ010000302.1 GCA_019312665.1 Deltaproteobacteria bacterium | reverse complement strand
ATGGGCTACGACGACATCCCCGCGGCCTCCTACGACGCGAAGGACCGGCTCGCGCTGATGGACGAAGAGAGCATCTACGCGATGGTCCTCTACCCGAACCTGGGCGGCTTCGGATCCGGCGGCTTCCTTCGACTCGGCGAGCCCGCGTTGATGCTCGAGTGCGTGCAGGCCTACAACGACTTCCTCGTCGACTGGTCGAGCGCCGACCCGAACCGGCTGTTGCCGGTGATCGCCCTGCCCTTCTGGGATGTCGAGGCTTCCGTCAAGGAGATCGAGCGATCAGCGGCCAAGGGACATCGCGCCGTGCTCTTCGGCAGTCGGCCGGAGACCTTCGGCCAGCCGCCGCTCGCGCATAAGCACTGGGATCCCGTCTGGGCCGCGACTCAGGATGCGGGCCTCTCGATCAGCTTCCACATTGGCTCCGGCGACATCAGCGACATCGTGGATGACAAGTCCGAGATGGGCACGAAGGCCAACTTCTCCCGAGGCGGCTCGCTTGCGCTCCTCGACAACCAGAACTGCCTTGCGAACCTGCTCTTCGGCGGCGTCTGCGCGCGCTTCCCAAAGCTTGACTTCGTCTCGGTCGAGAGCGGCGTCGGGTGGCTTCAGTGCGTCCTCGAGATGTTCGATTGGCAGTGGATGAACGGTGACGTCGCAAAGGAGCACCCCGAGTACGACCTGCTGCCTTCGGAGTACTTCAAGCGCCAGGTCTACGGCTCCTTCTGGTTCGAGAAGCGCGGAATCAAGAGTGCACTCGAGGCGTTCCCGGACAACTTGATGTGGGAAACCGACTATCCCCATCCCACCAGTCAGTACCCGAGCCCGAATAGCAAGGCGGTGCATCCCGCCGATTACGCAGACGAGGTATTCAGAAACGTGCCCGAGGAAACCGTCAGAAAGGTCGTACAGGACACGCCTGCGCGACTCTACGGCGTAGAGCTCTAGCGCGCGTACAGACCGCCATGGACATCGGCCGTGTCGGTGTCCGAAAGCGGATGAACGGCTCCTCGACCCGCGAAGCGATCAACTTCGCCGCGCGGGTCGAGGCGCTCGGCTACGGCGCGCTGTAGAAGGCCAACGCCGCTGGTGATCAGCGGCTGGGTAGGAATCGGTGGATCGCCTCGTAGGCGTTGTCCTGGAAGTCTTCGTTGGCTAGATCTGCGTAGATGGTCGCTTGGTCGACGACGTCCCCGATCATTGCGTCCGCAGCGTTTCCGTAAAAGACGCCGCTCTCGTAGCGCTCGTCCGTAAGCGCATTGACGTAGCGCGCCGCCCCCGTCTCAACGTTGTGCATCATTCTCAATGCAACCATCAATGGCTTGCCAATGTACTTCACCAAAATACGTTGGAATCCCTGCATCCCATCGGCGGCGGCCGTGCCGCTGGTCCCCCCTGGACTCATGGTGACGAAACGGATGGACGGATGCCTCCGCGCCATCGAGGCTATCCAGAGCGCAGCGACGTACTTCGACGCCGCGTAGGCGGCCATCGCGGTGTACGCGCCTCCCAACCAGCTGCCGTCGATTATGGAGGCGAACTCGTCGGAGGATGAGGTCTCGAATGTCAGTCGCTTGATCCGCACCTGCCGTACGCCGCGCATCGCCTCTGAGCCAGAATACACGGCGACCTTCTCGAGCTTGCCGGCAGCGATCAGCTCATCCACAAGTAGAGCGTGCCCAAGCACATTCGCGGCGAAGAGTTGGGTGGAGCCTTCTCGAGTCCTGGTTCTCGGGGTCGGTCCGCCCATCCCTCCAGCGTTCATGACGAGGCCGTCGATCGGTGATGGAAGCGCGCGGACCGCGGCTCGCACCGAATCCATATCCATGACATCGATCTGCAGGATCTCGAACACGCTCCGGCCGGTCAGTTCCTCCAGTTCCGCTTTTGCCGCCTCCGCTTTCTCAATGTTGCGACAGCCGAGGTAGACACGCTCGGTCGATTCGAGCAGCGCGAGTTGGCGCGCACTCTCCTTGCCCAGGCCTGCGTTCGCTCCAGTGACCAACACACTCTTCATCTGCGGCATATGGCTTCTCTCGTCGTTTCTCAGTTGCCATCCGTTCGCCGACATCGTCCCTTACCATCAACGAAGGAGAGGGGAATGTGGGGGCACGTCGAAGTGACTCCCAGCGAACTGTAGGGTGCAACCTCCCGCCCCGCGATCGACATCGTCCCGACACGCGCAAAGGCTCGACCTTCCCGCGATCGACGCAAATCCGAGGGGACCGTTCGGCGAGCCGAGAGGACGCGCAAAGCACCGACGAAAGACCGAAGCGCGCACTACTCTCGAGCGCCCTGCCCCAAACCCCTGCTCCCATTGCACTCGCGGCCTCCCGGCCGCTCCCCTGACGCCCCCCGGCAGGACCGAGGCTTCGCGACTCTCAGCTGCCGCTGCTCCCCATGCGACGCACGGTTCAGGAAGCAAGGGAATGGTGGCGTGAGATGTTCTCAGACGCTTCTCGGCGCACCTGACTTGGCAAAGTGAGGCAAAGCGCGGTCGTAGAAGGCCATCGGGAAGCTTCGAACGAAGTGGCAACACAAACTTGACCTGAATCACCTCAGAATCATTACAACGGCGGGGAAGGCAGGGGTCTCCGACAATCCCCTGGCGATTCAATTGGAACAGTAACGGACGGAATTCAGTACGCTGCCATCTCGCGACGCAAGCACGGCTTGGTCGGCGGGACTCCTTCATGCAGTTCGGCGTGCCACCTGCTACGCCTCACGACCCCGCTGTTGGACTTCGCCGCCAGCCGGGGCGCCACCTGGGATATCACACATGAAAGACTCGATCGATTACAAGGCCGTTCAACGCTACTTCGACGACGCAGCCGATGGCGCATCGGAGGCCGCTAGCTACATGGCACACGACCAGGACCTGCCCGCGAGCGCATTGCGCTATCGGTTCGAGGTCGAACAGCGAACGATCGCGGACTGGTTGGATGCCATTCCCAAGTCCGCCAGCGTCCTGGACGTCGGGTGCGGAGCCGGTGCATGGACGTCTGTTTTCGCAAATCGGTACGCTCGCGTCGTTGGGATCGAGGGCAGCACGGCGATGGTCGAAGCCGCGCGCCAGTGCACTCGGAACGCGCCGAACGTGTCGATCGTGCAGGGCGATGTTCGAGTCGACCTGCCCGATGGTGAGTTTCAGCTCGTGTTTCTCGGGGGCCTCTGCATGTACCTGAATGACGACGACGTCGTCGCTCTGCTCACAGAGCTCAAAGGTCGCATCGGAAGCTCCGGCTCAATCCTCCTCAGGGAGAGCACAGTTCCTCACAGTCGGCGCACCGCGACCGGGGACTATCAGGCGGTCTACCGCACCGTCGACGAATACCGCGCGCTGTTCGCGCGAGCGGGCTTCACGCGCCCCGATACTCGGCGCAACTACGGTTACACGAGCATGGAGATCGCCATCGAGCTGGTATCCGCACGCCGCAAGTTTTTGCCCTTTCTTCCGCAATCGTCCACGCGACTCGGGACCCTTACTTGGAACCTGCTGCGCTTCACGTCTCCAATTAGCTTCTGGGCACTGCCAAGGGCTCTGGATCGCATGAATATC
>JAFDCZ010000301.1 GCA_019312665.1 Deltaproteobacteria bacterium | reverse complement strand
CGTGATGAGCTCGTCCGCGTAGCGCTTCTTGATCTCCAGCCACTCCTTCTCGCTGTAGGCGGTGGCCGGCGGCCCGAGCTGCTCGTTGTACACCACGTGCTTGCCGGGCGGCGCAAAGCTCGGATCGACCAGGCTGTGGCAGCCCACCGTGTTTGCGTAGTCTTCCAGGGGTGGGAACTTGCGCAGCTTCTGGTAGAGGCACTCGCGCGCGATGTGCATGGGGTCCGGGTCGGGCTGCAGGCCCAGCCACTGGCATTCGTGAATGTCCGGGTTGAACGCCTCGGCGACGTAGCTCGGGGCCTCGTGGACGGCGAAGCTGTACCACATCAGGCAGCCGAAGGTGTCCTCGAGCAGCTGTACCCGCCGCTTCAGCCGGCTGGGGACGTGCTCCTCGCCGATCAGATCGAAGATGAGCTGGTTCGGAGAGAGGGTGCTCACCACCAGCTTGCGCGCCGCGATCTCGCTGCCATTCGCCAGCCGGATCCCGGTGGCGGTGCCGTTCTCGATGATCGCCTTCTCGACCTCCACATTGGTGAAGAACTTGCATCCCATCTGGACCAGGAGCTGATGCGCGGCGTGGGCGATCTGATGGGTACCGCCCCGGTTGAAGCCGATGGTCGGCAGCACCCCGGCCATGCCCATCACGTTCATGCCGGTTCCCGGATCGTTGATATCGACGGCCGACGAGACCGCGAAGCGCAGAATGCAGGACTGCAGCTCGGGGCTGTCGAACCACTCGTACGCGGCGCGCAGGGCGCTGGCCTGCATGGTGAGTGAATCGGGGGCGAAGCCCGCCTCGGCGAGCTTGGGGAAGAGCGCCGCCTGGCGGGCCGCGACCTCGGGGGCGGCCCGCTCCTCGGCGGGCCGGTACAGCATATCGGTGGTCACGCGCATGAGCTCGTCGCTGTTCGCGACGCTCCACAGCTTCTGCCAGGTGTCTGCGTCCTTCTCCGAGAAGCGGGCGATCTCTTTGAGAGTCCGCTCCTGGTTCGGGTCGTGCTTGTCGCTGTAGATGGCGAGGCAGTTGCCCTTGTCCTTGAACACGAAGCCGTCGCTGCAGGTGTGCTGATCCCAGCGCGCTCCGTACTCCCAGAAATCGGGGAAGTCGCGCCAGATCGGCGCGTAGTACCAGGGGAGGATGATGTTGGCGTGGGTGTTGCCGCGAAAGCCCGGCGCCGAGAGCTCTTCCGTGGCGAGGCAGCCTCCGATCTCGTGTCTTCGCTCGAAGATGCCAACACTCATGCCGCCGTACTTGGTCAGATAGAGCGCGAGCAGAAGAGCCTTGTTGCCGCCGCCTACGATCACGGCGTCAAAGGTCTGGTCAGCCATCGGATCCCTCGCCAGGTGGGTGGGGTGGAGTGGCGCCTAGGAGATGCAGTGCCACGGGGACTAGAACTCGCCCGGGTGCCGTGGCTTTCGGAACCAGCTCGCGGGCTTCATGAAGAAGACGAGAACCGAGAGCTTCATGGTCTCCTTGAGGAGGGTTCTCAGATCCTTCCAGGAGAGACCGCCGCGGATCTTCCAGCTGACCGGCTCGGTGGTCTGCACCTCCATGATCAGGTAGTCGCCCTGGCGATGAATGCCGGTGATCTCGGCAACCAGTTCACGCTTTCCGAGGCCCGTAGATCGAAACAACATGGCTCATTACCTCCCTTGCCAGCCCAGCCTGCCGCCCGGGATCGAACATGGTCCACGGCGATATTATAGCTTGAGAAAGCTTTCGCGCAAGCTATAATTGCCGAGCCCGCCAGTCCCTGGGTGCGGTAGAGGATGCGCCTGCGGGTCGGGAGGTTGGGGGAATCATGGACTGGATCGACGAGCTTTCGGAGGCGTGGGCGCGGGACTATCCCGACGTGGATACGTCGACGCTGTCGCCGATCACGAGGCTGGTACGCCTCGGCGTGTTGATGGACACCTTCCAGCGGGAGACGCTCGAGCCCTTCGATCTCGGCCACAACGACTACGCCGTTCTCGCCACCCTCCAGCGCGCGGGCGCCCCCTACGAGCTTTCGCCGAGCGAGCTCTACACGGACCTCGAGCACTCGTCCGGCGGCATGACCAAGATGCTCAAGCGCCTCGAGAAGCTCGGCCTGGTCAAGCGCGCACCGGCTCCCGACGACGGGCGCAGCACGCTGGTCACCCTCACCGACGAGGGCTTCGAGCTGCAGGAGGAGATCTTCAAGATCTTCCTCACCCGCACCAGGGATCTCCTACAGCCGATCTCTCCCCGGCAACTCGACGAGGTCGACGACTCGCTGCGCGTCCTGCTCGACGCCACCGAGCGCTACTTCTATCGCTAGCGCCAGGAGAGAGTGAGGCGCAAAGCACTGCCAAAGGGCGTTCGGCCGCTCAAGTTCCATTGCACCCGGCACACCTTCATTACGTGGGCACTTGAGGCAGGGACGCCGGTTACACGAATCCCAGAGTGGGTGGGCGCAAGTGTGAAGGTCATCGAGGACACGTACCGCCACGTCATGCCTCAGGTTGAAGCCGATCTCAGCTTCACGAACGTGGACCGAACCAAGACCGAACCAGACCGAACCAAATCGACCCGATCAACAAGCAGCCGCCCTCGTAACTATGCGAAAAGACGGTGACCCGGGCGCGATTCGCGGCGACGCAGTCGCAAGCGCTTGGCAAGCTTCGCTTGCCCGCGAACGCGCGTCCGGTCGCAGGCGAACGAGCTGCGCTCGTCCACCTGCTCCACTCGCTGCTCGCTAATCGCTCGCAGCTCCCCCCCCAGCTTCGGGGGCTGAACCGGAAACGGCGTAAGAAACTGTGATCCCTACAGAATTTCCGATTCCGGGTGCGGACAACCGCCGCCACACGCCGCCATGTTGCGACACGCGAATCTGCACCCACGGCTTCCACGGCTGCAATCAGCTCGTCAAACGTCGCGGATGAATTGGAGGAAAGACACCGGAGAACATAAACATCTCCGAGATGTTGGTTGATAGGCCGCCGGGGAATCGAAACACGTACCATCGGGCCAATAGGCCCATCCCAGCCACCGTCCACCCGCAGCCAATGACGGCCAAGCAGGTTCTTCAACGGCGGCTTGCGCCACCCTACACAGAGCCCCCACGGTTGAATCCCTGTCACCTGAGCGCCGGGAAGGCCACCTGCGACCTTCTCCGACTCCCTTTGAATTCAGCTCACCGGCGTCGCCGTTCCTTGTCCGGGGGCGGGCGTGTCGGTAGCCCTTCGCGAATGCGCTGCGAGAAGTCTGCCGCCCTCCCGGCCGTTCGGCTGCGATCGTTGACGTAGCTCCGCGACCTCAGTTCCGGGAACGGCAGGGTCGTGTTCACCACCCCGCGCATGTAGAGCAGCTCTGGGCCCTTGCCGTTCACGAGGACTCGCCAGTTCAACGCGCGCGCCATGCCGATCTGGCGGGCGTGGAACCGGATCGTGGTGGTGCAGTTGTGATCGAAAGCGTTGTACCAGACGGGCGAACGGGCAATACGGTTCGCCTCCTCGAGGTACGCCAGCAGGAGCGCGCGCGAGTCGCTGGGGGACCAGTTCACCCGATAGAGATAGCCCTCATCGCCGCGGAGGTTCGTCCGGAGACGAAC
>JAFDCZ010000300.1 GCA_019312665.1 Deltaproteobacteria bacterium | reverse complement strand
TGCTGAATCCGGATTGGATGCAGAAGGTCGTTTCCGAGCTCGATGAGATCTACGCGGACGGCCGTGACGTCAGCTACCAGGCACTTCGGGAAATCCCACTGCTGGAATGCGCGCTGAAGGAGAGCCTTCGCCTCCATCCACCTCTCGTCATCCTGATGCGCAAGGTGATGATCGATTTCGACTACAAGGATTGGACGATTCCAGCCGGGCATCTGGCAGCGGCGTCTCCGGCGGTTTCGAATCGGCTCCCCGAACACTTTCCGGATCCGGATTGCTACGAACCCGAACGCTACCTGCCCGGGCGTGAGGAGGATCGGCAATCGTTCACATGGCTGCCCTTCGGTGCAGGGCGTCATCGATGTGTCGGCGCGGCTTTTGCGATGATGCAGCTGAAGGCGATCTTTTCCATCCTGCTTCGACGCTACGAGTTCGAGCTGGCTCAGCCGAAGGATAGCTACCGGAACGATCTGTCGAAGATGGTCGTTGCCGTTCGCCAGCCCTGCCACGTGCGATATCGCAAGCGAGAAGAGAGGCGTCCCGTCTCAGCCGGAAGCGCGGTGAAGACGGCATCGGATCTCTCCGCGGGCGGTTTTCGCTTGCGTGTCGATCTGGATCTCTGCCAGGGCCATGGCGTCTGTGCGAACGAGGCGCCGGAAATCTTCGACATCGAGCGCAAAGAGGACGGCGAATCGAAGGTGGCCCTGCGCATGGCGAGCCCTGCAAATGCGCTCCGCGAAAAGGCGGAAGCCGCTGTTCGCTACTGCCCAACCCGGGCTCTTTCCATCGAGGAGTAGTTTTCATGTCCGCGTTTCCGCGTGAAGAGATCGAAGAGATGGTGCGCCGCTGGGTGGCGGCCAACAACGAGGCCGGAGCCACGGGTGATTGGTCGAAGATGTCCGAGTTCTATACCGAGGATGCGATCTACAGCTGGAACAACGGGCCGAATTGGGAGTTCGTCGCGCGAGGCCGCAAGCAGATCCACGATTGGGTCTTCGGTACGGAGATGGAAGGGCTCGAGCAGTGGACGTATCCCTATGTACGTACCCTCATCGACGATCAAAAAGGTGAGTTCATCGGGATCTGGCGGCAGGTCGCGCCGATCGAAGATCCGGAGGGCGTGCCTTACGAGATCCATGGTACGGGCGGCTCATGGTTTCGCTATGCGGGGGGCTTCCAATGGGCCTGGCAGCGGGATTTCTTCGACCACATCAACGCCGGCACGGTATTCGGTGCGATGTCGAAGAACGGCCAGCTCCCGCCCGCCATGCTGGAGCGCATGAAGAAGGGTTCGAAGATGCCAGGCTGGGTCCGACGTAGCGAGTTCGACTGGTTCTCGACGCTCGTCGACCGGGAGGCGTAGCGGTTGCCGGCGCAGCTGCGCCCGGATTACTCCGGAGCCTTCGATCCGGATGTCACACTCGCGAGCTTTTCTCGCCAGGCGCTCTGCCATCTCGGCAGGGAGTATCTGCTGATCGGGCATCTGCAGGATCGAGTCGGGTTGCCCCTTGCGATGCAACTGCTCGGCGAAGAGGCCCAACTCCAACTCTCCATCGACGAGTGGATGGGAGCCAGCCCGATCTACTCCTTGCGTATGCAGAAGGCGCTCGGCTTCGAAGGGCATGACGTTGGCACGGTGTTCAAGAATCTTCAGCTCGATATCGGCGCTCCGCCTCAGTTCATGGATTTCCAGTTCCAGCTCGACCACGCGGAATACGGCGAGTTCTGGCTGCCCCATTGCGGTGCGCTGATGGACGTCGAGCCGTTTGGCGAGAAGCTCGTCAAACGCATGTGCCATGACATCGAGGATCCCACCTTCGACGCGACCGCGGCCGCGACGAACCCGCGGATGAAGATGCGGCCCATCCACCGTCCGCCGCGTCGTCCTGAGGGGCGAGTTCCGCATTGTCGCTGGTCCGTGTTCATCGACGGGGAGGCCCGGCCCTACGAGCAGCATCCGAACCTGGTGCGGATGCAAGCGACGAAGATCGCATCGATTCCGATCGTGCTGCCCGAGAGGTGCCTCGAAGCAGGAGGCTGGCAAGACTATTCAGGCCCATTTGATCCCGGCTTCCAGCTGGAGGATCTGGGCCATCGGGCATTGCTGGTGGTTTGCCAGGAAGCCAGTGTCCAAGCGCATCTGCTCGCGCGCGCCCTGATGCTGAACGTCGCGGAACGCAAGAACGACGAGGTCGCAGTCGATCTGGGCCGGCGCCAGTGGATTGGTGCCGCGGCGTTGGCTGCCCATCGGCTCCACGAGGCAATGGCGATCGAGGGTGACGGCATCGACGCGGTTGCGAAGGTCTTCCAGCTCCATCCTCATTTCCACCCGCGAACCTACATCGACCTTCACGTCGATGTGACTGGGCCTTTGTCGGCCCGGCTGAGCCTGGGTGATTGCGCGGCGCTTCACGAAGGAGATTCGTATTCCTGGCTCGCGGGGCTCGGGCCCGACTGCCATCCGGCCTTGGATGCGATCGCCGGCGCGGTCAATCCCCGCGCGCGCTGCCGGCCCGTCGCGAACCCTACTGACGCGCACTTCGCCTGGGACGTCATCATCGATGCTGCGTCCGAACCCCAGGAAGAGCCAACCGAGCTGAAGCTCGCGCGCTTCAGTCGAGGTGCCAATTTCGTCTTCGAGCAGCGCCGCACGCTTCGAGGCACATGAACCAACGAACCAGAATCCGCTAGCGCCGTCCCTCGTCCTTCACCCGGTAGATCCGCGCCATGTCCTGGGAGACGAGACCAGCCGTGGGCATCGCGAGGCCGTGCTTGCGTGCCAGTTCGAGCGCGTGGGCGAGGTCCTTTTCGGCAGTGTGCATCTGAAGGCGACTGAAGGCCTGGAAGGCTTCGCTCGAGGCTGCCTCTTCGGGCATTCGGTGCAGGCCCAGGAAGCGCAGCTGCAGATCGGTAAGCTGGCCGTTCGAACGCACGGCTTCGATGAACACATCCGGATCGAGCCCCGAAGCCTTCGCCAGAAGAAACGATTCGCGGGCGGCCGCCCACTGGATGTAAGTCAGCGTGTTCACGGCAAGCTTGAGCTTGGCGCCACTTCCGAGGGGCCCCGCGTGCACGATCGCCTTGGAACTCGCGTCTAGGACAGGTCGCGCTTTCTCGACGGATGCGTCTTCGCCGCCAACCAGAAAGGTGAGTTCGCCCGCTGCTGCTCCGTGGGCTCCGCCCGTGACACAAGCGTCGATGACCTTGCAACCCTTCGCTTCGGCGGCCTCGGCCATTTCTTTGATCGTTTCGGGCAACACGGTGCTGTGAATGGCGATCAGCGTGCCAGGCGCCACGCCCTCCAACGCACCATCCTTTCCGATGAGCACCGCTCGTACATGCGCGTCCGCCGGAACACAGACGCATAGAACGTCCGAACGCTCGCCCACTTCTCGCGCGTTCGCTGCCGCCCTCGCGCCACCCTCCACGAGTTCCTGCACCTTCGAATCGTCCAGGTCGCAAACGGTCGTCTCGAAGCCAGCCGGCACGAGGTGCGAAGCCATGGGCAAGCCCATGTCGCCGAGTCCGATGTAGCCAACGCGCGTCGTCATACAGGTCTCCGAGTGATGCTCCAGG